>DAIDIH010000205.1 GCA_027459465.1 Bryobacterales bacterium | reverse complement strand
GCTGCCACAGCGCCGCGAATCCGTGCAGGTACGCGTTCTCCGCCCCGGCGAACAGGCTTCCCGCCCCGATCCAGGAAGAAAGCAGCGTGAACACCAGCACCGGCCAGCGCAGCGTCCGGCCCGCAACCAGAAAGTCCGCCTTGTTCTTTACGCCGAACGCGCGATACACCGTGACGGCGAACAGCACCGCCGCCACTGTCGCTACAACGACCGCGTAAATCACCGCGCCGGCGCCCGCTCCCCGCGCGTCGTGCCTACCCGGTACTGGATCTTCGGCTGAATTCGCATCACGCCTACCACCTCCGTCGCGTCAGCCACGCGAAACGAAAGTACATCGTCGTGCCAGTCCTGGCTCGACCCGTCCCAGTGCTGCGTCGCCGCCGTCAGCGTGTACTCTTGCCGCGTCAGCAGACAGGGAATGTCGAAATCCACTTCCAGTTCCTCCCCCGCGCGCACCGTCCCCAGTTCCAATCCCTCCACGCGCGTATTGGTCCCGAATACATCCATCCCCAGCCGGCTTCGGATCAGCATTCCCACAATCGGATTCACGCTCTCCTCCCGGAACCGCGCCCTCACCCGCACCCGCATCGTCTCCGCCCATCGGAACACCGCCCGCGGCTCGTCGTTCGCATCGAGCGTGGTAACGTCGACGATCTCGCTCGTCCGGTCCCCATGACGGAAACTGCCCCCCGTCATCGCGCCTTCCGGCGGCTCGATCCCCGTCCCCTTCTGCCGCTCGTGCACAAACCCGATATAGCGGTTCACCGCGTCGTTCGCGGACCCGATCATCTGCATCTCGCCGTTCAGCAGAAACACCGCCCGGTCCGACAACCTCTTCACGAGGCCGAGGTCGTGCGATACAAGCAGCACCGTCACACTCCGCTCTCTCAGTTCCTCGAATTTGCGGATGCACCGGCTCGCGAAAATCGCGTCCCCCACGCTCAGCGCCTCGTCCACCACCAGGATCTCCGGCTCAACGTGAATCGCGGTCGAAAACGCCAGCCGCACGTACATGCCCGTCGAGTATTCTTTCACCGGACGGTCGATGAACTGCCCGATCTCGGCGAACGCCTCGATCTTCGGAAACGCCCGGTCGATCTCCCCACGCGATAGACCGAGGATCTCCCCGTTCAGATAAACGTTTTCCCGCCCCGTGAATTCCGGACTGAACCCTGCGCCAAGTTCGAGCAACGCCGCAATCCGCCCGCTCACCAGCACCCGCCCCTCGGTCGGCTGCAGAATCCCGCAGACGATCTGCAGCAACGTGCTCTTGCCGCTTCCGTTCGGCCCGAGCAGCGCCACCACCTCGCCCTTCTCAACCCGGAAACTGACGTTGCGAACGGCCCAGAAATCCGTCGCCCTCGCCCCGAGGGAAACGAACGGAAGCGTCGCCCGCAGACGGTCCGCCGCATGGCCATACAAACGGTAGCACTTGGAAACGTTTTGGACGGAAATCACAGCCGCAACGCTAAATATAGCGCGTGGCGTCTAGCCGAGTTGCACGCTTCGCCGTGGTGGCGCCGCAAGCGGCGCCGGATACCCTATCAGACAGTATTGGTCAAGCGCAAACAGCACCACCGACTCGATCGCATCCCCCACCGCGATCTCGCTCTCCTTTAACCAGGGCGTCGATGCGTCACTGATCCCCACCAGGTGGCTCCGCTGCGCCGGCGGGAATGCCGCAGCATAGCCGCCTTCAATCGCCGCTCGCGCCAGGTCCAGGTTCCGCCCCAGCGTGTACCCGAAGTTCTCCGTCTTCAGGCATGTCAGGTTCCCTGGAGTCCAGTCATTCGTCGGATAGTTGATCACCCGCGTCAGTGCGTAGTTGTTCACATCCGGCGGATACAACACCTCGAACCGGCAGTTCGCGTAGCTCGCCAGCACATACTCGCGGATCGCTGCCGTGTGCGCCCCGATCAGGCTCGGCAGAAACGCCGCTTCATCGGGCGTCGCCGACGGGTCCGCGGTGTTCGTCAGAATCTGCGCCATCGCCTTCCCGTACTGCGTCTCGAAAGTGCTCGTGGTGTAGGCGTCGTAAAACGTCATGCCGATTGGGTTGCCCTGCGCATCCAGTTCCGGGAAATACCACCACTGCACTTCGCCGAACTGTAAGTAAGGAGTAAGCCCCGCCGCCGCCTGCAATCCCGCCATCTCGATATACACTTCCTGCCAGTAGGCGCGGCTCTGCGGCGAAAAATTCGTCTGCAGCGCCGGCGTATTCACTAACACCGGGTCTCCGCTCAAATATCTTTGCCCGATACCCGCGCTAACCGACGGATCACCGTTCCCCAACTCCGTACTAAACGCCGCCGCCACATCGATTCCGTAGCCCTTCAACGACGTGAAGTACGCCGTGTGCCAGTCTCTCGCCGCCCGGTTCATCCTCGGCGCAGCGGCCAAATCCGTCAGCCACGTCCCGTCCACGCCTCCAGTGAATGTCGCGCCCGACGCCGCCACAGTGAACCCCGTCGTGCTCCCGCTCGCGGCAAGCGTCATCGCATTCCCCGCGGAGCCCATCTCCCGCGCGACGATGGTCAGCGTCGTCCCCGACGCCTGCGCCCACACTCCCGTCGAGTTGTAATTGATCAGAAACTCGAACGCCAGCGCTAGGGTCTCCGCCGTGTCGCCGATCGTGTTCACATGCGATATCGCCGTTCCGTCGAGCGTGATCGTCGTCGTCTGCCCGAACTCCGGCGTCCCGGTGAACGTAACGGTCCCCGAAGCGTACACATTCCCCGGCGACGCGATCTCGTAAAACCACAGCGCGCCCGCGTAGTGGTTCGCGCGTCCCACGAAGCCCAGCGAAGCGAGCATCCACGCCGTCCGTTCCGCGGCCAGCACCTGCGAATGTTCCGTATCCCAGTCCGTCGCCAGCGTCACCTTGCCGTTCGTCGCCGGTACAGGCAGCGTCTGAGCCGGTACAGCCACCTCCAGAAAGTCGAAGTAGAAGTAGCTGCCGGTCGGTCCCGTGTAAGTAATGGTCACGGTGTGCGGCCCCGCCGGCAACGTCCCCAACAGGTGTCGCACCAGCACGTCTTCCCCCGCATACAACAGGTTCACCGTCACCGCCGCCTGCCCGTCCACCGACACTCCGATCGTCCCACTGTTGAACGTGATCCTCGTCCCCAGATACAGGCTATGAGCAGCCTCGAACGTATACGAGCAGCTCAGCGAGTTCCCGTTCGTCGTCGTGTAGTGAATCGTCGAGCCAGAAAAGTTCCCTACCGACTGCCCCCACGTCCCGCTGTAAGCAATCTGGCTGGAGTTATCCTCAATCCGCACGCTCCCCGGTCCCGCCACTGAGTAAGTCAGGTTCGTCCCCGTCACCGTCCACTGCGTCACCTCGACCGAAAACTCGCTCCGCGCAAAACTTCCCGCTTGTAAATCCGCCGCATACGTCCAGCGTATCTTCCGGACCGCGTTCGTCGGCACCGCCGCGCCGTTCACGTCCGTCAACGTCCCAAACGGCAGCGTCACATTCCACGCCGTCGGCGATTGTCCCCCGCTGAACTGCGTCCAAGGTGTCACCCACTGCTCGGTCCCCGCGCCTGAGACAAACCCGTAGACTCCCAATCGGTTCCCGCTCGCCCCCGTCGTGCTGCTTCCCGTCTTCGTCCCCACGTACGTCAGCGTGATAGAACTGCCCGAAGCCGTTGCCGACATGGTCGACGAGAACGAATTCACCGCCGCCGCTAGTTGCGTGATCGCACTGTCGATCGTGTCGGTCCCGTAAAGCTGATAATTGTACTGCTCGCTCAAAAACGATACGCCGATGTAGTCCCCCGTCGTCGGCGTCCCTCCCAGCGTCATCGTCGCCGTCGCAGGCACATAACTCCCCCCTGCCGGCGTCGCGTAATTCATCAGCTTGACGTAATAAACCTGTTCCCCGGTCCCCGGATCCGCCCAAATGCGCAGCGAGGGCCAATCCACAGTCGGGTACAAATCGGAATCCATCGGAATGCAGTTCGTCCGCGCCTCCTGATAACTCAGCGTAATCCCGCTTAAGTCCCCATCCGGCAGGTTCCGGAACATCGGATGCTCGAACGTGTTATCCCGGTTCCATTCCACCACCGCCCAGTCGAACTGCTGCCGCCACGTCCCCGAAAGCGTAAATCCCGCCGCCGACGCTCCGCTCAATGCGGCGACCGCGGAAGGCTGGAAGTAGTAACACTGTAAGTCCCGGTCGGGCCGTAGCTTCGTCAGAGTGTCCGCCATGGCGCGCCTACAGTCGGATCGTCACCGTCAGGTCGCTCCCCGGCGCTACATTCGACGCCGGCGTCACGGAAACGATGTTCACCCCGATCTGCGCCCCGTCGCTGAGCGGGGTGAGCATCATCCCGTCCACCACATTCGACATCGTCTGCCCCGCTCCGATCGTCAACTGCGGCCCGTAGGCTTGCGCATTCTGCGTCACCTGCACCACCACCGGCGCTCCCGGCGCCTGCTTCACCATCGCAAAAATATCCCGCACCGCGTGGGTCGCATCCATCACCAGCGGCGCCGCCGCGTTGGTCTCAATCGCCAGCGGCCCTTCCACCTGCATCGTCAACTGTCCGCCCGACAGCGTCCGTAGCCCGTAGTCCGCCGTCCCGGTGAACGACTCCTGCGCCACCGGGCCGCTGCCCCGCGAGTTAGTCATGAATAACTCTGCTGTCACAATGCGCTTGTCCGCGAACGGAATCGGAAAACTGTAACTCCCGCTCTCCGGACTCCCGAAAAAGTCTGGAAAGAACGGCATCACGAAGCTCATCCGCGTCAGCGCCCACACCGCAACTCCCGCATTGTGGCTTGCCGCCGCCGTTCCGTATTCCCCGCGCGTCACCGTCAGCGTCACCCCGTCGCCCGCGACCGCAATCACCAGCATCACCTCGGCTTCCACTTGCAGCAGCGCGCCCGGTTGGGCCCCCGTCTGCCCTACTGTCACAACCGTCGTATCCGTCGCCGCGATCCCCGCGCTCAGTGTCACCGTCGAAGGACCGCCTAACTCATCCCAAAAACCCAACGTCAACGTCCCCGCCGTAATCGTACGAGTGTTCGCCAGCGTGCTGAACCCGATCGCCTGCACCTGCACGCTCCCTTCACCCGGAGCATTCAACCCGAATACCGGCGCCGGCGGTACGCTCGCGTCCACCGGCGTCACCGTCACCCCGCCGATCTGCCACGCCGTAACCGGCGACAGCGCCGGGTCCGTCTCTTCGTTCCGAACGTTCGCCGCCCGCCCGGAAATCTCCACCGTCATCCCCGGCCGGTCCGGAACCGTAAACGTCGCCGGACTCACGCTCGCCGTCGATCCGAACTGCCAACCCGCATCCACTACGGCAAACTCGCTCGTCCCGTCCGGAGTCACTGTCCAACTCTGCGCAACCGTCACAGTTGTCGCCGTGTTCGCCAGAATCTGTCTTTCCTGCCCGGCGCCTGTCCCGGAGATGATCCGCGCCAGCATCCCTTGAAATTCATTTGCCGTCATCTGTAACTGGCTGTTGCCCACCGTCGTCGCCGACTCGATATTCACCGGGGTCTGCGGCAGTAACTCATACCGCCAGTAGAAATTCGCGTGGTCGTAGTTCGCATCGGGAGGCGGCACAAGCGTCTCCGCCGCCCCGCTATCGGTGAACTGGGCCGCCACGGCCTGCGCCGCCGCAACTCGGTACATTTGCTGCGGTGTCGTACCCCGGTATACGTTGAAACTCGCTGTCGTCGCCGAGAAACTCAGCCCGCTCAGAGTAACTGCATTCGTCTGCGTCCCGGAGGGAATCGACGCCGCCACCACAAACGACAGCGCCGTCTCGTTCCCGTTCGCATCCACCGCGCTAAACGCATAATACAGCGTCTGCCCGCCCCCGAGCGTCCCGCCCGTCAAAGAAATCGAAGGATTCAGACCGACCAGCGGAATATTCGCCGCACTCGCCGCGGGCCTCGCCGGAGGAGTAAATCCCACCGCCAGGCTTACTGTGTAACTCCCGTCTGCGCTCTCCGTGTCCGTCTCCGCGATCGCGAACTCCGGATTCCCGTTCGCATCCGTCGTCGCCCCGGCCAGCGGCCTCGGCAAACCCGTTCCCGCCCCCGCCTGCCTCCCGATCCCGCCGCTCCCCAGCAGCGCGTTCGGCCCATACCACGCATCGTCGTGAATCTGCGCCGTAATCGTCGCAGTGCGGTAGTTCGGCCCCGGCGCAATCCGCGTTACGCGGAATAACTGCCTCGCCCACCCCTCCCGCGCGTAGGTCAGCGTAATCAAATCTCCGGGATTCAGCCCGAACGCCTTCACGCTCGTCTCGAAATCCACGTACGTGTTCCCCTGCACGCTCTTGTTCAACTGCAGCGTAATCGCCCGCGCCGCCTGGTTGAAATTCGGCAACCCGAGAGCCGTAAGCGATGTCGTCACCGGCTGCCCGCTCAACTGCACATCGTCAATGTCCACCAGTGAAATGCTGTCCTGCTGATACTCGTTGAACTCGTCCTGAAACTCCACCGCCATCTGGTTCGGAGAATCCGCCATTGGCCGCGAATACACCCGCACCGTCGATTCGCCGTTGCTCCGGCGAACAATCCCCGAGAACGAGTTATCTCCGAACTCATATGCCGGCCACCCGCCGTTAATCGGCTCGACACTGTTGCCTGACGCGATCTGCACCGGCTGCTGCTGCGCGATCGGTCCCTCCGCCTTCAACTGCAACAGCCCGCCTTGGCTCATCGTCAGATACAACGATGACCCGTTCCGGATCCCGCGCACCACGTCCGACGTCGGCCGCCGCGAATTCAAAATCAGGTTGCATTGAAACTGCGGCACTGTCACCGGATTTCCGTTCAAATCCACGGCCTCCAACAGCGTGTCGCAAACCGCCGCCGCCGCCGCGAAGCTCACTAAGTCGACTTCGTCCGTCGTCCAGCCGCTTCTTTGCAGCGCATCCAAAATCACCCACGCCGGGTTATTCGTGAACACCGTGTCCTGATACGCCCCCGCGGCCGTGTACCGGTCCAGCAACATCCCCTGCACCAGCACCTGCACCTGCGGCAGCGTAATTCCGTCGCTAATGCGGTTCGGAACCACCACGCTCAGATACGCCATGCTGCCATAAGGGTCGCCAAGCGGATTCCCCTGCGCGTCGGTGAAGTCCATGTCGAAATTGCCATCACGCCCGCCCGCCGTCACCAGGTTGTACCATCCCGTCGCGGTCATGTTCGCGCCCTGCTGTCCCGCCGGAATCTCAATGTCGTTGACAATCACCTTCAGAACGCCATTGATCTGCCCCATTCCCAGCAGCAATTGCATCCGCGTCAGGTTTCCATCGTTGCGCGAAAACACGATCGGAGGCGCAAACCACCCCGTCCCATAAATCAGCGGAACATAGTCGTTGTAACGCGCCTGGTTGTCGATTACTGGTGACCACTCCCGCGTACCCTGCCCGTAGCCCCTCACCTGCACGAGTGACGGCACATACTCGATTCCCCCAAATCGCGCCGTTGTGTTCCCTTGCGCGTCCTTCGAGAACATCCCCCGCTGCTCGCACGAAGCCCGCGAGTAATCGCACGACGTATACGCCGCCCCGGCGTTCAGGTTACCCACGCCCCCCGCGACATCCGCCGAGTACCCGCATCGGTAGAACAGGTCATACCGCCCTTCGGTCCCGCCGTTTAAACCCTCCTGCCGCTGTGCCAGGGTCGATGGAAACTGCCATGGGCAGCGGCGCTGTATCCTCACTTCCGGCAGATACACCCGCGTCAGGTTCAACCGGCTGACAAAACTCACCCGGAAACTCGACTCCGTCGACTCCTCCGGCGGATTCGCCACGCCGCGGAACACCACCTCGCTCTCCGACAACCCAACCCCGTTTACCAAGTCGAAGAACAGGAACTGAATCGTAACCTGCGCGCCCTTCCAGCCCACGTTCCGCTCAATCTCCGAGCAGATCGAGTCCGCATTGCCCAGCGTGATCGACACATTCGCCAGGCTGTCGATTCCCTGGTTCGACGATGCCTGCAGTTCGAACAGGTTATGCTGCATCACACGCGCCGTGTAAGCCGTGCCGTTGTAAATTACGCTATGCGTGCTGTAACTCTCGGTCTGCCCGTCCGCGAGCGTAATGTCGAAAAGGAATAGGGGCGTGCCCGGTGTCGTGAGAGTTTTCAGGGTATCGATCGTCGCCATCTCGGTTTCTTGCCCTCTCAGTCCGAAATCGTTGTGAAAATCTGAATCACCGCGGCGTTCTGATTCACGCCCGTAGAAACCCGCTGGATTTCGTCCTGCGCGAAGCGGCTTTCCGGATACACACCACCCCGTCCCGCGGTCGCTTTATACACACTCGCCTTAGGTTGCGCCTCCACCTGCGGCCCAAATACGTCCACCTGCGCCCCCGGAGCAAGCTCGATCCGGAACGTGATCGTCCCCTGGCTGCTCGCCAACAGACTCTGCATCTGCACTCTCGTCCAGGCGGCCGCCGTGGTCACCGTCTCATGCAACACCGCCGTCCCGTCCGTCGCCACTAAGCTCACGCTCGCCGGCGCCGCGCTCGACACATACGCGCTGAAGGCATAAATCAACCCCGCCGGAGCCGGCAGTGTCTGTCCCACTCCCTGCGGCGCTTGGCCGCCGTTGGTCAACTGGAATGCGTCCGTTCCTCCGTTCGGATCGCCGATTCCCCCTCCTATCGTCACCATCGGGTCCATCGTCCACACTGAGTTCGTCAAGTCCGAACTCCACACCAGCAAGTTATCTGTCGGATCGAGAAACGTAAACGCGTTGAGCCTGCCTTGCGCCGCCTTGTACAGCGACTCGATCGCCGCCCACTCCGCGTCCGTCAAATGCGAGTAAGTCAGCTTCCACTGCACGGAATCCGCGCCCACATCCGACGAACGGATCGTCGCCCCGCTCGGCATCGCGCTCTGTACTGTCCGGTGCATCTCCTGCCTGGCAATCGGAAACTGGCTCGTGCCACCGCTCGATAACTGAGGATAGAAAAGCATCTCAGCTCCGGTTCTCCCGCACGGTCAGCACCGTCGCCCCTTGCGTCTCCGCAAGAAACGTCTCCGTCATCGTGTCCGCCGCTAAGCTGCACGAGGGATACACGGTCCCGTCCCAGGGGTCCGTAAACGCGAAATTCCCCGCCCTGCCCGCCATCTCGCGAAAGAATTCCTGCAGCGCGTGCATCTCCGCCTCATCCAGCGCGCTCACTTGAATCGTCCACTGATGCAGTGGCGCCGCGTAGTCGCCGAACCTCTGTTCGCTCCCGTCCACAAATCGAAGCACCTGCGTCGAGTAAGTCAGCGTCCTTCCCGCCGGATACTGCGCCACCGCTCCCGTCTTCAACACAGGAAAGCTGTTCATCGCCCCGCCTTTAGTACCCCTGAATCACATCGTTCAGCGAATTGGAGTTCAGCAGCGCCTGCCGCACCGCCGCGGCAATATCCGAACTCCGGTTCAAAAATGACTGCGTGTCCATCGCATTCACCTGCACCGTCACCTGCGGCCCCGCCTGCGCCTGGCCCCCGCTATTCACCGCCCGCGGTATCCCGTTCTGTCCCCAGTCCGCCGCCGTTAATCCACCGCCACCCGGCCCGTCGATTCCGCCCTGAAACTGCACCGAAGGCGGCATCAGGAACGGCATCAGCGGCGGCGGAGCGCTGTTCCCACCGCCGAACAGGCCCGCCAGTCCGCCGACAAGCGAACTCAGCCCGAATCCTCCGCCAAATAGCGACGCCAGGCTGAACCCGCCTCCTCCAAATCCGCCCAGTAACCCGCCGAACAACCCGTTCAGAAATCCTCCTCCGCCGTTGTTCTGCTGCCCGCCGTACAACAACCCGTCTAATATCTGATTTCCCTCGAAGATCGATCCCTGTTGCCCCGCCGTAGTTACTCCATTCACGGTGCTCCCTGCACCCGCCATCACCGGTTGCGTCATCGGATCCACTAGGCTGTTATAGAGCTGCGCGTCCGGAATGTTTCGTCCTCTTCCGCTCCCGCCGCTGGAGAAATGTCCCAACTCCGCCAGGTAATCGCTCCGTGTCGCCGTGTTCGACAACAGAGCCTGTAACTCATTCCCCATCGACGTGTTGTTATTGCTCATCGTTCCTCTCCGCCCGTAGTTCTTTCTCTAGCGTCATCAGCGCATCCACTTCTCTCGCGGCCATCTTGTCCCAGTCCCGGTCGCCCAGCGTCTTCCACACCTGAAATGCTTCCACCCATCCCTGGCTTTCCGCCGTGATCTCCGTCTTCGGACATTGGTCCGTCGCCACTCGCTTCCGCGCCCATACAATCCGCTTCTCGTAGCGCTCGCTCTCCGGTAGCCAACCGCACCGCCGCTCCTGCTCCAGACCCGCTTTCCGGCATTCGTCGCACTTCCACCGGTCTGGCCCGGCAAGTTGAAAATGAAAGGCGACTATCAGTTTTTTCGCTCTTCTTCCGTCAACCCCAACTCGTGCCGCACTCGCGCCGCAATTTCCCGCACCAGCCCTTCCGGACCCCGCTCGATTAACGCTTCCACCGTCGCCGGCTCACCGTCGATCTTCAGCCCCTCAATCCGCACGAGACCCCACCGGACATACAACTGCTCCAACTCATTGCCCAGCAGATTCGCCTCCAGCTTCTCCACCGGTCCCTTCTTCTCCGGCGCAGCCTCCAGAAACTCCACCCGCCCGGTCAACTCTCTTGCCATCTTCACTAACTCCGCCCGCCGGCCGTAAGATACGCGCCGCAGCACATAGCTCACGCCCTCGAGCGACTTTGCCTCGTGCTTATGCTCGCTTTCCCAGTTCATGCCCGTCTCCTCATCTCATCCGAACGCCACGAAGATGTCGTTGTTGTTCGCCCCTTGCCCTAGGCTCTCGCCGAACTTCCACTGCAGCCGCACTTCCCGGTCTTCAAACTCCGGCACCTCCGGAATCACACTCTGGATATAGATCCCGAATAACTCACCCGCCTGGTTCCCAAGCTGCAGCATCGCCGCCATCGGCGACCTCTGCCGCGCCGCTTGGTAAAGCATCTGTGTCGCCTGGTCGTCCATCTCGTACAGGCTCAGTTTCAAACTCACTGTCCGGTTTCCCGCCGCCGTTGCCCGCGGCAGCATCGACCCGAACTCCGTCACGCGAAGATCCAATGCGTTATTGATCGAAACCTCGGCGGCCGTAACCGTCAGAAACTGGTTCGGAATCGCCCCCAGCCAAACCTCGCCTAAGTGCCCCGGAATTATCGTGTAGTCGAACGGACTCAGCCCCAGTTCAACCGGAAACTGCCCGAGCCCTCCCTGCTCCGCCGTGAAGCTGGCGCTGTCGAGTAAGTCCGCAGCCTGCCCGGTGAACTGAAACTCGTGATAGTCGCCGTTTACCTTGATATCAAGCTGGTTCACCGCCGCGCCAACTAACACGCGCTGCAGCGCCGTGGCCGGATCCCAGTAGTCGTAAACCGTCACGCTCGGCAGCACGTTCGCCGGCGCAAATGTCGTCGTCGCGCCCGCCGTCGCGTCCGCCGGTGGCGGGGTAACAAACGGCGCGTTCACTATCACCGCGGTCGCGCTCGCCACTGCCGCTACAAACCGCATCTCCCCGCCCACCGTGATCGCCTGCCCCGGCGCCAATCCGTGCGGCGCCGCGAACGACACCGTCGTCGAACCGGGCGCCACCGTCACTGTCCCGCCGGCCCATAACTGCGGTGCTCCGCCCAATGCCGCCTGAAACAACGGCGTGTGCGGAGGGGGCTGCGTCTGCTGGTCCCACGCCGTCATGTAAGTCGTCAGCCCGAACGCCGTCGACCGCCGCAGCCCCGCCGGATCCCCCGGATATCCCCGCGTCCCCGTCTTGTCCTTCCGCTTCGGACGCTCCGTCTTCTGCTTTGCCAGCAGCCTCACCGCCGGGATCCGGCTCTGCGCCGTCACCGGCGCCGCGTTTCCGTAAGCCGCTTCCACCGCCGTGTAGAAC
>DAIDIH010000204.1 GCA_027459465.1 Bryobacterales bacterium | reverse complement strand
GGGGCCGGTTTCGGGGTTTTCGAGGTCGCGTTCGGAGGGCATGGTGGCGGCGAGGCCACCGGCGAGGTCCTGGGCGAGGCGGGCCATTTCGTAGGGGAAGCGTGTGACGTTGTGCTTGCAGACGTTGGCGAGGAGGTCGTCGGGCTCGAAGTTGCCGGCTGGGGTGGGGTGGGATTCGTGGGAGGCGGCGATGCCGGCGCCGTAGATGGTTTCGTTGAGGTGGGCCATTTCGATGAGTTTGTCTTTGACGTGGGAGGCGGCGGCGACGCCGTTGTAATCGGCGATGAGGGCGGCGGCTCCGATTAAGACGTCGCCGACGCCGGTTTTGCAGACGTAGGAGCGGCGGTGGTAGGCGGTGAAGCGATCGACGAGCGGGGCGGCGAATTCGGTTTCGCCGTCGAGGAAGAGGTGATCGGTGGGGACGAAGACGTCGTTGAAGACGATCATGGCTTCCTGGCCGGCGAATTGGGAATTGCCGAGGTCGATGCCGCCGTGTTCGAGGGTGCGGGAGTCGCAGGACTGGCGGCCGTAGATGTAGGTGAGGCCGGGGGCGTCGACGGGGATGGCGGCGACGACGGCGTAATCGCGCTCGTTGTCGCGGAGGCGCGTGCCGGGCATGACGAGGAGCCAGTGGGAGTTGAGGCAGCCGGTCTGGTGCATTTTGGCGCCGCGGAGGACGACGCCATCGGGGCGGCGGGCGACGATGCGGGTGAAGAGGTCGGGGTCGGATTGGGCGGAGGGGGATTTGGCGCGGTCGCCTTTGGGATCGGTCATGGCGCCGCCGAGGGTGAAGTTGGCGGACTGCATGCGGACGAGGAAGCGGAGGAAGCGCTGGTGGTAGGAAGTGGAGTGGGCGTGGTCGATGTCGAAGGTGAGGGAGAAGAGGGCGTTGAGGGCGTCCATGCCGACGCAGCGCTGGAAGCAGGTACCGGTGAGTTGGCCGAGGCGGCGCTGCATGCGGTTTTGTGCGACGACGTCTTCGGGGCTGGTGGTGATGTGGAGGAAGCGGTTGACGCGGCGGTTGGACAGAGGGGACCAGGCGGTGGCGAGATCGGGGTCTTCGACGGCGAGGTCGTAGGTGCGGGCGACGGCGTTGACGGAGGGGCGGATGACGGGGTGGTCGACGGGCGAGGCGATGCGTTCGCCGAGGTAGAAGACGTTGAGGTTGCGGCCGCGGAGGCTTGCGATGTAATCGGCGCCGGAGGTGATGGGAGATTCGGTGGGGGCGAGTAGGGGAAGACGGCTAGGTTCCATGGGTTGTCTCCTGCCCCTGGCGGCGCGCTTCGGACCTGGCGCCCTGGACGATGGTGGAGGCACGGAGTTTTTGGAGTTCGCGGCGGGCGATGCCGGCCCACTCGCTGGCGCCATCGAGTTTGAGATAGGCGCGCCAGTGGCGGACGGCGCGGAGGGTCTGGCCGATGGCCTGGTAGAGGAGCGCGATGTTGTAATGGGCGTCGCTGTATTGGGGCTGGATGTGGAGGGCGGCGAGGTAGTGGGAGAGGGCGGCGTCGCGCTGGCCGCGTTCGTCGTGGAGGTTGGCGAGATTGAAGTGGGCGAGGGCGTAGTTGGGGTCGACGTCGAGCGCCATGCGGTAGTAGCGCTCGGCTTCGCGCCAGCGGCGGGCGTTGAAGTAGACGGTGCCGAGGTTGACGAGGGCGCCGGCGGAGTTGGGGTCGGCGGCGGCGGCCTGGAGGTAGGCTTCGGTGACCTCGTCCATGGGAGCGCCGGTGCGTTCGAGGTCAAGGCCTTTTTCGAACCAGGCTTCGGCTTCGCGGCGGTGTTCGAGTTTGCTGGCTCTCGCGGAATCGGGGGCGCTGGAGGGGAAGGCGAGAAGCTTGCGCATTTCACCGGCGTCGAAGTCGAAGAGGAGTTGGCCGGTGACGGCTTCCATTTTGGCTCCGCCGAACTGGACGCGGAGGCGGCGGCCTTCGGAGTAGAGCCGCCACTCGGTGAGCGGATTGACGGGTGCGCCGAGGCGGGCGCGGATTGCGGAGACGGCGGCGCGCAAGGCGGCGGGGGAGATTTTTTCTTTCCGGAGACCGGAAAGAGTGCGGATTGCGGCGAGATCGGGGAGGGTGTACTCGGAGAGGGCGGGGATCAGGCCCTGTTTTTCCCAACTGGCGAGTTGGCGCTCGCGAATCTTAAGCCACCGGCAGACGTCCCGGCGCGAGTAGACCTGCATCGTCGCTGTGGCGGCCACGGGAAAAGTGTAACAAGTTCGCTGGGCGATCAACACTGCGGCGGCGCCGGCGGGCCGAATTCGCGTTCGAGAAAGGCGAGGGCGTCGGCGCGGGAGGCGAGGCGGCCTTCGAGTTGGGCGTCTTCGGCGGCGTCGAGCATTTTTTGAAATTCGGGGCCGGGGAGGTAGCCGGCGGCGATGAGGTCGTTGCCGTTGACGAGGCGGGGAGGCTTGCGGGCCTCGGGGGGCATGGCGAGGAAGCGTGAGCGGGCGAAGTGGTAGGAGCGGAGGTTGCCGTGGCTGGAGACGCAATCGAGGCGGTGGAGTTCGAGGTGTTCTTCGAAGCGGGGGAGACGGAAGAAGCGCCGGAGGGTGCTTTCGCGCATGTCTTCGATGTGGATGAAGCGCATGTGATTGGCGACGAGGGCTTCGACCTGGCGGATGGTGGCCTCGGAGAAGCGGAGGCGCGAGAGGGCGGCGCGGGCGATTTTCACGCCGGCTTCGACGTGGCCGTTGAAGCGGATGCGGTCTTCGATGCGGAAGGTGGCGGGTTTGCCGATGTCGTGGAAGAGGACGCCGAGGGCGAGTTCCAGGCTGGGGGATTGGAGGCCATCGAGCATGAGGAGGGTGTGGGTCCAGACGTCGCCTTCGGGGTGGAACTGCGGCGGCTGAGGGAGGCCTTGGAGGGCGGAGGCTTCGGGGAGGATGTGGTCGAGGAGGCCGGTGGAGGAGAGCAGTTCCATGCCGCGGCGGGCGCCGCCTTCGGTGAGGATGCGTTCGAGTTCGGCGCGGACGCGTTCGACGGCGATGCGTTCGATGGCGGCGGCGGAAGCGCGGATGGCGGCGAAGGTTTCCTCTTCAATGCGGAAGTTGAGGCGGGCGGCGAAGCGGACGGCGCGGAGCATGCGGAGGTGATCTTCCTCGAAGCGGCGGAAGGGGTTGCCGATGGCGCGGATGAGGCGGGCGTGGAGGTCGAACTGGCCGCCGACGAGGTCGGTGATTTCGCCGGTTTCGGGGTCCATGAGGAGGCCGTTGATGGTGAAGTCGCGGCGTTCGACGTCGTGTTGGGGGGAATTTTCGAAGTGGACGCCGACGGGGCGCCGGCCGTCGAGGTATACGCCGTCGCTGCGGAAGGTGCTGACTTCGATGGAGAAGCCGTCGCCGGGGACGAGGATGACGCCGAATTTGGCGCCGGCGGCGAGGGAACCGGGGAACATGGCGAGGAGTTCGGCGGGGCGGGCGGAGGTAGAGACATCGAAGTCTTCGGGTTCGCGGCCGAGCAAGAGGTCGCGGACGCAGCCGCCGACGAGGAAGGCCTGATAGCCTCGGGAGCGCAGTTCGAGGGCGATATTGCGAGCACGCGCGGCGGCGTCGGGATGCGCCATGGTGTCTGCTCGTAGGATAATGCCAGGAGACCTTTCCGCCCAACCAGCATGGCCTTTGCAAGCGATCGATCGAACCCAAACATGAAGGTTGTCGTAGCGACAACCGTCGCGCTGTCATTTATCAGCTTCTGGCGCGGCGCGTCGATCGTGCTGAGCGACCTGGCGTCGTCCGTATTCTATGCGGGCGGCATCGCGGAGCAGGCGGTGGGGAAATCCGCGGCGTGGCTGGTGCTGGGTGTGATGCTGTTCAGTTTCGCGGTGCGCAGCGTGTACATGGAGAGCTGCGGGATGTTCGTGCGCGGCGGCGTGTACGTAGTGGTGCGGGACAGCATGGGGCCGTTCGTTGCGCGGATCTCGGTTTCGTCGCTGATATTCGACTACATTCTGACGGGCCCGATCAGCGTGGTGAGCGCGGGGCAGTATCTGGGCGGGTTGTTGAACGAAGTGGCCGACCTCATCCACCAGCCGTATAAGGTGGACCCGAACCATTTTGCGGCGTTTTTCGGCATTGTGGTGACGATTTACTTCTGGTGGAGCAACATCAAGGGCATTCATGAGTCGAGCGGCAAGGCGCTGCGGATCATGCAGATCACCACCGTGATGGTGGTGGCGCTGTTGATCTGGTGCCCGATCACGATGCTGCTGCACGGGACGTGGACTCCGCCTCCGGCGCCGATTCCGTCGCACTTGCACTTCAGCAACGACGCGCTGGGGTGGTTCCGCGGGACGATATGGCCTACGATCCCGGCGATTGCGATCATTATCGCGTTCGGGCACGCGCTGCTTTCGATGAGCGGGTTCGAGACGCTGGCGCAGGTGTATCGGGAAATCGCGTATCCGAAGATGAAGAACCTGAAGATCACGGCGAACATCGTGTGCTGGTACGCGGTGATCTGCACGGGGCTGATCACGATATTCGCGGTGATGATCATTCCGGACTCGGTTCGCTCGAAGTACTACGACAATCTGATTGGCGGGTTGGCGATGAACCTGGCCGGGCCGTATCTGATGCGGCTTGGATTCCACCTGTTCGTTGTCGTGGTGGGCGTGCTGATTTTGTCGGGCGCGGTGAACACGTCGATCATCGGGGCGAATGGCGTTTTGAACCGGGTAGCGGAAGACGGGGTGCTGCTGGACTGGTTCCGCAAGCCGCATCACAAGTTCGGCACGACGCACCGGATCATCAACCTGGTCGTACTGCTGCAGATTCTGACGATTGCGCTGAGCAAGGGCGATGTTTATCTGTTGGGCGAGGCGTATGCGTTCGGCGTGGTGTGGAGCTTCTTTTTGAAGTCGATGGGCGTGCTGGTGCTGCGGTTCCAGCGGCACGACCAGGAGTACAAGTTTCCGTTCAATCTGCGGGTTGGGAAGATCGAGCTTCCGTTCGGGCTTGGGGCGACGACGCTGATTCTGGGATTTGTGGCGATTGCGAACCTGTTTTCGAAGCAGATTGCGACGAAGTTCGGCGTGGCGTTCACGGCGGCGGTGTTCGTGGTGTTCACGATTTCGGAACGCATCAACGCGCGGAAGCGGAAGCAGTTGCACGAGTCCAAGACGCTCGAGGAGTTTAACCTGGAGCATCAGCCGACGGTGGACGCCAAGACGATTCATGCGCGGCCGGGGTGCGTGCTTGTAGCGGTGCGGGACTTCCACCGGATGGACCATTTGAAGCGGGTGCTGGAGAAGACGAACCTGCGGCGGCACGACATCGTGGTGATGACGGTGCGGACGATCAGCACGGGGGCGGGCGAGTACGAGCTATCGGAGGCGCAGATTTTTAGCGATTACGAGCGCGAAGTGTTCAGCCATGTGGTGGAGTTGGCGGAGAAGGAAGGCAAGCCGGTGGAGCTGCTGGTGGTGCCGGCGGTGAATCCGTTCGACGCGATGGTGCAGGCGGCGGCGCAGCTTCAGGCGTCGCGGCTGGTGACGGGTGTTTCGGCGCGGATGGCGTCGGAGGAACTGGCGCGGAACATTGGCCTGGCGTGGGAGAAGCTGCCGGAGCCGCGGCACGCGTTTTCGCTCGAAGTGATCAGCCCGGACCGGCCGCCGGTGTATGTGAATCTGGGACCGCATCCGCCGCGGCTATGGCCGGAGGACGTGGACCGGCTGCACGAGATCTGGCTGGAGTTGTCGAAGGACGCGGGGATCGGGGCGAAGCTGCATCATCGGGACGTGGTGGGGTTGGCGCTGCGGCGGCTGGAGGAGGAGTTATCCGGAGCGGACCGGGAGGCGATCCTGGATGCGTTACGGAATGAACCGGACCATGCCGGCGAGCCGGACTAGGGCGACTAGGATTTTTGCGCGCGGGTGCGGCGTTTCGGGGGTTCGGGAGCCGGTGATTCCTGGGGCTGTTCGGCGGTTGATTCGGCGGGAGCGGGATCGGCGGGCGGCTCTTCGGCCTCGGCAGCTCCGGGGGAGAGGGTGGCGAGGACTTCGCGGAAGAGTTCCTGTTTCTTGAGTTCCTTTTTCGTCGGGGGCGCCTGCTCGTGGCGGTAGTCGTGGTCGTGATAGCAGGTGCGGCAGCGCACTTTAGCGGCGGCGCCGTTGACGATCGACACGACCGAATGGTTGGTGATGCGGCGGCACTTTATGCAGTGGTCGTCGATGACGTCGCCGAGGCGGATCTCAAACATGGTGAAACGACAGGAAAACGCCATGAGTATAGCAGAATGGGGCGGGTAAGGCAGCCTTCGCGTTGCTATACTTGATATTTACTTTGCCCCACGGCCGGCGGATGGCGTTCGGACACGTTGTTTCCGCGCGGGGTGTGAGGGATACATCAGGCTGGAGATCTCATGGCATACGTAATTGCGGAACCTTGCATCGGAACGAAGGATACGGCGTGCGTGGACGCTTGTCCGGTGGATTGCATCCACCCGAAGAAGGACGAGGCGAATTTCGAGCAGGAGGAGTTGCTCTACATCGACCCGGTGGAGTGCATCGACTGCGGGGCGTGCGTGCCGGTGTGCCCGGTGTCGGCGATTTTCGCTTTGGACGATCTGCCGGCCAAGTGGGCGGACTTCGCCGAGCGGAACGCGAAGTATTACGGGCGTTCGGTTACGAAGTAGGGCGCGCGGCGGGGCGGGTCAGGGGCGGTAGACGGCCGCGGTCACGTCCGTTTCCCAAATTTTGACTTCGGCGACGGAGACGGGAGAGCCGGGAGGGTAGCCCTCGCTCAAGCGTTCGTGGAAGAAGCGGGCGAGGTTTTCGGCCGAAGGATTGATTTCGTCGAACGGCTTCAGGTCGTTGATGTAGCGGTGGTCGAGATAGTCGATGATCTCGCCCATGCGGCGTTTTACTTCCACGAAATCGGTTAGCAGGCCGGCTTCATCGAGTTTCTCGCCGCGGAGGGTGACTTCGACTTTGTAGTTGTGCCCGTGCACGTTTTCGCATTTGCCGTGGTAGTTGCGGAGGGAGTGGCCCGCCGCGAAGCTTCGATGTACGACGACTTCAAACATTGAAAAACCTTTCGACCTCGCTACGTTGTCCGGTTACGGCGTAAGCGGGAAGGCTATCGAGGAAGACCTTTCCGTAACGCTGTTTGAGAATGCGGTTATCGAGCAGAGCCAGGACGCCGCGGTCCGAGCGGCTCCGGATGAGACGGCCGAAGCCCTGTTTCAGCGTGAGCGCCGCCTGGGGGAGCTGGTAATCGTAGAAGGGGTTCCCACCGGCGGCGCGGATTCTGCCGATGCGCGCGGCGACCACCGGATCGCCGGGCACCGCAAACGGTAACTTATCGATGATAACGCAGCTAAGCTGCTCGCCCTGGACGTCGACGCCCTGCCAGAAGGAGGACGTGGCGAAGAGGACGCAGTTAGGGGTGGTGCGGAATTCTTCGAGGAGGGCGCTTCGCGGGCCGGTTCCCTGGAGGAGGACGGGGTAGTCGATGGAGAGCGAGACGCGGTCGTAGGCCTGGCGCATCTGGCTGTAGCTGGTGAAGAGGACGAAGGCGCGGCCGCGACTCGAGTTGAGGAGGAACTCGATTTCTGCGCAGGCGGCGTCGAGGTAGGCGGGGTCGCGGGGTTCGGGGAGGCCGGGCGGGATGTAGAGTAGGGCCTGGTTCGGGTAGTCGAAGTGGCTGGGGACGGCGAGGGTGCGGGCGTTGGTCAGGCCGAGGCGCGACATGGCGTAGGCGAAACTATCGCCGACGGTGAGGGTGGCGGAGGTGAGGACGACGGTGTCGACCGCGGCGAAGAGTTTTTCGGCGAGGATGGAGCTGACGTCGATGGGGATGGCCTGGAGGGTGCAGCCGCGGCCCCGTCGTTCGACCCAGTAGACCCAGGCGGATTCGCCGCCGGCGATCCAGAATTCGAGCTTGCGCATGGTTTCCTGGAGGCGGCGGGCGAGGGGCAGGAGTTCGTCGAGGCTCTTGTGGGTGAGTTCGAGGGTTGTGCCGAGGAGTTCGAGGGCGCGGAGAAGGTTGACGATTTCGGTTTCGTGGCGCTCGAAGAACTGTTCGTGTTGGGTGAAGCCGGTGCGGCCTTCGGACTGGGGCAGGGCGGCGAAGAACGAGGCGGCGCGCTCGCGGACGGCTTCGACGACGCGGTCGAGTTCGGGCGAGTTGAACTGCTTGCGGCGGGCGAGGGAGGCGATGTCGCCGAGGAGGTCGGCGATCTGGTAGCTGCTGACGCTCAAGCCGAAGTACTGGCCGGCGATGTCCTCGATTTCGTGGGCTTCGTCGAAGACGACGGCGGCGTAATCGGGGATAATGCCGCCGAAGTCTTCGTCCTTGGCGGCGAGGTCGGCGAAGAACAGGTGGTGGTTGACGATGATGATGTCGCTTTCATGGGCGTGCTGGCGCATTTGGGTGAGAAAGCAGCGGTCGAACTCCGGGCATTTCTGGCCGAGGCAGAACTCGCGGCGGGCGTCGAGTTTGGCCCAGACGGTGCTGTCTTCGGGGAGGCTGCGGATTTCGGCGCGGTCACCGGTAACGGTCGTGTCGAGCCAGGAGCGGATGATTTCGTAGTCGGCGATTTCTTCGAGGCCGCTCAAGATGGGTTCGCGGGCGGCGTCGGCGATGCGCTTGCGGCAGGCGTAGTTGGCGCGGCCTTTCATGTAGCTGACGCGGAGGTCCTGGCCGAGGAGTTCGCGGAGGAGGGGGACGTCTTTGAAGAAAAGCTGTTCCTGGAGGTTCTTGGTGCCGGTGGAGATGACGACGCGCTGGCCGCTGAGGATGGCGGGGGCGAGATAGGCGAGAGTTTTGCCGGTGCCGGTGCCGGCTTCGGCGATGAGGTGGCCCTTGGTGGCGAGGATGTCCTCGACGGCTTCGGCCATGGCGAGCTGGCCGGGGCGGAACTCGAAGCCGGGGTGGATCTTCGAGAGCAACCCGTTGCGGGAAAAGATCTTGCGGACTGTCAGCTCATTGGTGAGCGAGGCCATCGGGGGAGAGGGATGAAATAAGCGTAACACTTGGAGGGAAATCGGCACTATAATTCGGATGGCGCAAATCTCCGGTTTCCCGATAAGTGTTGGGTGGGGGGTGTTCGTGCCTTTTAAGTTTAGGAGCGCAGAAGAGAGCCGCTTATGCGGCCAGGTGCGCTTATAAGGGGGGAGAAAGTCATTATGCGAAAAATTGTCTGCTGTCTGGTGGTGTTGGGCTGCGCCGTTCCGTTGGGATACGGCCAGGCGGCGAAGAAACGGATTGCGGTGATGAACTTTGAGTACGGGACCGTGCAGAGTTATGTCGCCGAGATCTTCGGGGCGGACCAGGACGTGGGGAAGGGGATTGCGGACCTGCTGGTGAACCAGTTGGTGACCGATGGGACTTACTCGGTGATCGAGCGGAAGGACCTGGACAAAATCATCACGGAGCAGAATTTTTCCAACAGCGACCGGGCGAATCCGGCGACGGCGGCGAAGATTGGCCGGGTGCTTGGGGTTGACGCGATCGTGATCGGGAGCATTACGCAGTTCGGTCGCGACGATAAGAAAGAGGGGCTGGGCGGTAACGCGTACGGGCTGGGCAAGTTCGGGTTAGGGGACATTGGGCGGAAGAAGTCGAAGGCGGTGGTGGGGATCAGCGGGCGGATGGTGGATGTGAACACGGGCGAGGTGCTGGCGGTGGCGCAGGGGCATGGGGAGTCGGCGCGCTCGGGCATGTTGCTTGGGGGCGGCGGCGGGGGCTGGAGCGGCGGAGGCGGCGGGCAACTTGACATGTCGAGCAGCAACTTCGGGGCGACGATACTGGGCGAAGCGGTGACGCAAGCGGTAAACAACATGGCCAAGGATCTGGAAGCCCAGGCCGGTAAGCTGCCGACGAATACGGTTCACTTCTCGGGGCTGGTGGCGTACTTTTCGGGCGGGCAGATGGTGGTGAATGTCGGCGCGAAGGCCGGCGTTCACGTGGGAGACACGCTTCACATCTCGCGCGTCGGGCAGGTGATCAAAGATCCGTCGACGGGGAAGGTGATCAAGAAGATCGAACTGCCGCTGGGAGACATGAAGGTGACCGAGGTGGATCCGGACTCGGCGACGGGAACGTTCAGCGGATCGGGCGCGCCGAAGGTCGGCGATTCGGCGGACGGTTCGCACTGAGAGAGCGGCAGGAGGAACGCCATGAGCTTGGACTTTGCGCCTGGGCAGATTGTCGGCGACTACGAGATTCTGGAGACGCTCGGGGCCGGCGGCATGGGGAAGGTGTACAAGGTCCGAAACACGATTTCGGAGCGGGTTGAGGCGATGAAGGTGCTGCTGGCCAACCTGGATGAGCATCCGGAACTGGTGGACCGTTTCGGGCGCGAGATCAAGGTGACGGCGAGCCTGGAGCATCCGAATATCGCAGGTTTGCGGACGGCGCTGCGGATTGAGAACCAGATGGCGATGGTGGTGGAGTATGTCGAGGGCTCGACGCTCGACAAACTCATGAAAGCCGGGCGGCTGCCGCTGGGGCAGGTGATCGACGTGGCGCATCAGGCGCTGGCGGCGCTGGCTTATGCGCACTCTCGCGGGGTAGTGCACCGGGACATCAAGCCGGGGAACATTATGCTTACGGCGGATGGCCGGGTGAAGCTGATGGATTTCGGCATCGCGCGGATGACGTCGGACCGGCAACTCACCAAGACAGGGCAGTTGGTTGGGTCGCTGTATTACATGTCGCCGGAGCAGGTGGAGGGCAAGGCGCCGGATGCGCGGAGCGACCTATACTCGCTCGGTGTGACGCTGTACGAGATGGCGACGGGGCGGAAGCCGTTTGAGGGGGACAGCGAGTACTCGATTCTGGCGGGGCATTTGAACGAGACCCCGCGGCCGCCGGTGGAGTTGGACCCGTCGCTGCCGGCGTCGTTGAACGAAGTGATACTGCTGGCGATGGCGAAGGACCCGGGCGCGCGGTTTCAGTCGGCGGAGGCGTTCGGGAATGCGCTGGCGAGTATCGCGGGGAGTATGGGGTTGACGCTGACGCCGGCGGGGGATGGGACGGGGACCGGAACTGGGAACCGTAATGTGCTTCCGATGACGGATACGGTGGCGCAGCCAGCCGCTCCTCCGGCAGCCGCGGCAGCGCCCCCACCGCAGCCGATTCCGGCGGCTCCGCCGGCATACGCGGCGCCGCCGATGCCGGTGGCGGCGAGTTCGGGCAGCGGACGGGCGTTGTGGATGGTGGCGGGCGCGCTGGCGGTGCTGGTGGTGCTGGCGCTGGGGGTGGTGTATGTGCCGAGGCTGTATCGGGCGAAGGCGCAGGTTGCGGCTGTGACGCCGGTGGCGGCTCCGGTGGTTCCGGCGGCGACCGAGCAGCCCGCTCCGGCTCCGGTCCCGGTGGCCGCACCGGCAGAAGCGGCGCCGGCGCAGGAGAACGAAGCAGGGAAGGCGGAAGTGCAGAAGCCAGCGCATGCGGAGGCGATCCATGAGCCGCGGGTTCCGCGTGGGGTTGCGGCGCCAGCCAAGGCTGTTCCGGCGGTTGTGCAGGCTCAGCAACAGGCTCCCGCGGCGGCGCCCGCACCGCCTCCTCCGGCGGCGGCCGCGCAAGTTCCGGTACAGGACAACGCGGCGGCGCTCGAGGCTCTGCGGGACAAGCTGAATCTGCTGGCGACGCGGGTGGGCGCCGTGGGCAGCGCGCTCGATGGGTTGCAGCGGGAGCAGCAGTCGCAGGGCTATGGTCTGAGGGGCGACATTCTGGCGTCGCGGCGGCGGATGGAGCTGTTCATGGACCAGACGGAGAACAACATCAACCAGGGGCGGCTGGACGCGGCGAAGAAGAGCTACGCGTCAGCCGAGGCCGAGGTGGAGAAACTCGAAGAGTTTCTGGGCCGCTAATCCGTTTAAGCGCCCGAAACGCTCACTTCGCGGCGGAGGCGGAAGGTGAGCGCGGTTTCGGCGGGGATGGCGACGTTCTTTTTGCCAGTGAAGTAGGCGCCCGCGGTTCCAGCGCCCGCACCGGCGCCTGCGCCGATCAACGCTCCGGCGGGGCCTCCGGCGATGGCGCCGATGGTTGCTCCGAGGCCGCCGCCTCCACCGATGAGGATCCAGTTGCGCTTGCGGTGGCGGCCGCTGACGCGGTCATCGATGGAGGTGACGACGGGGTAGCTGACGCCGTTGAGGCGGAAGGCGTCCAACTCGACGCCGAGGATGGCGCGGCCCTTCAGATGGCCCGAGGCGCTCGATTGGGTGACGTGGCCTTCAAAGGGCGTGCCGCGGGGGAGGATGACTTGGCCGTCTACTTCGACGGGGGAGATGAGGGTGGCCTCGAAGCGGTCACCGGTACGGTTGCGGCGAGTGTCGACGGTCTGTTCGAGGCGGACACGGACGGGGGTGCCAGCGGGAATCAGGATGGGCGGTGGCGGGGCGGGCGCCTGATTCGACATGGCGGAGGCTGGGCCGGAGGGCGGCTGCTGGGCGGCGTACGGCTGCTGGGGCGCGTTGGGGTAGGAAGCGGGCGAGCCTGGCTGGCCGGCGGGAGGTTGATTGGCGGCGGTTGTCTGCGGCGGATTATTGAGGGATGCCGAGTCGATGGGTTGGGGCTTCGGGCCGCGGCTGCAGGCGGAAAGCAGGGCCAGGGCGGCGACGGTGACGAGAGCTTTTCGCATGAAGATCCTCCTCATATATCGAAATGCACTTAGGGGCATTTCAGGTGCCAGGGGGAAGGTGTTGAAAATAGGGTGGTTCGTGGTGTTGCGGCGGCAGCGGGGAGTGTAAAAGCGCGCCGGGGAGGGTAAAAGTTACCGGGGAGCGGGCGGGGCGGAATCGGTTCGGCGGTAGAGGACGGTCATGGGGGTACAAGCGAATTCGCGGTAGTGGGCGAGCCAAGGGGCGAGATCGGGGTAGCGGGTGATGGCGAGGGCGGGGTTGAGGGGGCCGAGGCCGTCGGCGATGAAGGAGGGCGCGGAGCGGGCGAGGATGCGGCGGTTGGCGGCGGCGAGCGAGGGCGCGGAGGAGTGGGAATCGGTGAGATGGCGGTCGGCGATGACGCCGGTGAGGGGCTGGCTGTCGAGGAATGGGGTGGCGGCGTTCATGCGAGAGGCGGCGAAGATTTCCGGGCGGTAGCCCCAGACGACGAGGGTGTCGCCGGGTTTGGTGTTGTGTTGGAGGATCGAGGCGGCGGCGAGGGCGTCCTGGCTCATGTTGAGGTCGGACCATTGAGGGGCGCGGTGGTGGAGGAGGCCGGCGGCGAGGATGGCGTAGCGTGGGCCGAAGCGGACGGCGGGGACGAGGAGGGTGAGGAGCGCGAGGGCACGGAGGCGTGGGCGAAGTTGGGAGAGGCCGCGCGCGCCGAGGAGGACGGCGACGGGGAGGATTTGGAAGTAGTAGCGGGGGAAGAAGCGCCAGCCACCGGCGACGGCGGCGAGGGAAAGGAGCGCCCAGGCGGCGAATCGGGTCCGTTCGCGGCCGGTTGGGCGGGTGAAGTAAACGGCGGCTCCGATTAGGAGGGCGGCGTGGAAGCCGGACCAGTCGAGGGTTCGGACGATACCTTCGCGGAGGGGATGGGAGATGGGGGTGTCGCGGGCGTAGAGGAGTCCCCATTGCCAGACCTGGAGCCAGTAAGCGTGGAGAGCACCGGTCCGGGCCAGGACGGCGAGAGCGAGGGCGTTGGGCAGAGCGAAGCCGGCGAGGAGGGGGAGCCAGGCGGAGGGGCAGAAGACGAGACAGGCCGCGAGGACGAACGCGCCTTTGGTGTTGAACAGGAAGGCGACTCCGGCGGCGAGGCCGCTTGCGAGAGGACGGCGGCGGTAGGCGAGCCAGACGGCGGCGAGGTGGGGGGCGAGCGTGAGGAGGTCCGGGCCGAGAACGATCACAGAGGCGGGGAGATCGAAGACGAGGAAGAAGACGAGGAGGGTGGCGGCGAGCCAGGCTTCGGGTTCGCCCCAGAGATCGCGGGCGAGGCGCCAGGCGAGGGCGGCGGCGAGGGCGAGGATGAGGGTGTCCGCGAGGCGGAGGGCGAGGCCCGTGTGTGCGCCCCAGAGGAGGTAGACGAGGGCGGCGAGAGGCGGCTTGTCGTACCAGACGCCGAGGTAGAGCGTTTTGCCGTAGAGGACTTGCAGGGTGGCGGCGGAGGGGTAGGCTTCTTCGGTCCAGAGGACGCCCAAGTGGCAGAGCCGCGAGAGGAGGAGCAGCAGGAAGAGGGAAGTTGCCGCCCACCAGCGGAAGCGCACGGGCATCGGAATAGAATCATAACAGCGCAGGGTAAAGGGCGGAAGTGAAAACAATTCTGACTGTTCCTGTTTCGGCTAAAGGGTGGCGTTTGGACCAGTTCCTTCGGGAGCAGATGCCGGAGCACAGCCGCGCGCGTTTGCAGGCGTGGGTAAAAGAGGGACGGGTGAAGGTGAACGGGGCGGCGGTGAGGGCATCGCTTGGGTTACGCGGTGGCGAGGTGGTGGAAGTGGAGCCGGCCGCGCCGCCTCCGCTGCGCGCGGTGGCGGAGGACCTGCCGGTTACGGTGTTGTACGAGGACAGCGATGTCATCGCGGTGGACAAGCCGGCGGGAATGGCGGTGCATGCGGGCGCGGGGACGCATTCGGGGACGTTGGTGAACGCGCTGCTGCACCGGTACGGGAAGCTGGCGGAGACAGGCGAGGGACTGCGGCCGGGGATTGTGCACCGGTTGGACAAGCTGACGAGCGGGGTGCTGGTGGTGGCGCGGACGGAGCGGGCGCATCGCTCGCTGGCGCGGCAGTTCGCGGGGCGGGAAGTGGAGAAGGTGTACCTGGCGCTGGTGCGAGGGGAATTGAAAGAGGAGCGGGGGGAGATCCGGCTGCCGATTACGCGGGATCCGGTGCACCGGACGCGGATGACGGCGCGGCTGGGGCGGGGGCGCGAGGCGGTGACGTGGTGGCGGCGGTTGCGGCGGTACAAGGGGTTCACGCTGGTGGAGGTGCGGATCGGGACGGGGCGTACGCACCAGATCCGGGCGCATTTTGCGGCGATCGGGCATCCGGTGGCGGGGGACCGGCTGTATGGGGCGGCGGGGCATGTTTCGGGGCGGTTCTTTTTACATGCGGGGCGGATCCGGTTCACGAGTCCGACGACGGGGGCGCCGGTGGAGATCACCGCGGCGATGCCGGTAGAACTGGAGGGCTGGCTAAAGGAACTGGAAGCACTATAATCAGGAAAGCCTGCCGTGAAATTGATGTTTGCATGGATCGCTCCCATCGCCCTTGCCGCCACCCTGGCGGCGCAGGTGGAGAAGCCCGCTCCGCCTTCTACTCAGCCTCCGATTGAGAAAGACGCCAACCGGATTGTGCTGGATGTGACGCGCGTGAACATGCTGTTCACGGTCAGCGACAAGAAGGGACGTTTTGTCACCGATCTCAACCGGAACGACTTTCAGGTGATCGAGAACAAGAAGCCGCAGAGCATTCTCGAGTTCACGGCCGAGACCGACCTGCCGCTGCGGCTGGCGATTCTGATCGACACGAGCAACAGCATCCGGGACCGGTTCCGGTTCCAGCAGGAGGCGGCGACGGACTTTGTGCGGAGCGTAGTGCAGCGGGACCGGGACAAGGCGATCGTGGTGAGCTTCGACTCGTCGGCGGAACTGGTGGCGGACCTGACGGACGATCTGGGAAAGCTGGAGAACGCGATTCAGGATTTGCGGCCGGGGGGTGGGACAGCATTGTACGACGCGATTTTCTATGCGTGCCGGGACAAGCTGATGCTCGATCAACCGCTGTATAAATTCCGCCGGGCGATGGTGATCCTGAGCGACGGGGACGACAACGTGAGCCGGTACACACGGGACCAGGCGCTTGAGATGGCGCAGAAGGCCGATGTGGTGATTTACACGATTTCGACGAACATCACGCGGATTGAGACGGACGGCGATAAGGTGTTGAAGTATCTGGCGGCCGAGACGGGCGGCGAGGCTTTCTTTCCATTTAAGGCGACGGACCTGTCGCAATCGTTTGAAAACATCGCCAACGAGCTGCGGCACCAGTACAACCTGTTTTACCGGCCGGAGCCGCTGGTGACCGACGGGAAGTATCACACTGTCACGCTGAAGGTGAAAGGCCGGAAGGACTTGATTGTGCGCTGCCGCAAGGGTTACTACGCGCCGCAGCTTTAGCCGCGGGCATTCCGCCGCGTAAAGGGAGATTCCGATGGACGAAAAAGAGAAGAGCCGTGTACTGACGGCGACGCTGGGCCAGATTGAGAAGCAGTTCGGCAAGGGGTCGATTGTGCGGCTGGGCGCGAAGGAGGCGATTGTGCCCGTGTCGACGATTTCGACGGGTTCGATATCGCTGGATTATGCGCTGGGCGTGGGGGGCTTCCCGCGGGGGCGGATCAACGAGATTTTCGGGCCGGAGTCGTCGGGCAAGACGACGGTGGCGCTGCAGGTGGTTGGCGAGGCGCAGAGGATGGGCGGGATGGCTGCGTTCATCGACGTGGAACATGCGCTCGATCCGGTGTATGCGCGGAAGCTGGGCGTGGATGTGGACAATCTGCTGGTGTCGCAGCCGGATTTTGCCGAGCAGGCGCTGGAGATTACGAGCGCGCTGATTGCGTCGGGTTCGATTGATGTCCTGGTGGTGGACTCGGTGGCGGCGCTGGTGCCGAAGGCGGAACTCGACGGCGAGATGGGCGACAGCCACATGGGCGTGCAGGCGCGGCTGATGTCGCAGGCGATGCGGAAGCTGACGGGCATTGTGTCGAAGTCGAATACGTGTTTGATTTTCATCAACCAGATTCGCGAGAAGATCGGGGTGATGTTCGGGAATCCGGAGACGACGACGGGCGGGCGTGCGCTGAAGTTTTACTCGTCGGTGCGGGCCGACATCCGGCGGATTGCGGCGATCAAGGAAGGCGAGCAGGTGATCGGCAACCGGACGAAGGTGAAGATTGTGAAGAACAAGGTGGCGCCGCCGTTCCGCGAGGCTGAGTTCGACATTATTTACGGGGAAGGGATTTCGAAGGAAGGCGATCTGCTGGACCTGGGCGTAGCGCAGAACCTGATTGAGAAGAGCGGGTCGTGGTTCAGCTATCAGGGCGACCGGATCGGCCAGGGGCGGGAAAATGCGCGGCAGTTTTTGCGGGACAATCCGGACATCCGGCAGAAGGTTGAGACGGCGCTGCGGCAGGCACTGGGGCTGCCGGCGCCGGGCGCGGTAGCGGGGGAACCAGCGGAGGCGGCCAAGGCCGCGGTTCCGGCGGGCCGAGGAAAGTGACGTGCGGCCGGGGCTGACGCGCCGCGGGTTCCTTGCCGGTGCGGCGGGATTATGCGCGGCGCATGCGGCTCCGGCGAAAATTTCCGATTTTCCGCTGCCGGATGCGCTGACCGGTTCGGACGGGAAGCATATTCGCAGCACGCACGAATGGGAGAAGCGCCGGCGTCCGGAGCTGATGCGGCTTTTTGCCGAGCAGGTTTACGGACAGACGCCGAAGCGGCGCGTGGAGGTGGAATACCGGGTCACGTCGGAAGACAGGCATGCGCTGAATAACCTGGCGGTGCGGCGGCAGGTTGTGGCGCAGTTCGCCGGCGGGGTGGGTCCGGCGGTTCATGTTCTGCTGTATCTTCCGGCGGAGGCACAGCGGCGCGCGCCGGTGTTTCTGGGGTTGAATTTCGGGGGCAACCACACGGTGGCGGCGGATCCCGGGATCGAGTTGGCGGAGGTGTGGACGCGGGACGAGAGCGCGCCGCGCATTGCGGGCGGGGCGAGCGTGCCTTATGTGCAGCACACGGCGGCGGAGGGGACGCGCGGGTCCGCGGCATCGCGATGGCAGGTGGAGAAAATTCTGGCGGCGGGGTTCGGGCTGGCGACGGCTTACTACGGCGACATTGAGCCGGACTTCGACGGCGGGATGAGCCACGGAGTGCGGCCGCTGCTATTCGCGACGGGGCAGACCGTGCCGGACAGCGACCAATGGGGCGCGATTGGGGCGTGGGCGTGGGGGTTGAGCCGGATTGCCGATTACCTGGAGACGGACCGGGGCGTGGATGCGCGGCGGATTGCGTTGATCGGACATTCGCGGTTGGGGAAGACGGCGCTGTGGGCGGCGGCGCAGGACGAGCGGTTTGCGCTGGTGATTTCGAATGAATCGGGCAAGGGCGGGGCGTCGCTTTACCGGCGGCTGGAAGGCGAAACGATCGAGCATCTGAACACGGCGTTTCCGCACTGGTTTTGCGGGAATTTTCATCGGTACACGGGGCATCCGGACCAGGTGCCGGTGGATGGGAACCTACTGTTGGCGATGACGGCGCCGCGGTCGTTGTACGTGGCGAGCGCGGAGGAGGACCACACGTCGGACCCGCCGGGTGAGTTTTATTCAGCGATGGTGGCGGGCGGGGTGTGGGAGCTGTTCGGGCGGCAGGGTTTGGGGACGACGACGATGCCGCCGGTGAATACGCCGGTGGGGAGCGCGGATTTGCACTACCACGTGAGGACCGGCAAGCATAACGTTACGGCGTACGACTGGGAGCAGTATCTGAAATTCGCGGCGGCGCGGTTCCACGCCGCCGGGGCTTAGCGGGGCGGCCAGCGGCGGAGCGAAATTTCGGCGGGATCGCAGGCGACGGCGAGTGCCGCGCTGTAGGCGGGGTGGACGTCGATCGAGTGGAGCGTCCAGGGCGCTTCGACGCCGCTGAGCAGTTTGGCGCGGGCGGGTTCGAGGGAGACAACGAAACTCGAGAGCGAAATGGTGAGGCCGCCGCCTAGGGCTTTGACGTAGGCTTCCTTGCGGGTCCAGCAGCGGAAGAAGGCGGGTGCTCGCTCCGGTTCCGGATAGGCGAGGAGCGCTTCGGTTTCGCTTGGGGAAAAGAAGCGGCGCGCGATGGCTTCCATCTCGACCTGCGCGCGGAGGCGTTCGATATCGACGCCTACTTCGCAACCGGCGGCGAGGGCGACGAGGGCGAGATCCCCGGAGTGGGAGAGGTTGAACTGGAGGCCGCCGGAGACGAGGGCGGGCTTGCCGTGCGGGAGGGTGATGAACTCGAGCGAGGCCGGGAGGACGCCGGTGTAGGCGGCGAGGATCTGGCGGAGGGTGGCGTGGGAGGCGATGAAGCGGCGGCGATCCTGGGCGAAGCGAAAGCGCGCGGCGCGTGCGAGTTCGGACGGGGACAAGACGCCGGGTGTGGAAGGGGCGGAGGCGAGGTCTACGACCCAGACGTGCACGCTGCCTGGTTTGAGCCGCGAAGGGGGCACGTGATGAGGATAGCGGGAAGCGGGGGTGCAATACTCAAGGGAAGCATGGCTTACCAGAAGATTCTCTATGCCGTGGAGGGGCCGGTGGCGCGGATCACGCTGAACCGGCCGGAGAAGCGGAACGCGCTGGATGGTTTGCTGATCGAGGAACTTCGGGCGGCGCTGGGAGGGGCGGAGGCGGACGGATCGCTGCGCGTAGTGGCGTTGCAGGGGGCGGGGAAGGATTTCTGCGCGGGGGCGGACCTGGAGGCGCTGCGGCGTTCGATGGAGAGTTCGACGGTGGAAAACGTGGAGGAGGCGCGGCGGCTGGCGGAATTGTTTCTGGCGCTGCGGCGGCACCGGCTTCCCGTGGTGGCTTTGGTGCAGGGGAATGCGCTGGCCGGGGGGTGTGGGCTGGCGACGGCTTGCGACGTGATTCTGGCGGCGGAGAGCGCGCGGTTCGGGTATCCGGAGGTGAACCTGGGTTTCCTGCCGGCGATGGTGATGGCGATCCTGCGGCGGAGCGTGAGCGAGCGGCGGGCGTTTGAGTGGATTGTATCGGGGAAGATTTTTTCGGCGGGCGAGGCGGAGGCGGCGGGGCTGGTGAATCATGTTTACAGCGACGCTGCGTTCGCGGAAGAGGCTGCCGCGTTCGTGGCGATGCTGGCTTCGAAGAGCGGATCGGCCGTAACGCTGGGCAAGCGCCTGCTGTACCAGATGGACACGATGGGCATCGAAGCGGCGCTGGAGGCGGGAGCTCAGGCGAATGCGATTGCGCGGACGACCCCGGACTGCCGCGCGGGAGTGGAGAGGTTTTTGCGCCGGACGCGGAGCGGAGAGTAGCCAACGGGCGCTTCGATGGAGACGGCACGCGCGCCGGTGTGGCTGGAGGCGGGGTTATTTTTCTTCGCGGTGTTTTGCTTCTATCTGGCCGGGCCTCGGGTGGATGCGGGCGATCCGCATTTCGTGATTCCGACGGCGGTGAGCATTGTCCGTCACGGGGATGCCAACATCGACGAGTACCGGGGACAGTTCGCGCAGGCATATTGGGCGGTGGGGAGCGGGCGCGGGCATTTCTGGAATGTGTATCCGCCGGGCGTGCCGATGTTGATTGTGCCGATGGTGTGGATGGCGGATCGGCTGTACCGTTTGAGCGGGCGCGACCTGGAAGCGATGACGTTGCAGGGGCCGCCGCTGGTGCTGGAGTTGGTTTGCGCCAGCGTGATTACGGCGCTGGCGGCGGGACTGCTGTTCGTTTATTTGCGGGTGAGACTGTCGTTGGCGCGGGCGTTGCTGCTGGCGGGCTTGTTTGCGGTGGGCACTGCGGCTTATTCGTCGGCGAGCCGGGGGTTGTATCAGCACGGGCCATCGATGTTGTTCCTGACCGGCGCGATATTACTGTATGAGAGGGTGAAGCGGGGAAGGGCGAGCGCCGCGTGGTGGCTGGGCGTGTGCGCGGGTTACTCATATACGATCCGGCCGGCGAATGTCATTGTGGTGGTGGGCTTCGCGGTGCTGGTATTTGTGACGGCGCGGCGGCGGGTAGTTGCCTATGTGCTGGGTGCGTTGGCCGGCGTGGCGCCGTTGTTTGTTTTTAATTTAGCGGCGTTCGGGGCGTGGTTGAGTCCTTACTACCGGATGACAGAGGCGACGATCTGGTCGTTCGCGGTTCCGGTGGGCCCGCTGAGCGCGCTGCTGGTGAGTCCATCCCGCGGGTTGTTTGTGTTCAGCCCGTTTCTGCTGTTTGTTGGGGCGCGGTTTCTGCCGTATTTCCGGCGGCGCTATCCGGTTACGCCGGTGGAGATTCTATTGGCTGTGTTGGCGATGGCTTGGTGGTTCGGCACTTCGCGGTGGCGGATGTGGTGGGGTGGGGCATCTTATGGTCCGCGTCTGCTGTGCGACTTATTGCCGTGTTTGATTGTGCTGCTGGCACCGGTGGCGGCGGAGCTTACGCTCGAGGCGGGATGGAAGCGGCGGATATTGACGGTTGTGTTTGTTGTTTCGGGAGTGGTGAGCGTAGCGATTCAGTTGCGGGGTGTGAATTCGCCGTCGACGTCGGAGTGGAACCGGACGCCTGTGCCGATCGATCGGGCTCCGGGGCGGGTGTGGGAGTGGCGGGATCCTCAGTTTTTGCGTGGGGCGAGAAAAGCCGGCGCGGGAGCGGAGGAAGCGGTGGCTTGGGCTTGCTGACGCTCCCGGACAACGACAACCGCGGAGCAGGCGTTGGCCGGGTCGATATCGTCGAACCAGCAGACGCCGTCCTGAACGAGGGTCACGATGAGGCGGAACTCGCCGGGGATCGGGGGAGGCATCACTTCCATGCGGAGATTGAGCTTGCCTTGGGGAGGGAGGACGCAGGGAAGGCCTGTCCGGAGTCCCTCCTGGTGCTCCATCCTTGGGGAACGCTCGGTTCTCTGCCACTTGTACGACAGGCTGACCGGGTTCGAGATGGCCGGCGAGTAAAAGGAATCGCCGAGGTTCTGGATGGTGCAGTCTACGAGGGTGAGTTTGCCGAGTTCAAACGAATCCGGGATTGCGGCGGAAACGCCGGCGCGGCACTGTTCGGGCGGTAAGGGGTCCGACGTCGCCCAGATGCGCCTCGGTTCCAGACCGAGTTGGTGGAAGAGGAAGAGTTGGTCTTGTTCGTGGACGCGCAGCGGATTTGTGCGGAATCCGGTTCGCGTGCCTTCGACGAGCTCCCGTGGCGCGAGCACGAGTTCGGAGATCTCCTGGAACGGGACGGGAATGCGGGAGACGGTTTCGAGTGTCGCGCGGGAGAGGATGGCGATGGAGGCGCCCTGGACGCGTCCGCGGTCGGAGCGCCGGGCGCTTTCTCCGACGAAGATATAGTCATCGCTCAAAGCGACTCCACGGGTGAATCCATTGAGCAGGGCAGTGCGTTTCGGTGTCACGCCATCGGAAGAAAACTGGATAAACTCGTTCCGCATGGAACTACAGACGGCCCAGGCGCCATCGAAGTACCGGGGACTGTGGGGCGCACAGAGTCCTCTCACGACCTTCTCCCCGGTCTCGAGATCGAGGATGTAGCCGTCGCCGCTTCGTTCGCGGCCTTTGTAGCCCCGGTAGTCGCCGTAATCGCCGAAGACGCAAACGAACAGCCGGTTCTCGTGGAGAACGACTTCGTTCAGATGACAGGAATCGTCGTCCCCGGGAACGCGCCAGACGCGATCGACGGCGCCTGACATCGATACCCAGAGAATGCTGTTCGTTCCGGTTGAGGCGACCACGATACGGTCGCCATGCCAGGCAAAGTAGTGTCCATCGCTGAGTTCGTCGACGCGGAAATACTGCCGGACCCCACGAGCGTCATAGACGACGAACTCCCCGCCGCCGGTGGAAATCGGAGTGCGGAGCAGCCGAATGATCCGATCGCCCTCGACTCGCAATCCGGCGCTACTGACCCGGTCGATGACCTGGAGCTTGCGACCATCGAAGGCGCATAAACCGCCCCCGGTATCTTCGTCGCCAGCACAGGTCGCAAGAAGGGCGTAATCCGGATTGCCGCCGGAGACAAGATTCAGTTTGGGAGTCGACATTGCAAACGTGGAATGAGAGTCAGGCCAACTACTCACAGATATGTGTAAGAGCGTACTCCCGGAGGTTTATGGCCTCGACTCACCCAATGTTAGCTCCACGTGACGTGCTTTCGCAGGCCGGTTCGATGGGATCGGTTCGATGGGAGGGAGGCGAATGAGACCGAGTAACGCTAGGCTTCGTGCTTGGGAGTGGAGGTGGGGACTTCCAACATCGAATCGCGCAACGAGGCCAGACCCAGACGCAGGACGTTGATCTGGCTTTGTGTGGAGGTTTGTCTGGCGGCAAGATCGGCGAGACGCGCGTCGAGTTCGGATAGACGGGACAAAATGCGGTCCTGACGGTCGAGCCTGACTTCGATATTTTTCAGTACGCTTTCGATGCCTTCGATGGCGTTCGCGGCGCTTTTAAGTAACGCAGCTTGACCGGCGAGGCTCGCCGCGGCGGCGACCTCAAATTCCTGGACCTGATGAGCGAGCCAAAAGACGAGGCGCCGGACGGGAGCGATGAGGAGCGCGCCGAAGCGGGCCCGCAGTGTGGGCGGGCGGGGCGGCATCGAAGCGGCAAGGAGAGAACGGTCCCGCACGCGGGCAAGCAAGGAGTCGGTTGCGGTGAGCAGCCTGCGTGCCTCGCCGAGGGTGACCGGGGAACTACCCTCGAACTGGCTCCGTTGCCGGATGGCGCGGACTTCGGCCGCGATGGCATCGAGGCTGGCCGGAAGGGGATCCGGTTCGTTCCTGCCGGGGCGGTCAGTCGGAAGATGCACCATACCGTTCGCTGCTAGCCGGCTCCCACGACCTGCCAGATTGCCTGTTTCTCGCCAGTTCCCGAACCCGACTCGATGGTTTCGTGAATGATTTCGCGGAAGCGCCGGCAAACGCGGGGCCAGGAGAACTGTTCCACGATCTCCCGCTGGCGGACGGAGAATTGGTGAAGCTTCTCCGGGTCGGAAGCTAGCTGGACGATGGCGGTGGCCAGCGCGATGCGGTCGCCGACCGGGTAGCGGTGCACGGCGCCGGCGAATTCGTCGAACAGAGATACATTCGAGCAGAGAATCGGGGTTCCGGAGGCCATGGGCAGACGGATGGCGCCGCTAGCCGACTCGGTGGATTCGACGTACGGCAACACGATCAGTTCGGATGAGTGGAGTTCATCGAGGACCGTAGCCTCATCGAGGAACCCGGTGGAAAGGGTCAGATGAGAGGCGATGCCCAGGTCTCGCGCCAGCTTCAGGCAGGAGGCGGCGTATTGGGCCGATTCCGGGATGGGGTAGAGGGAATTCAGCAGTTTCAGCCGAAGTCCTGGGCGGATGTGCAAGGCCGCCGCGAAGGAAACGAGGAGTTCATGGATTCCCTTCTTGTCGAGGAAGAATCCGAACGAGGCGACGGTGAAGCCGAGAGACCGGATCGGAGGGTTGCGTGTTTTGTTCGGGAACCGGGGCGCCGATATGCCATGCTCTTGCAGAATCACGCGCTCGACTCGTTCGGCCATGAGGAGGCGAACGTCATGCTCGCGATGAACGATGGTCAGGTCGGCTTTGCGCAAAGCGGCCGCGAGGCGGAGGAAGCGCTCATTGTTGGTGGTGTGCAAGGTGACGAAGATGGGCAAGCCGGCCCGATGGACTTCGTCGATGAGATACTCCAAGGCCTCGGGAGCGAAGAAGCCGAAGTTGAACTGAACCCAGACGAGGTCGACGTTCCGGGCCACTATGGTGCGAGCGAGGGCGCCCGCTTCGTCCCAGCTCTTTTCTAATTCGTTGGTCGAGTTCCAGCAGCGGACGACTTCTTCTCCGTCGGGCCGCACACGGTCGCCGGTTTCGGCGGCGAAGACGGAATAGCGGAGATCGTCGCCGAGGTTATCGATGACGTAGCGCGTGTATTCGGCGATGCCGCAGCGGGTGTTCCAGGTTGAGACGAAACCGATGTGGCGGACTTTCCTGGGCGCGACGGTTTGAGGGACGGGCGGCCTCTTTTCGAGATGGCGGTTCCAAAGGTCGAGGTGGCGCTGGGCGACTTTTTTCCAGGTGAAGCGGTCCTCGATGTGCCGGCGGGCGAGCGTTGTCCGAGGTTCGAGTTCCTCGCGGGGCGTGGAAAGGAGCTTCCGCATTTGCTCACGGAGCGAGGTGACGGAAGGCTCTGCCCAGAGGGAGCCGGCTTCAGACAGGTGGGAACGGGCGGGTTGCAGGGTGAAGTCGACGGGCCAGCACCAGTCGGGAGAGCATGTATCGGCTTGGCCGGAATAGATGGTGGCGATCACGGGGCAGCCGAGCAACATGGCTTCGGCGACAGGGAGCCCGAAGCCTTCGCCGCGGCTTGGGGAGACGAGGGCGCCGGCGTTTTCGAGGAGGAATCTCATCTGGGCTGCAGGAAGGGGCTCCCAGATCAGTTCGATCGGCGCATGGCGGGGATAGCGCAAGGCGGAATCCCGGAGGATGGCCTCCACGCCGTTATGCGGGTTCGGAAATGTCTTGATGAGGAGCCGCACGTTGTCGTTTTGATCGAATTCGGCGCAATAGGCTTCGACGAGCACGTCGACCGCTTTGCGAGGGAAGCAGGAAGAGACGTGCACGAAGGTGAAGGGTCCGGGCTGGTATTGCGGATAGGGCTGAGGGTCGTACGCAAGAATGTGATCGGCGCCGTTGCCGGATACTTCAATCGGGACCGTGACGCCGCTCGAGCGAAGCACCTGGCGAACGTACTCGGACACCACGGTAATCAATTCCAGGCCGTGGTTGAAGCTACGCACGTAGCGCGCCGGGAAGATGGATTCTTCCCAGGCGAAACAATGAACGCCGCGCACCGGGGCCCACAGGGAATCGCAGTAGGGGGGATAGATGCAGCGGGAGTGAATGGTTGGCTTCGCCTCGGCGGGCGTGGGGACGGTGTGAGCGGCCAACTCCGGATACTGGGCGGGAAATGTTTCGGAGAACGGCATGGCGGTGGTGTTATCCCGCTGGTAAATGGCGACGGCTTGGCCGAGTTGGAGGAGGGCGCGCGTGAGATTCCGGTTAACGACGGCTAACGAATAGTCGGATTCGAACGGCCCCTCGATGAGAATAGGGATGCGGCCAGCCGTCATGTCCGCTGGACCTTTCCTTTGCACGCCGGAGTCATTCGGCGCCGAAGCCTAACTCGGCGAGGCGCCGGCGGTAACGGCGGGCCATGCTGTCGAGCGAATAGCGGGACCGTATGAGGGCTTGTCCTCGAGCTCCCATTTCGACTCCCGACGCGCGGTCCTCGTAAAGTTCCCTCATGTGCCGCGCGGCGGTTGCGGTATTGGGCTCGGCCCACTCGTAGGAGCGGTCATGATCGAGAAACGGGAAGTGCCGGCGCGGCACGGGAATCAGGCGGTAGTCGACCAAGCGGGCGGTTTGATGGGTGCAGAAATCGCAGACACCGGAATATCCGGTAACGATGACGGGGCGGCCGTGATACATCGCCTCGGCCACGCAATTGCCAAACCCCTCGGACCGGTGCAAGGACACGAAACAATCGGCCGCACGGTACAAGGACGACATGGCCGGCTCGGAGAACGTTTCGTTGATTACGATGATGCGCCAGTCCCGGGCGGCGAGCGACATCACGCGGTCCCAGTGTGTGCGGTCCCGGCCCGCCATACACTTTCCCAGGTTATGCGTCTTGACGATCAGTTTCACCCGTTCATTTCCGCGGGGGAATGCCTGGCGGAAGGCTTCGATGGAGGCCAGCGGGTTTTTGCGTTCGATCGAAGAGATCGTATCAAAGACTGTGAGGAAGACGTAATCGGTGGGCGCGGACCCGAAGTCTTCCCTGGTAAGGTCCGGGTCCGGCCCGGCCGGGGCGCTGACCGTGCCCACGTTGACGACCGGTTTCGATGTTCGCCGGCGATAGATGCCGGCGACGAACTCGCTTGCGACCCATATTTCGTCCACCAGGTCCAATGCGGGTTCGTGGATGCGGCAGATTTCCGGAAGTTCCCAGAAGAACTGCCCGATGAAATAATCCCGCGGCTGAACGCGGCTGAGATTACAGGCGACGCACTCCAGCAGGTACTCCGGATTCAGCGAAAAGACATGGACGGAACGTGAGAAATTTCCCAGGATTCGGGAGTTGTGGCGATACTCCTTCTCAGTTCTCCGGCTGAAGTCGAATTCGAGATCGATGGTTTTCAGACCGGTGCGCCGCAGCGCCGCAAGCGTCCATGAGCCCGTCAGCCGGAGGCCGCAGACTGTTTTGTGATCCCTGTAGGAGATGATGCCCTCAGACACGGGGTGCAGCGCCGGAGGGTTGGGTACGGGGATTTCCGGCGGCTTGCCTGACCGGAGCAGAAGGGACGGATTCCAACCTTGCGTGTCTTCGGCGGAGGAGACGGGTGCGCGGTTGCGGCGCCCGGGACGAGGGGGCGCAGAGTGTTGGTTGAGGATTTGTTCGACGGCTTCGAAGCGTGTCAGTAGACCGTCATTTTCGCGAGCACCCCAGAAGCGGGACAGGAAGGGCGGCAGCAGGCGGAGATCGTTTGTTCGAAGGGCGCCTCCCATCAACTGGAAAGCGATGGCTGCCACGCGAGCTTCGGGCAGAGATCGGATTTCCTCGGGAGTGAGCCGGGTGCGGAGCCGCTCCATGGCCAGCATGCCCCTGGTGAACGGGGCCGGGAAACCTTCGACGGGCTCGCTCAGATAGGCAGCCAGATCGTCCGGCATCAATTCCGACGGGATTTTACGCGAGGGGAGAAACTCGTAGGCACACCAGGCAAGAAAACTGTCGTAATTTTCCCGGGCTTTCAGGTCAAGCTGAGGGAAGTTACGCCGATGGACACCGGAAAGGTAGCGCGTCAGGGCCGCCGGCTTTCTCTCTGCGGCATCCAGGCCGAGGACCGGAACGGGCTGATTGAACCACTCACGAGTCGACGGTGGAAGCGGCCAGCGATACGGACGCGAGCTGGGGCAGATTACGTGCAGGTAATGATCGAGAAAGTCCGACCGCCGTTTGGCATCCGTGTCGTGGACCGGGCTGCCTTCCAGTTTCCGCCAGAGTTGAAGGAGGAAGGGCGACAGCGGGGCCGCGGCATGAGCCGACGGCACGGGTTCAAACAACATTTGTTCGAGTTGCGCGAGCTTATCGCCCGCGGGGAGACCGAGAGCCGCCAGATTGCCGGCGGTGCAGCGGGCCGCAAGAGCGCCGGGCAACGATGAATGTTCATCGCGCGGGCTATCCCATTCAGCCAGTGGCACTGAGCAGGTCCCCATTGTCCAAATTCAAATGTGAGTCTATCACAGCATCTGTTCCCTTGCGCCCACGGAGAATCCGCGGGAATGAGCGTAATTGCGGTGCAGTTTTCCCGGACGAACCGGGAAGCCGGCTCTCCAGGGATTACAAATCGCGGTGGAACTCTGGGCTAAGAACGAAGCTCGCGACCGGGCTCTGGATAGGATATGTTACGGTGCGGCGGCGGGCGTCCGCCGATGTTGTACTCGCGTTGATCGGTGTGGCGCCTCTGCTTGTTTCTAAGTTGGTGGCGTTCGGCTCGTGGTTGAGTCCTTAGCGCGGGGCTACGCAGGCGGCGATCTGGCCGTGGTTGGTTCCGGTGGCTGCGCGGACCGCGTTGCTGGTGAGCCCCTCTCGCGGGCTGTTTGTGGGGGCGAGGTTTCTGCTCTCGTACCGGCGGCGCTATCGGGTTACGCCGGTGGAGATTCGATCGAGCGTGTTGCGGTTCGGCACTTTGCGGCGGCGGATGTGGTGGGGCGAGGCAGCCAGTGGGCCGCGTCTGCTGCGCGACTTGTTGCGATGTTCGATTGTGCTGCCGGCGCCGGTTGCCGGAGCGCGTCTGGGGCTGGGCTGGTTACAGGGCGGCGCAGCAGGTGCTCAATCGGAAGAGATCCACTGAGCGGTTTGCCGCGCGAAATCGGCCCACGTTCCGAGGCGCAAGCCTGCGGCGGCGGCCCAGGCGTGCTGTGCGAAGTCGTCATTCATGAGCTGGAGGACCGCTTCGCGAATCCTGTCGGGCGTCGTCTCCGAAAGCCGGATCACCTCGCCGCCGGGAAAGTCAGAGATCGAGGGCACTTGCTCAGAACAGATCACCGGAATTCCGGCATACAGGCTCTCGACGGGAGGTAGGCCATAGCCTTCCAACGTCGAGGCGAAAATCGTGCTGCGAGCCCGGCGGAGAATGTCTCGTAGGGCGTCGTCAGTCGCGTGACGGCGCCATTCGAAGAGGGGGTGTCCGTCAAGCAATTCAAAAGCCGAGACGTCCGTCGCCTCGAACGCTCTCCCGACGAGCACCAGAGGGGCCTGGATGCCTTGCTCCCACAGTTGCTGAAAGGCCTGAAGGACGAGGTGTTGATTCTTCCGGCCGTCGAGCGAACCCACATAGACAAAGTCACGACGAGTTGGTTCGAAGCTCTGCTTTTCGAGGGCGATGCCATCGGCGCCGAGCCGGAGGACGGGACCCTCGACTCCAGCGCCTCGCATGATCCGAGTCTGATAGTCGGAACGGGTGCGTGCGCTGATGAAGGCGAGTTTCGACGCGAGCCGAAGAAGACGCAGATACGGCATCATGTGCGCCGACTGCTTAACATGAATCGCGTCAGGATACAACCAGGGGATGAAATCATAGACGATGAAAGCAGCCGCGCCACGATTCTGCGTGAGGAGTTGATGATAGAAGCGGGACCGAGCGTGGTCGTAGAACAATTCCGGGACAAGGAGGTTCGGTTCCGGCGGAAGCGGATCCACGTCCTGCGCGCAAGCCTGACCGATCTGCGCGCATACTTTGGCGACACACGAATCTTCGGTGTGGGGGGTGTTCCCGATGAGGATCGCTTTCACCGCTTCGGGCACCGGGACGAGACCTTGACCCTCCTCAAAGCGTGCGAGGCGCATCGGGATATCCTGCGGCCACCGGCGAATCAGTTCTCGCACGACGCGCTGAATTCCTGTTCGTATCGGATTCCGGATTAACTCGGAGACCTCGAGGACGACCATTGGGCTAATCGATCCCCAATGCTGCGAGCAGACGCCGGCTATAGACGTCGAGTGTACGGCCAGCGGCGTCCTGCCGCCGAGCTTCGAGCGGACGCCGGCGGTGCCGTCCGGCATCCAGGATTCCGGCAATTTCCTCGGCGATCCGGACCGCACTCAGACCGTTGGGTACACGAGCGACGTACTCCGGCGCGCCCACCGTGCGGCAAAGATAGTCATTAGCGACGGTCGGGATCGCAGCCGTGATGCAATCGAGCAATGCTCCTGACAATGCTCCGAGTCCATAGGTCCGAAGCTGAACGGCCACGTCGCAGGCGAGCAGCCAGTCCCGGTACACCGATTCGTCCCATGTATTGGCCGGAGTCGTAAAACAACTCTCCACGCCAGCTTCGCGCGCGCACTGCTCGATCGCATCTCCGGCTCTAACGTCGACTGACCCGACAAAAGCAAGGCGGGCTTCGTAGCCCCAGCTCCGCAATTGTTCCAGCGCCCAGATGAGATCAAGGGGGGCCTTCTCTAACGTGACCAGCCCGAAGCTGGCTACGATGATCGTCTGTTCCGGCAGTCCCAGGCGTGCGCGGGCGGCGGCCCGGCTTGTGACAGTAAGTTCTTCCTCGGCAAAGCTCCGGTAAGCGCACAATGGCAGCACGGAGGCCTCCCGTCCATAGACTTCTTTGACCAGCTCCGCGGCAAGTGAAGAGTGAAGAATTAATGGATCGGCGCAGGCTGCCACTTCGCTCAGTAGAAGGATCGGAAGGTCGCTTGGATTATCCACCCAATGCTGAAGCATCCTGGAAGTGACCGGGCGGTGAAGTTCGGCCTCGGCGAGAGCGAGGGTGCGCGTCTCGCCTAGTTCGTGCAGATAGAAGTGCAGCATCCTGGCGTCGTGAGCGATGCAGGCGGAGCCATGCGAAAGCAGCAGATCGAATTCGGGCCGGTGAAAATGCGAGTTGCCGAGCACGCTTACGACCGCGTCGTACTTGCGGGACAGGTGGGCTAACGCTTGCGGTACTCCGGCGTGAACGACGCCCTCTGGGACGACGGGTAGGGGCGTGGCAGTGAACAGGTCAACGTGGGCTAATTTCGTCAATGCGCTGAGCAGCGCCGCGGAATGGTCTGCGCAGCCGGATCGCCAAGGCGGCATCGGCGACAGGAACGCCAATTTCGGCGCCGGGCGCCCGGCAACGCGGCCTCGGTGTATGTCATCCGGCGAGGTGTTCCCGGTCGTCATCAATACGCCGTTCCAGAACTTTTCGCAAACCTGTTGTTGGGTGTAAGGCTCCCAAATGCTTGCCTGGCGCTGCTGGCGCACTCGAAGAATCGCTGGGTTCTCGGCAATTTGCTCGAGCAGACTTCGCAGCCGTTCG
>DAIDIH010000203.1 GCA_027459465.1 Bryobacterales bacterium | reverse complement strand
GGGTACGGGAATCACGATCCGAAGGGGCGCGAACCGGTTGGGCCGTGCATTACGAGCGTGATCGACCTGCGGGACGGCGTGCCGCAGGAGCAGGGGATGGTGATCGAGGAAGGGTCGGTGCCGGGGGCGATCGGGACGCTGCTGCCGGCGGGACTGGCGGCGGCCGCGGCGGTAAGCGGGAACGCGGGTAAGGGAGCGATTGAGTTACTCCGCGAGGCGGGGCGGCAGGTGGAGAGCCTGGCGCTGGGGCCGTATCACGGGGCGATCAAGAACACGCAGACTTACCTGATCATGACGCACGACAGCGACCGGGGGACGATGTATCTGGAGAACGACCGGCTGCGGATTTCGTGGCCGGGGGTGGGCAGCGAGCAGATCTTCGCGCGGGCGAACGAGAACTTGAAGAAAGCGACGGCGCCGCTGGGAGGGTTCTATGTGCCGAACCCGACGTGGCACTCGCTGCAGCAGAAGGCGCTGGTGAGCGTGCATCCGCTGGGCGGTTGCATCATGGGCGAGAGCGCCGAGCAGGGGGTGGTGAATCACAAGGGGCAGGTGTTCGCGGGGCCTTCCGGGACGGCGGTTTACGAGGGGTTGTACGTGGACGACGGCGCGGTGATCCCGAGGCCGCTGGGGGTGAATCCGTCGCTGACGATTTCGGCGGTAGCGGAGCGGACGTGCGCGCTGATTGCGGCGGACCGGGGTTGGACGATCGACTACTCCATGCCGTCGAAGCCGCGGCCTGAGCCGGCGCAGGCGGCGACGATGGGGATTCAGTTCACCGAGACGATGAAGGGATTCTGGGCCGCGGGCGCGGCGGATTACAACGCGGGCGCGGCGGCGGGCGGGAAGGCGGGGAATAAGTTCGAATTTACTCTGACGATTCGCGGGGACGACTTAGAGGCGATGTTGAAGGAGCCGGGGCATGAAGCGCGGATGACGGGAACGGCCGTGGCGCCGGCGCTTTCGGCGAAGCCGCTGATGGCGGTGGATGGGATATTCAACTTGTTCGTCGTGGATCCGAATGAGGTGGGCACGCGGAAGATGAAGTACCGGATGAAACTGGTGTCGGAAGAGGGGAAAGAGTGGGAGTTCGAGGGGTTCAAGGTGATTCAGGACCACCCGGCGCTGGACGTGTGGCACGACACGAGCACGCTGTACATCACGCTGCGCGAGGCGGGCGGCGGGGACGCGGCGCTGGGGCGGGGCGTTCTGCACATCGAGCCGGCTGACTTTGCGCGGCAGATGACGACGATGCAGGTAACGAATGCGCCGTCGGAGGAGGCGAGGCTGCGGGCGATGGCGCAGTTCGGCGAGTTCTTTTCGCAGACGCTGTACCAGAGCTACGGAGGGATTTTCGCGGGGACGACGGCGTTCAATCCGGACGCGCCGCCAAGGAAGAAGCGGCCGCTGCGGGTGGGTGCGCCGGTGGTGTATCCGTTTGCGGCGAAGGACGGGGTGGCGCTGCGGCTGACGAGATATCAGGGCGGGGACAAGGGCCCGGTGATTCTCTCGCACGGGCTGGGCGTGTCGAGCCTGATCTTCTCGCTGGACACGATTGAGACGAACTTACTCGAATACCTGTACGCGCACGGCTACGACGTGTGGCTGCTGGATTTCCGGAACTCGATTGCACTGGAGGCATCGAAGCTGCAGGCGTCGGGAGACGACGTGGCGAAGAACGATTACCCCGCCGCGGTGGACAAGGTGCGGGAGGTGACCGGGGCCCGCGATGTGCAGATGGTAGTGCACTGCTGGGGCTCGACGACGTTCTTCATGTCGATGCTGAGCGGGCTCGAAGGCGTGCGGGCGGTGGTGGCGTCGCAGATTGCGACGCATTTTAAGACGCCGGTGGCGACGCGGATCAAGACGGGGCTGCATGTGCCGTCGTTCCTGGATGCGGTGGGGATCAAGACGCTGACGGCGTTTACTTCGACGAATGAAAACTGGGTGCAGAAGCTGGCGGATCAGGCGTTGAAGCTGTATCCGATGCCGTCAAAGGAGCGGTGCGACAACGCGACGTGCCACCGGATTACGTTTCTTTATGCCCCGCTGTACGACCACGCGCAGATGAACGATTTGCAGCACGCGACGCTGTACGAGACGTTCGGCGTGGCCAATATCAAGACGTTCGAGCACCTGGCGCTGCTGGCGAACAAGGGGAAATCGCTGGATTTCGAAGGCAGGGATGTTTACCTGCCGAACCTGGAGCGGCTGGCGCTGCCGATTACGTTCATTCATGGGGCGGACAACGAGTGCTTCCTGCCCGAGAGCACGCAGATTACTTACGACTTACTGCGGGAGAAGAACGGCGCCAGTTACTACGACCGTCACGTGATTCCGGGCTACGGACATATCGACTGTATCTTTGGTAAGAACGCGGCCAAGGATGTGTATCCGGTGATTCTTACGGCGCTGGAGCGGACGGCGCGGCCGTCGGCGGTTGGGGCGAGGGGCTAAGAGACTCGTGAACACGTCACCGCATATCTCGCGGATGAAGAACATCCGCATCTCTCCGCCGGTTCGCGAGGAGATGGAGGCGAGCAAGGCGGGCGGGCCGGCGTCGATCCCGGTGATTATCAGTTTGCGGGAGTCGGGGGAGAGGCCGGACGAGGGGGTTGGGCCGTCGAAGGACAGGGTGAAGCAGTATCTGGCGGCGCACGGGATTCCGTATCGCGAGAGCGATTTCTATGTTTTCGCGGCGCTCGCGCCGGCGGCGATTGAAGAATTGGCGGCGATGCGGGACGCGGTGGAGAGGATCTGGCGGGACCACAAGTGCTACGCGCACTTACTCGATTCGGTGGATACGGTGAAGGCGAGCGCGTGCTGGCGGACGTTCGGGTTTCGGGGCGAGGGGATTACGTGGGCGGTGCTCGATACGGGGATTCGGGCCGAGCATCCGCATTTTCAGACGCACGCGACGGTGGATGCGGCGCTGAGTAAGAATTTTTCCAATTCACGGACGCTCGATGACGTGGAGGGCCATGGAACGCACGTGGCGGGCATCATCGCGGGCGAGGCGCCGGCGGGCGGGAAATACAACGTGGCGACGATGGAGGAGGACTCGGACGCTCCGGTGGTGAAGGACCTGGCGGGACTGCCTTCGGGAGTTGCGCCGATGGCAAAGTTAGTGAATGTGAAGGTACTCGACGATGATGGAACCGGGGCGGCGTCGACGTGCATTCTGGGGCTCGAGTATGTGCGGAAGCTGAACGCGGGAAGCCGGGACATCAAGGTGGACGGCGTGAACATGAGTCTCGGCTATCCGTTCGACCCGAAGTGGTACGGGTGCGGGCACAGTCCGTTGTGCGAAGAAGTGGAGCGGGCGATCGGCGCGGGGATTGTGGTGGTGATTTCGTGCGGGAACGCCGGGTATGGGAGCACGACGCTCGAAAGCGGGGAGCAGGTACCGGTGCCGGTAGATTTGTCGATTACGGATCCGGCGAACGCGGAGTTATCGATTGCGGTGGGGAGCGTGCATAAGTCGGCGCCGCACAAGTACGGGATTTCCTATTTTTCTTCGAAGGGGCCGACGGGAGATGGGCGGCTGAAGCCGGACTTAGTGGCGCCGGGGGAAAAGATTGTGTCGTGCACGGCGGGGTTCGACAAGGCGGGGTACGCGTACGAAGAGAAGAGCGGGACGAGCATGGCGGCGCCGCACGTGTCGGGAGCGGTGGCGGCGTTCCTTTCGGTGCACAAGGAGTTTCGCGGGCAGCCGGAGTTAGTGAAAAAGATCATGATCGAGTCGGCGGTGGACCTGAAGCGGGACCGGTACTTTCAGGGCGCGGGTTTGGTGGATGTATTGCGAGCGGCGATGTCGGTTTGAGGGAGGAGAAACGAATGGCGAGGATGAGGCAGACGCGACATCCGGAGTTTTCGCTGTGGCAGTCGGCGATCGATCAGACGCTGGCGCAGAAGAAGGGCGGGCAGACGGAGGATGTGGGCGGGGGCGGGGCGGTGCAGCATCCGGACCCGGATGACCCGATGGTGGCGGCGACGGCGATGATTGCGCAGGATATCCAGGACGGGCGGACGCCGTCGACGGATGTGCCGGCGGCAGAGCCGACGACTCAGACCGAGGGCGTGGGCGGTGCGGTGAAGTACTGCTCGACGATCTGGTGGGAGATTGCGAAGGCGCGGGTGGAAGGGAACGCGGCGGCGGAGGCTGCGTGGAGGGCTCGGCTCGGGGCGTTCACAAGCTGCGATCCGCGTTACTCGGAGGCCGTGGAGCAGTATGTGGAGTTCTTCAAAGTCAAGTGCGACAAAGTGCCATATCGCGTGTGGAAGAATATCGGGGATTTCGTGATCGACGGGCAATTGCCGGCGAATGCGAAAGTGGCGATTGTGGGCGACTGGGGCACAGGGCAGCAGGACGCCAAGGCGCTGCTGGCGGCGATTGGGCGGAAGAATCCGGATGTGGTGATTCACCTCGGCGACATTTATTACTCGGGCACCGAGTTCGAGATGGAGAATTACTTCTATAACATCTGGAATAGCGAGCTGGACCTGACGAAGACGAAGACATTCACGCTGACCGGGAACCACGATATGTATTCGGGCGGGGGGCCGTATTACGAGTTGGTCGATAAGTTAGGGCAGCCGGCGAGTTACTTCTGTTTGCGGAACGACGACTGGCAGTTCATTGCGCTGGATACGGGTTTGCACGACGACGACCCGCTGGGGGCGAAGCCGACGTATCTGGAAGCGACGGAAGTGCAGTGGCTGCAGGACAAGATGAACACGGCGGGCAACCGGAAAACGGTGCTGCTGAGCCACCATCAGCTTTTTACGGCGTATGAGGACATCGGCGGGAGTTATCTGAATCCGAACCTGAGCAGGCAGGTGGGGCCGGTGCTCAGCAAGGTGACGGCGTGGCTGTGGGGGCACGAGCATAACCAGGTGATTTACAAGCCGTTCCAGGGTGTGCTGGGGCGGTGCGTCGGGCATGGGGCGTACCCTGTGGGGATTACGGAGATCCCGATGCCGGCCAAGCATCCGGAGGTTCCGCTCGAGAATGTTCAGCTTGCAAAAGGTGCATCTTTTTACTCGCACGGCTACGTGATGGTGGAGTTGAACGGAGCGTCGGCGAAGGTTTCATACTATCAGGACAGCGATCCGGAAGACGTGGCGATGTTTGAGGAGACGTGGGGCGCGGGGAGTGTCGCATGAGGCAGGACAAGGCGTTGCTTTGGTTCAGCCGGGTGGTGTGGCTGGGCATAATTTTCAACCTCGGGTTCGTGGCGATGCAGGTGTTCGCGCCGGACTTTGTCAATGTGGCGGTTGGGCTGCAACCGGGGTTCCCGACGGTGTGGAACCGCGCGCACGGGATGATGGTGCTGGCGCTAAGCGTGTTGTATATTCCGGCGGCGATGAACCCGCGGCGGTATCCGGGTTATTCGTGGATGCTGGTGGTTTCGCGGCTTCTGGCGTCGGTGTTCTGGGCGTGGTGCATCGGGAGCGCGCAGGGAGGGTTCGGGTCGTACCTGGCGATGGACGGCGCGTTTTGCGTGGCACAGGGCGTGCTGTTGCAGATGGGATTGCCGGTCGAGGAGCGTCTGCCGGGAAACGCCGTGCGGTTGTGCACAGGCCTGTGGAACGGCGTGAAGAAGGCGTTCCAGACGGCGAAGGTTCAGGTGGCGGCGGCGATGATTGTGATCCTGCTTTGCGTCACAGGTTGGATTCTGTATATGAACCTGATGCACCATGCGCCGGAGATTGTTTACAGCGACGTGGTGGAGCACTACAAATACGCGGCGATTGGACTGGGGCCGGGGAGCCGTCTGCCGTACTACATCTTCCAAGTGCTGCCGGACGTGTTTCCGGATAAGTTACCGGGGCCTGGCGGGTACGCTTCGCTCGGACTTATTTTCGAGAAGGGTCATGCGACGCCGGTTGGGTTTTCGCAGCGCGTGTTTGGCTACCCGGTGGTGGAGGCGAACTGCTCGCTGTGCCACACGGCGGTGTACCGGAAGACGGCGGACAGCCCGGAGGTGGTGGTGCCCGGAGGCCCGGCGCACACGCTCGACTTACAGGGTTTCCAGAGGTTCTTATATAACTCGGCGGCGGATCCGCGATTCAATCCGGACACGATGATGGCAGCGATGAAGAAGGTACACAAGTTTTCTTTCACCGAGGGACTGATTTACCGCTACCTGATTGTTCCGGCGACGAAAGTGGCGCTGCTCGAGCAGAAGGCGCAGTATGCGTGGCAGGATAGCCGGCCACAGCAGGGGCGCGGGCGGACGGACACGTTCAATCCGACGAAGTTAGTGGTGTTCCACATGCCGGACGATGGGACGATCGGTACGACGGACTTACCGCAGGTGTGGAACCAAAAGCCGCGCGAGCACATGTGGCTGCACTGGGATGGGAATAACGACGAGATTACGGAGCGGAATTACGCGGCGGCGATGGCGGTGGGCGCGACGCCCGAGTCGGTGCTGCCGGACAGTTTCAAGAGGGTGACGGATTTCCTGTGGACTCTGCAACCGCCGCCGTTTCCGTTCCCGATTGATAAGGCCAAGGCGGACCGCGGCGCGGTGATCTACCAGAGCCAGTGTGCGAGCTGCCACTCGTTTTCGAGTAAGCAGACGGGGCAGGTGGAAGATATTTCCGAGATCGGGACGGACCGGCACCGGATGGATTCGTTCTCGCAGGCGCTGGTGGACCGTTTCCACACGTTTGTGACGCCTCCGTTTGTGTTCACGGCGTACCGGAAGACGAACGGGTATTCGCGGGTGCCGATTGACGGGATCTGGCTGCGCGGGCCGTATCTGCATAACGGATCGGTGCCGAATCTGCGGGCGCTGCTGATGCCGACGGAGGAGCGGCCGAAGGTGTTTTACCGGGGCTACGATGTGCTGGATCCGGTGAACGTGGGCTTTATTTCCGACGGGCCGGAGGCGGCGAAGGTGGGATTCCGCGTGGATACGATGGTTCCGGGCAACAGCAATAGTGGGCACGATTACGGGACGAATTTGACGGCGGGGCAGAAGGACGATTTAGTCGAGTATCTGAAGACGCTGTAAGCGCGAATTGGGGGCGGGGATGAACGGGCTGTTCGGGTCGACGGTGCTGGAAGTGGCGATCGGGATGGCGATGCTGTATCTACTGCTCGCCATTTTTTGCACGGCGGCGAATGAGTGGATCGCGCGGGTGATGAACGCGCGGGCGGTGACGCTCGAAAAGGGGCTGCGGGAGTTGCTGGACGGGCAGCAGGGGCTGGCGGCGGGCGGGGCGAAGTTGGTGGATGAGTTCTACGGGCATCCGCTGATCGGCGGGCTGATGAAGGGCGGGAAGCACCCTTCGTATCTGGCGGCGCGGAGCTTTGCGGGCACCCTGATGGACCTTGTGACGCCGGAACATCCGGGGGTGATTACGTTCGATCAACTGGAGCAGGGAATCCTGAATCTGCCCGCGGGGAATGTGCGGCGGACGCTGTTGGCGCTGATTCAAGGCGTGAACCGGGACCTTAGTGCGGCGCAGAAGGCGATCGAGGGTTGGTTCAACGACTCGATGGAGAGGGTGTCGGCGCGGTACAAGCGGCGGACGCAGATGTGGACGCTGGTGGTGGCTACGGTGATCACGATCGCGACGAATGCGGACACGATTCACTTTGCGCAGAGGCTGTGGCTGGAGCCGGCGCTGCGGAGCATGGCGGTGGCGGCGGCGGAGCACGCCACGATGACGGCGAGCGATGCGGCGGTGGCGCAACTGGGGCAGATGATCGGCTGGCAGGCGCAGCAGGACTGGAGCGTGCTGGGTTTGTTCGAGCGGGTGCTGGGGTGGCTGCTGACGGTGGGCGCCGTTTCGCTGGGGGCGCCGTTCTGGTTCGATACGCTGAACCGGTTCGTGAATATCCGGTCCGAAGGGCGATCGCCGGCGGAGGCGGCGGCTCGATAGGCGGCGCGCTATGCTGGAATTTCCAGCCTGGAGATTCCACTCTGAGTCACTCTGAGCCGAAGCCTTGTCTGGCCGTCGCGGCCACGTTCACCGCCGAACCGATCGAAGAGGTTTTGTCGTTCTGGAACGACGAACTCGGGCTTGGTTTGCCGGTACGATTTGCTCCGTTCAACCAGGTTTTTCAGGCGCTGCTCGATCCGACGTCGGTGCTGATCACGAACGCGGGCGGGGTGAACGTGGTGCTGGTGCGGATGGAGGATTGGGCCGCGGCGGGCGAGGGTGCGGCGAGTCAGTTTGTGGAGGCGGTGCGGAAGTCGCCGGTGGCGGCCGAGTGGATTGTGGTTGTCTGTCCGGGCTCGGGCAAGTATGCGGAAGTTGTCTCGATGCTTCGCGCGCCGCTGGCGGGGCTTGGTTCGGTGCAGTTCGCCGACTCGGATGAGGTGCTTGGAGTTTATCCGGTGAGCGAGGTAGCGGATGCCGCGGCGGAGGCGCTGGGCGGGGTTCCGTACACGGAGGAATTTTTCGCGGCGCTGGGGACGTGGATCGCGCGGCGGGTGAATGCTCTGCGGATGGCTCCTTATAAGGTTCTGGCCCTTGACTGCGACAACACGCTGTGGGAAGGCATCTGCGGCGAGGATGGTCCGGCGGGGGTGAAGATAGGGGCGGGGAATCTGGCGCTGCAGCGGTTCGCGCTCGAGCAACGTGAGGCGGGGATGCTGCTGGCGCTGTGCAGCAAGAACAACGAAGCCGATGTGTTCGAGACGATGGCGGCGCATCCGGAGATGCCGCTGCGGCCGGAGCATTTGACGGCGTGGCGTATCAACTGGGAGCCGAAATCGGCGGGGCTGGACGGGCTGGCGGCGGAGCTTGACCTGGGGCTTGACAGTTTTGTGTTTGCCGACGACGACCGGCGGGAGTGCGCGGAGGTGCAGGCGTCGTGTCCGGGCGTGCTGACGCTGGCGCTGCCAGAGGAGGCGGGTGAGGTGGAGGATTTTCTGCGCCACGTGTGGGCGTTCGACCGGGTGCGGGTGACCGAAGCCGACCGCGCGCGCGCCGAGCAGTACGCGCAGAGGGCCGAGCGGCAGAAGGCGGCGCGGATGGCGGGGAGCCTGGCGGAGTTTTTGGCTGGGATCCATTTGCAGGTGCGGATTGCGGCGCCGGCGGCGGGGGAGTTGGCGCGGGTGGCGCAGGTGACGCAGCGGACCAACCAGATGAACACGAGCGGGGCGCGGTTCACGGAAGCGGAGTTGCGGGCGCGGCTGGATGCGGGGACGATCGAGTGCCTGGCGGTGCATGTGGCGGACCGGTTCGGCGATTACGGGCTTGTGGGCGTGATGTTGTATCGAGCGGAAGAGACGGCGCTGCGGGTGGAGGCGATGCTGCTGAGCTGCCGGGCATTGGGGCGCGGCGTGGAGCACCGGATGCTGGCGCACCTGGGACGGTTGGCGGTGGAGCGGGGATTGGAGACGATCGAGATCGTGTTCACGCCGATGGCGCGAAATGCACCGGCGCGGACGTTTCTCGAGTCGTTTGGCGTGGGCTGCGAAGCGGGCGTTTATTGCATCCCGGCGGCCGAGGCGGCGGCTCATGTGTGGACGGCTCCGGAGACGCCGGCGGTGCTGCCAACTTCCAACGAAGGCGGGACGCGAGCGGCGGCGCGGCGGACGGGCGATTATGCACGGATTGCGAATTCGCTGCGCACGGTGGGGCAGGTTGTTGCGGCGGTGAAGGCGCGGCGTGGCGCGGCGCGGGCGAGGCACGTGAGGCCGGAGGAGATGCCGCAGGGAGAGACGGAAGAGAGGCTGGCGGCGCTGTGGACGGAGCTGCTGGGCGCATCGCCGATCGGGCGGGAGGAGAGTTTCTTCGACCTGGGCGGGCACTCGCTGCTGGCGGTGCAGTTGCTTTCGCGGATCACGCGGGAGTTCGGCGTGGAGCTGACGCTGGATGTTGTGTACGGCGGGCCGTTGACGATTGCGGAACTGGCGCGGGCTATCGAGCTGGGCGGGCTGGAGATGGCGAGTCCGGAGGAATACGAGGCGCTGCTGCGCGAGATCGAGGCGATGCCGGACGAAGAGGTTCGCGCGCAGCTTGAGGCCGGGCAGGGCGGGCGCTCCGAGAGCTGATGCGCGTTCTGCTGGCATCGAGCGCGTCGTACGATCCGCCGCGGGGAGGGTCGACGCGCGGGAACCTGGCGTGGCTGGAGCACCTGGCGGGGAGCGGGCATGAGTGCCGGGTGGTGTCGGGTCTGCCGGTAGAAACGAAACTGGAGGAGCATGTTTCGGCGCCGCGGCCGCATCTGACGATACTTTCGGTGGAGAGCGCGGCGCACCGGGCGGCGTTGCGGGATGAGATCGCGCGGTTCCGGCCCGACTGGGTGCTTGTTTCCTCCGAGGACCTGAGCCATGCGCTGCTCGATGAAGCGCACCGCGCGGCGCCGGGCCGCGTGGTGTATCTGGCGCACACGCCGCAGTTTTATCCGTTCGGTCCGGCGGCGTGGAATGCGAGCGAGCGTTCGCGGCAGGCGGTGATCGGGTGCGCGGGGATTGTGGCGATCGCGCGGTTTACCGCGGCCTACATTTACGAGAACACGGGGCGGCGGGCGGCGGTGATTCATCCGCCGATTTACGGCACGCCTCCGTTCCGGCGGCTGAGGCGATGGGACGCGGGCGCGGTGGCGATGATCAACCCGTGCGAGGTGAAGGGTGTGGCGATTTTCCGGGAACTGGCCCGGCAAAATCCTGGGCTCGAGTTTGCGGCGCTGCCGGGTTGGGGGACGACGCCGGAAGTGAAGGCGAGCCTGGATGCGCTGGGGAATTTTCGCTGGATCGAGCCGTGCCGGGACATCGAACAAATGCTCGAGGGGGCGCGTATTCTTCTTGTGCCTTCGTTGTGGGTGGAGGGGTTTGGGTTGATTGTGGTGGAGGCGATGCTACGGGGGATTCCGGTGCTGGCGGCGGACGCGGGCGGTTTGCGCGAGTCTGCGCTGGGGGCGGCGCGGCTGATTCCGGTGAACCCGATTGTGCGGTTTCAGGCGAAGTTCGATGCGCAGCATCTGCCCGTGGCCGAGGTTCCGGAGCAGGAGATCGGGCCGTGGCAGGAAGCGCTCGATGAGCTGATCAGTGATGCGGGGGCTTACGAAACGGCTTCCCGCGCGTCTTATGAGGCGGCGAATGAATTTGTGGCGAGGCTGGACGCGGGCGGGATGGAGCGGTATCTTGCGGGATTGCAGCCCGCGGCCGCGGGGCCCGCGGCGCCGGCGCTTTCGGCATTGAGCGCGGAGAAGCGGGCGCTGCTTGCGCGGCGGTTGCGGCAGGGGCGATGAAGATACTGCTGGCGCATAACTCGACTTACTTTCCGTCGGCGGGCGGCGGGGACAGGTCCAACCGGTTTTTGCTGGAAGCGCTGGCGGCGCGCGGGCATCATTGCCGCATCGTGGCGCGGACGGCATCTTATGGGCCGAAGGCGCAGGAGGACCTGGTGCGGGAGTTATCGGCGCGGGGCGTGCCGGTGCTGTCGTCGGGCTCCGGCGTGGTGCTGTTCGGACGGAACGGCGTGGAAGTGCATACGGTGGCGAACCATCCGAACCTGCGGGCTTATTTTGCGGCGCAGATGGAAAGCTTCGCGCCGGAGATTATCCTTGCTTCGACCGACGATCCGGCGCAGGTGCTGCTGGAAGCGGCGCTGCGGTCGCCGGCGGCGCGCGTGGTGTTTCTGGCCCGCGCGACGCTGCCATTGCCGTTCGGGCCGGATTGCGCCTTTGGGAGCGCGCAGAAGACGGCGGTGCTGCGGCAGACGGACGCGTTTGTGGGAGTAAGTGAGTATGTCGCCGGGTATGCGCGGAAGTACGGCGGGATCGAGCATGCGGTGCATGTGCCGATTTCGCTGCTGGGGCCGGGGCCGTTTCCGGCGCTGGGGCGGTTCGACAACGAGTTTGTGCTGATGGTGAATCCGTCGGCGACGAAGGGCATTGCGATTCTGGCGGGCCTGGCGCGCGCGATGCCGGAGACGCGGTTTGCGGCGATTCCTTCGTGGGGGACGACGGCGGAGGACCTGGCGCTGCTGCGGACGCTCGAGAACGTGACGCTGCTTGATCCGGTGGACGATATCGCGGTGGTGCTGGAGCGGACGCGGGCGGTGCTGGTGCCGTCGTTGTGGGCGGAGGCGCGGTCGCGCATGGTGCTGGAATCGCTGATTCACGGCGTGCCGGTGCTGGCGAGCGACGTGGGCGGGTTGAGCGAAGCGCTGATGGGTGTCCCCTACCTGCTGCCGGTGAACCGGATTGTGCGCTACCGGGCGAAGGTGGATGAAAACATGGTGCCGGTGGCGGAGGTGCCGGAGCAAGACATCGGTCCGTGGCGGGAGGCGCTCACGCGGCTGCTGACGGATCGCGCGCCTTGGGAAGAGATTTCGGCGATGGGGCGCGAGCGGGCGCTCGATTACGAGAGGCGGCTGACCACGGCGCCGCTCGAGGCGATTTTCGAGCGGGCGCTGAGCGAGCCTCCGCGGCGGTTGCGGGCGGAGGCGCCGGCTCCGCTGAGCGAGGACAAGCGGAAGTTACTCGCGCTGAAGTTGAAGTCGCGGCAGAAGGCGGCGGGGCAGGGCGAGTGGTTTGCGGCGACCGCGGCGCATACGCCGGGGAAGCTGCGGCTGTTTTGTTTTCCGTTCGCGGGCGGCGGGGCGAGCTTTTTCCGGGGTTGGGGCGCGGCGTTGGGCAATGAGGTTGAGGTGGTTCCGGCGCTGCTTCCGGGGCGCGAGGCGAGGCTGAAGGAAGCTCCGGTGGATTCGTTCGAGGAGTTAGTGGAGAGGTTGTACGCGGCGCTGGTGACGCTGGCTACGGCGCCATTCGCGTTGTTCGGGCACAGCATGGGCGCGGTGCTGGCGTACGAAATTGTGCGGCGGCTGGAAGCGGAGAAGCGGACACTGCCGGTGGCGCTGCTGGTGTCGGGGGCGCGGGCGCCGAAGTTCCGGCTGAATCACAAGCCGGGGCCGGAGCCCAGCGACGCGGAATTAGTCGAGCAGTTGAAGCAGGTGAATCCGGCGGCGGGCGAGGCGCTGGAGTCGCCGGCGGCGCGGGCGTTGCTGCTGCCGGCGCTGCGCGCCGATACGCGGGCGTATCGAAATTATGTGTACGCGCCGGGCGAGCCTTTGGCGGCTCCGATCCTGGCCTTCGGAGGGACGCAGGATCCGCAGGTTTCGCCGGAGCAACTTGCAGCATGGGGCGAGCACACGCGCGGCGGATTCCGCGCGCAGCTATTTGCCGGCGGGCATTTTTATCTGCGGACGAATGCGCTGGAATTCCTGCGGGCGCTCGGGGAGGGTTTGCAGCGGCAGGCGAGCGCTACGCGGCAGGGCTGATTCGGACGCGGTTGCGCGAGGGGTCTTCGGTGAGGAGATCGCGGCCGTCCTGGCGGAATGAGGCGCCGTGGGTGGTGAGGCGTTCGGCTGCGCTGCGCAGGGCTGCGTCGTTTGGAACTTCGATGGTGAATTCGTTCAGGCCGGCGGCGCCTTCGGGCGGAGGAGGAGCGCCGACGCCGGCCCAGGTGTTGGTGGCGATGTGGTGGTGATAGCCGCCGGCGGCGTAAAAGGACGCCTGCGAGCCGAAGCGGCAGGTGATGTCGAAGCCAAGAGCGTCGTGGTAGAACTGCTCGGCGGGGCGGATGTGGGCGACGTGGAGATGCATGTGGCCGAGACGTGTGCCGGCCTCCAGCCCCTGCCACGGCTCCGGCGCGATGGCGGCTTCGGCGAGGAGCGAGTCGAGGTCGAGCGGATCGGTGGTCATCTTCACCTCGACGCCGTGGCGCGTCCATTGGCCGCGCGGGCGGTCGCGATAGTATTCGATGCCGTTGCCGTCGGGATCGCTGAAGTAGAGAGCTTCGCTGACGAGGTGGTCGGCGAAGCCGGTGAAGCGGATGCGGGCATCGACCATGTGGCGGAAGGCGCGGGCGAGCGCGGCGCGATCCGGATGGAGCACGGCGAAGTGAAAGAGGCCGGTGACGCCGCGGGGGTGGAGCGCGCCGGGACGGGCTTCGAGATACAGGAACGGCATGCCGCCGGGAGGGCCGAGGGCGGCGCGATTCGCTCCGGTTGGTGCGGCTTCAAATCCGATGGAACGGTAGAAGGCGAGCGAGCGGTCGAGATCGGAGATGGTGAGGGAAAGCGAAGTTACTCGCGATTCCGGGGCGATGCTCATGTTACTAACTGTGGCGGATGACGAGCACGTCGCCGTCCTTGACGATGTACTCTTTGCCTTCCAGGCGCAGAAGGCCTTTTTCGCGGACGCCGGGATAGCCGTCGTGGTCGATGAGCGCCTGCCAGTTGACCACTTCGGCGCGGATGAACTTTTTCTCGAAGTCGCTGTGGATGGCGCCGGCGGCCTTAACGGCTGTGCTGTGGATGGGGATGGTCCAGGCGCGGACTTCGGTTTCTCCGGCCGTGAGGAATGACATGAGGCCGAGGAGCGAGTAAGTGGCGGAGATGAGGCGTTGGAGGCCGGGTTCCTTGAGGCCGTAACTGGCGAGATACTCGCGGGCTTCGGCTTCGGGGAGTTCGGCTAACTCGGCTTCGATCTTGCCGCAGATTGCGGTGACGGCGGTGTGCGGGCGCTCGCCGAGCGGACCGCTGCGATACCGGGCTTCGATTTCTTCGAGCTTCGGCGCGTCTTCTTCGCCGAGGTTCAGCACGTAGAGCATCGGCTTCTGGGAGAGGAACTGGAAGCCGCGGATGCGTTTTTCGTCCTCGGGGGTAAATTCGATGGCGCGGAGCGGGAGGTTGTTTTCGAGCGCTTCCTTGCAGCGGACGAGCAGTTCGTATTCCTTGTCGAGGTCCGGGCTCTTGATCTTCTTGCGGTCTTTTTCGAGGCGTTCGAGGCGCTTTTCGACGACGACGAGATCGCTCAGGGCGAGTTCCATGTCGACGTCGCTCGCGTCGCGGATGGGGTCGACCGAGCCTTTCTCGTGGGGCACGGTGTCGCTTTCAAATACACGAAGGACGTGGGCGAGAGCGTCGACGACGCGGAGGCTGGCGAGGTAGCTGGCTTCGCGGAGAGCTTCTTTCGAAATGGAAGGAAAGTCGAGATACTCGACGGTGGCGTGGGTGACCTTGGGCGGCTGAAAGAGTTTGGCGAGCGAGTCGAGACGGGCGTCGGGTACTTTGGCGACGCCGGCGCGGGCTTCGAGATTGCCGATGCGGGCGGCTTCGTGCACGCCGGTGAGGATAGTGAACAGACTGGTCTTGCCGGTCATGGGCAGACCGACGATTGCGGTTCTCATGAGGGGGAAGCCTCAATTATAGCGGTACGTCGATGTGGGTCAGGATTCCGGCGAGGATGCGCTCGGCCTGTTCGATGGGGTTGGCGCCGAGAACGCCGCGGGAACTGACGATAACGCGGTGGGCGAAGACGGGAGCGACGAGGCGTTTGATGTCGTCCGGGATGACGTAGTCGCGGCTTTCGAGGACGGCGAGGGCTTGGGCGGCGCGATAGAGGGCCTGGGAGCCGCGGGGGCTGACGCCGAGCGCGAGGGCTTCGTTGTTGCGGGTGGCTTCGACGATGGCGAGCATGTACTCGACGAGGGCGTCGTCGACGCGGACTTCGTGGACGCGGTCCTGCAAGGAGAGCAGCGTTTCCGATTCGACGACGGGCGCGACGGGTTCGAAGTGGGAGGCGTCGCCGTTGCGGACGATGAGGCGCTCGGCGTCGCGGCCGGGATAGCCGATGCGGAGGCGGAGCAGGAAGCGGTCGAGTTGCGACTCGGGCAGCGGGTAAGTGCCGTGGTGCTCGCTGGGGTTCTGCGTGGCGATGACCATGAAGGGGCGGGGCAGCGGATAGGAGTGGCCTTCGACGGTGACCTGGACTTCGTTCATGGCTTCGAGCAGGGCGGACTGGGTTTTCGGTGTGGCGCGGTTGATTTCGTCGGCGAGGAGGAAGTTGGTGAAGACCGGGCCGGGCTTGAACTCGAAGGCTTCGGTGCGTGCGTTGTAGACGGTGACGCCGAGCACGTCGCTGGGCAGCATGTCGGAGGTGAACTGGAGGCGGTGGAAGCCGCAGGCGACCGAGCGGGCGAGGGCGTGGGCGAGGGTGGTTTTGCCGACGCCGGGGACGTCTTCGATGAGCAGATGGCCGCGGGCGAGGAGGGCGACGAGGGCGAGGCGGATCGCCTCGGCTTTCCCTTTCAGGATGGAGCCGAGAGACGTTTCCAGTTCCGCCACCACGGGCATAACCTTCATTTTACTCTGGCGATGTTCAGGAACCTGTGTGGGGTGAGAGGGAGTGCCGCTTCCTCGCGAGCGCGGCCCGGTAACATTCCGGTTTGGTCGGAGGGAAAGTGTCTGGTCGCGCGAAGGCCGTGGGTCCCCCGTTCGGCGCGCCAGCGGTCCGTGGCACTTCTTTGGCGCTATAAGTTGCGCAGCAGGTAGGAGCAGATGTGATAGCCGGTGAGGTATTGGAACGGAGTTTCGCCCATGGTGTAGTGGCCGCAGGGCAGAGTGACGACGCGGTGGTCGACGCCGACGCGCTTCATTTCGGCGACGACCTGGCGGGAGAATTGGGGAAGAAACGTGGAATCGTAGAGGGTGTAGATGAACTGGGATTTCTGGTTCCTGGCGGCGAAGCGGTCGAGGTAACTTACGGGGCTGATGGCGAGCCAGGCGTGGCGGAGTTCATCGAGGGTGACGTTGTGTTCGAGGCTCTCGCGGATGTGCTGGGTAGAAAGGCCGGTCCAGACGACGTCGGCGAAGTAGGTGGAGCAGTGGTTGAAGGCGTTGACGCGGACGCGGGCGTCGTGGGCGCTGACGAGATAGGCGTAGCAGGAGCCGAGGCTGGTGCCGACGAGGCCGAGGCGTTCGTAGCCCTGTTCTTCGAGCCAGTCGAGGCAGGCGCGGACATCGACGACGGCCTGGCGGGTGGCGTGGAGGGTGCGGCCGATGTTGGAGGAGACGGCGTAGTCGGCGCGCTCGAGTTCGGCGGGCAT
>DAIDIH010000202.1 GCA_027459465.1 Bryobacterales bacterium | reverse complement strand
CTGGTAAAACCGCCGCTAACCGAATAGCGGCGCCAGGGGAGGATTCAAAATGAGCGCAAGACCGCCGGAGGACTTTAGCTTTAGCGGAGCGGGAACGCCGGAATCGCACCAGCGCAACGGCCACGCGGGCCCACCCGGCGGCTCGGCTCGCCGGAGGCTCCTGACGGGCTGGGGAACGTTCCTGTCGCGGCTGATCGCCGCCGTGTTGCTGTTCGAACTGGTTTCCGGACTGGCGATCACCTTCGGGCCGTTCCGGCCAACCGTCGAGTGGGGTCTGCTCGTGCACACCCTCCTCGGCATCGCGGCCCTGGCACCTTTTGCGGTCTACTTTACGGTGCACTGGAGGGATTATGCGACACAAGCTCTGTCGGACGTGAAGGTGCTCGGCTACGTTGGGTTCGCCTCTCTCGTGGTCTGCGCCGTTTCCGGACTCGCAGTCACGTGGCAGGGGCTCTTCGAGATTCGCACCAGTCCCTTTTTGCGCTATACGCATCTGCTGTCGACGCTGATGTTTGCGGCCGCTTCCGTGCCTCACATTCTGCTTTCCTGGCTTCGCCGCCGGGGTGCCGAACCAGCGCGTCCGGCCCGGGTGTGGGTGCGCCAGATGATCGCGGGAGCGCTTGTTGGTGCAGCCTTCGTGGTTTTTCTCGGCCTCGCCTATTCCGGCACGAAATATAACAACCACTTTCCGCGCGGCTACAACTTCCTCTATGGTCCTGACCGGCCGTTCGCTCCTAGCCTCGCCCGCACCTCTACAAACGGCGCCTTCGACCCGAAGTCTCTGGCGGGCTCAGCCACCTGCGGCTCCAGCGGCTGCCACACGCAGATCTACAAGGAATGGGAGTCCAGCGCGCACCGCTATGCCGCCATGGATCCTATTTTCCAGGGCATTCAGGACGTCATGGCCAAGCAAAACGGACCGGAATCCACGCGTTACTGCGGCGGCTGCCACGACCCAATCTCGCTATTTTCCGGGACGAAGAATATCTTCGTGGCAAAACTGACCAACCTGGATGGATATAACGAAGGGATATCCTGCCTAGCGTGCCACGCGATCCGCAAAACGGACATTCAGGGAAATGCGAATTACACGATCTATCAGCCCACTGACTACCTGTGGCAATGGAGCCCGGATAACTCGACCGGCGCGATCGTGCGTAACTTCCTCATCCGCACCTGGCCCTCCACCCACGACTTACTCAGCAAGCGCATGTACAAGAAACCCGAGTATTGCGCCGCCTGCCATAAGCAGTTCATCGACAAGGAAATCAACCGCGTCGGCTGGGTGCAGTTACAGAACCAGTACGACAACTGGGCCGCAAGCCACTGGAACAAGAAAGGCGATCCTCGCGCAACCGTCGAGTGCCGCGAATGCCATATGCCGCTCGTAGATTCCACCGATCCCGCCGCCGGCGACTCGACCGACTACAACCGCAGCCCCGACGACCACAAGCACCGCAGCCACCGCTTCCTGGCGGCGAACAGCTTCATTCCCGGCCTCCTCCACCTCGACGGCTGGCAAAAGCACGTCGAACTTACCCAACAGTGGCTGCAAGGCAAATTCAACATTCCCGAGATCGAGAATAAGTGGGCGAACGGACCGATTGTCTTGATGGGGATTGACGCACCCACCACGGTTCAACCCGGACAGACGGTGCCAATTCGCGTGGTGCTCACCTCGAACAAAGTCGGCCATGACTTCCCCACCGGCCCGCTCGACCTGATTCAAAGCTGGGTGGATATCAGCGTCAGGGACAGCGCCGGACACGTCGTGTTTACCTCCGGCGAGCGGGACAAGCGTCACTTTCTCCCGCCCGGCACGTTCCTGTTCAAGGCCGAGCCGGTGGATCAATACGGCAACGTCATCGACCGCCACAACCTCTGGGAGATGGTCGGCGTGCGCTACCGCCGGTCCCTGTTCCCTGGCTATTCGGACACCGTCGAGTACGACGTCCCCTGCCCGTCCGGCCCGATGCTGTCGTCGGCGCCAAGCGGAAACCGCACTTACTCCTTCCGCGCCACCCAGCCCGGAGAACTCGAAATCCACGCCGTGCTCGAATACCGGAAGATCGACCAGTTTCTACTGAACTACGTCCTGGGCGAGAAGTCCGGACTGACGGCGCCGGTGGTGGACGTGGCGAGCGCCAACGCGCAGGTGGCCGTCGTTTCTCGCGCCAACTGAACCCTTATGCCGGGGACCATTACGCCGACAACCCGCAGATCACTTTCCCGGCGCCATCGCCGCATTCTCTGGACTATCTCCACGCTGGGGGTCCTCACGCTCATCGGCGCGGTCGTGTTCTGGCGCATTCAGAAGGACCATGAGCCCGAGGAATATATTCCCGGCGAAGCCTCGCCCGACATCACGACCACCATCAGCGACCGCGCCGCGCACCTTTCCGTGGCTTCCGCCGCTACGCCGCGTGTCGAAGTGCGCTCCCGAACCGTCGATCCGCTCCGCGACGCCGGACGCAAACTCCCCACCGGCGCACCGGAACCGCTCTTCACCGACGTCACGAAGGCTGCCGGCCTCGATGGTTTCCGCCAGTTCCAGGGCCCTCGCTCGTCGCAGCTTCCCGAGGACATGGGCTCCGGCCTCGCCTGGGGCGACTTCGACAAAGACGGCTTCGACGATCTGTTCGTCGTTAGCGGCGGCGGCGGCCTGAACCTGCCCGATTCCCAACTCGCCCCTTCCCTGCTCTATCACAACCTCGGCAACGGACACTTCGAAGTCGTCCGCGATTTTCCCGAAACGCGCATCCGGGGAATGGCCGCCGCCTTCGCCGACTACAACAACGACGGCTGGCTCGATCTCATCGTCACCGGCTACGACACCATTCTTCTTTTCCGCAACGACCACGGCCACTTCGTCCGCGACCGCCGCTTCCCTTCCCCGAAGGGTTTTTGGACCGGCGCCTCCTGGGGCGATTACAATCGCGACGGTTATCCCGACCTCTACGTCTGCGGCTACGTCAAATACATCCCCGGCAAGGGCAGCGCATCGAGCGTGTCACAACAGTTCGGCAAAGACGTGCCGTTCACGCTGAACCCGGCTTCCTACGCGCCCGAGCGCAACCTGCTGTTCCGCAACAACGGCAACGGAACCTTCACTGAAGTCGCCGGCGAGCTTGGCGTTTCGAACCCGGAGGGCCGCAGCTTGAGCGCGCTCTGGCATGATTTCGATGGCGACGGCTGGCCGGACCTATATGTCGCCAACGACATTAGCGAGAACAAACTCTACCTGAACCGCCACGGCAAGTTCGTCGACGCCGGCCGCGCCGCCTGGATCGAGGAATACCGCGGTTCCATGGGCCTCGCCGCCGGAGATTTCGATCGCGACGGAGACGACGATCTCTTCATCTCGCATTGGATCGCGCAGCAGTACGCGCTCTACCAGTCCCTGCTTTCCGAACAGAAGGACGCCCACCAGGCCAACAACGAACTCCACTTCACCGACGTCGCCGAAATGCGCGGCATTGGCCAGCCCTCGACGCAGTCCATCGGCTGGGGCGCCAGCTTCGTCGATTTTGACTCCGACGGCTGGCCCGATCTCGTCGTCGCCAACGGCAGCACCTTCGAGCGAAAGGACACCTCGCCGCGCCGTCTTATGCCGATGCCTTCGTTCCTGTTCTGGAACGCGCGCGGCGAGTATTTCTACGACCTGGCGCCCTGGAATCGCTCGCTCGGCAAGCCGCACGTCAGCCGCGGCCTTGCCGTGGCCGATTTCGACAACGACGGCGCGATGGACATCGCCATCGTCGATCACGGCGAAGGCGTGCGTCTGTTGCGCAACGACATGCCCCACGGCAACTGGATCGAGTTTCGTCTCCACAGCCGCGTTCCAGGCAGCAAAGCACCCATCGGCTTCGGCGACGGCGCCACCGTCGTCGCATGGACCGGCAAGACGCCCCTGCGCCGCACCGTATCGAGCGCCTCGTATCTGTCGCAGGACAGCCGCCGTGTCCACATCGGCCTCGGCGGCGCGGCAAGAGCGGATCGCGTCGAGGTCCACTGGCTCGGCGGGCGCACGGAAGTCTGGACGAACCTCGCCGCGAACCAAATTTACGAACTCACCGAAGGCGATCCCAACGCGCGCCGGTTCCCGGCTGTCTCAGAGGATCAACCCGCGCCGCTTACCGGATCGTCTCTCGAGCAGTTCTGGAAAAAGGAGCGCGCGGCGATGGACGCGATGCGGAGCGCGCACGACTTCCCGCGCGCCGCTTCCCTGTTCCGCGAGGCGCTCGCCCTCAACCCCAGGCACGAAGACTCCCTCTACTACCTCGCCAACTGCCTCGCAGCCCAGGGCGACATCCCCGGCGCCGTCAACCAACTCGAAACCCTCACCCGCCTCAATCCCCGCAGCCACCGCGCCCTGGAACGCATCGGCGAACTCCTCGCCGCCTCGGCCACAACACGCACCCAACTCAAGCGGGCCATCCCACCTCTCGATGCCGCCTTTCGCCTCAATTCGGAAGAAACCGGCACGCTTCTTCTTCTCGGCGAAGTCGACCTCGGGCTGGGACAATATGCGCCCGCCGGGCAGAAGTTCGCGCACGTCTGCCAGACGAATCCGCACGAGGCGGCCGCCTGGTTTCTTCGCGGCTACATCGCCTGGAAAGGCCGCAACGCACACGCCGCCGCCGCGATGCTCGCGGCCACAAAGCAGGCGCTCGGCGCGGATTTCAAGCCCGCCGGCGCGGTGTCGGAAGGCGACGTCCGCCAGACCATGTACGCCGAAGCCGGCTTCCTGAACACGTTCGAACAACACTGGAACGGCGCCGAGTCGCCGGAGACTGCCTATGCCGGGCTGGACCGGTATCTAAGCCGCCTGCGCTGATTCCGGTTTCACCGTCATCACGAGGGCCGCGGAAGATAACGCGGCGCGCCATAGCGGTCCGGCGGCTGGCCGCCGTGTACCGGATTCGGACCCGTGCCGAAGGGATCGTTATACTGCTTCATCAGCGCATAAAGCCGCCCGCGCATCTCATTGGCTACAGCCGGAGCATCGTTGGACGCGAGTAAGTTGCGCATTTCGTCCGGATCGTTCTGTAAGTCATAGAGCTCGTCAAAATCAAACCCGTTAAACACGTACTTATACCGGTCCGTGATGGCGATCCGCTGCGTAACCAGAAACTCGCCGCCGTAGTAAGCGCACATAATCTGGTCCGGCCACGAAGCATGACCCGGATCCGTCAACAGCGGAGCCAGCGAGCGCCCGTCGGCGTAAGGCAGCGCGGGCGCGCCGGCGAGTTCGGTGAACGTATGAGCCAGGTCGTGCGTTTGAACCAGCGCCGAGGTTCTCGACCCCGCCGGAATGCGCGCCGGCCAACGGAGAATCAACGGAACGCGGTAACACTCTTCATACGGAATCCAGCCCTTGATCCACATGCGGTGCGCGCCGGCCATGTCGCCGTGGTCCGCGGTGAATACGACGAGCGTATTCTCCGCCTGGCCGCTCGCCTCGAGCGCCGCCAGCAGCCGCCCGATCTGCGCATCTAACTGCTCGATGTAGGCGTAGTAATGCGCGCGCCCTTGCTGCACGTCTGCTCCGCTCTGCTTGCCCCAGGACTCCGACTCGCGCCGGTGCATCCCCGGCTTGCCCTGAAAAGTGTCGTTGAAACTCGCCGGCACGGGGATCGACGACGGCTTATAGCGCTGCAGGTACTTATCGAGCGGAAAGTAAGGATCGTGCGGCTCGATGTAATGGACTTCCATACACCACGGAGCGGACCCGCCCGTAAGCCGTTTCAACACCTCGATCGCGCACGACGTCTGGTAGTAGGCATGGGTGTTCTCTTCCGGACCCACTTCGTGCCCCCACATGACAAACGGAGCCGAGCCCGGCCACTGCATCATGCGGTCCGCCACGCGGCGCGTCTTCGGCGGCGGAGGCGGAACCTGCACCGGACTTTCCGCATTGTCCCGCGTTGCGTTGCCATAGGAGAACAGGCACGCGGTGTCCTCGTAGCCGAACTGCCGCGGCCCGCGATACCACGACGCGTGCCACTTGCCAACGTACCCAAGGCGGTAGCCGGCGCCGCGGAGACGATGCGCATACAGCACGACATCGGGAAACATGTCGCGGTGCACACTCGGCGCCGAGTGGACCTGGTTGAAGACGCCGTTGTTCCAATGCCAGGCGCCGGAAACCAGCATGGCGCGCGCCGGGCAGCACACCGCGCTCGGCGTGTAGGAGCGCTCGCATTGGAGCCCCGCCGAGGCCAGTGCATTCAGGTTCGGCGTGCGGCACACGGACCGGTTCCCGACCGTGGCCCACTGCTGCTGGTCGGCGGTGATGAGCAGGATATTCGGTCGGGTTTGCTCGTGGGGCGGAGTCTGGGCGAGCGCGGAGACGCCCGCGGCCCCGAGCAGTTCGCGGCGGTTCAGTTGGAGTGCAGCCATGCGGGGATTATAATTCGCCCATGTTCGCTTACGATGGCGCGATCCTACAGGCGGTGTCAGCCGAACCACAAACGGTGGACGACGTGGTCGCCACGCTCGAAGCCATCGACGGTCTCTGCGCCGACGGCGACGGGCTGAAGTGGTTCAACTGGCTCTACCTCGAAGTGACGAAGGCGGTGAAGGCGCGCGTCGCAGGTGGAGGGTTCGCCGATCCCGCGTGGCTGGCCGAACTTGATGTGCGGTTCGCGCGGCTTTATCTGAGCGCGCTGCGAACATCGCTCGGCGGCGCGCAGGCGCCGGGCTGCTGGGAAGCGCTCTTCACCCGGCGCTCCGGCACGCGCATCGCGCGGATCCAGTTCGCCCTCGCCGGAATCAACGCGCACATCAATCACGACCTCGCCGCCGCCGTCGTCGACACCTGGGATGCCGCCGGAGTTGGCGCGGACGGAACCGCGACCCACCACCAGGACTACACCGCGGTGAACTCGACCCTCGATTCGCTCGTCGAGGACGCCAAAAAGACGCTGCATGTCCGCCTGCTCGGCGACGCGTTGCCTGCCGTTTCCTCGCTCGAAGACACCGTGGCGGCCTGGAACGTCTGCGCGGCGCGCGAAACCGCCTGGCGGAACGCGGAGCAATTGTGGAACCTCCGCCCTGTTCCCGGCGCGGACGCCGCGTTGCTCGACAGCCTGGACGGCTTCGCCACGGTGATCGGGAAGGTGCTGCTCGTGCCGGTATAGCGGATTTGTCCCCGCCCCCGGCAGCGCTGATCTCGTGCGATCCTAGAAAGAGGTTCGGGAGAAGTGCGCCCGGCCGCTAGTGTCTTTGTTTTGAGCCAAGGAGCGATTGCCTGATGGGTGTGCCCGTATCCCAGATGTGGACCACGGCGACGTACGTTCTCAAGCAGCGGATGAAGGGGCGGAAACGCTACCCGTTCGTGCTGATGCTCGAGCCGTTGTTCCGCTGCAACCTCGCCTGCGCCGGCTGCGGCAAAATCCAGTATCCCGGCCACATCCTGAAGATGGAGCTGACGCCCGAGGAATGTTTCCGCGCCGTGGAAGAGTGCGGCACGCCCACCGTGGCGATTCCCGGCGGCGAACCTCTGATGCACCCAAAGATCGGCGAGATCGTCGCCGGCCTCGTCGAGCGGAAGAAATACATCTACCTCTGCACGAACGCTCTGCTGCTCAAAGAAAAGTTGCACCTGTTTCAGCCGAGCAAGTACCTGACGTTTTCCGTGCACGTGGACGGTCAGCGCGAACACCACGATTTCGCCGTCTGCCGCGAAGGCGGCTACGACAAGGCCATCGAAGGGATTCGCGAAGCGCTCGAGCGCGGATTCCGAGTCACCACCAACACCACGCTGTTCGACGGCGCCGACGCACGCAGCGTGCGGGCGTTCTTCGACGAGATGATGGACCTGGGCGTCGAAGGCATGATGCTCTCGCCCGGCTACTCCTACGACAAAGCGCCGGACCAGCAGCATTTCCTTGGCCGCGCGCGCACGCGGCGTCTGTTCCGGATGATCCTTTCCAACCGCAGCAAGCGTTGGCGCTTCAACCAGTCCGCGCTGTTCCTCGAGTTCCTGATGGGCAAGCGGAACTACCGCTGCACGCCGTGGGGCATGCCGACCTACAACGTGTTCGGCTGGCAGAAACCCTGCTACCTGCTGCAGGACGGCTACGCCGAAACGTTCGCCGAACTGATGGAAGCCACCGAGTGGGAGCGCTACGGCACCGAGAGCGGCAACCCGAAATGCGCCAACTGCATGGTGCACAGCGGCTACGAGGCGAGCGCGGTGGATCACACGTTCCGCTCCTTCAGCGGCCTGTGGCAGACGGTGAAGGCGATGCTGAGCCGCTACGAAGACCCCGAAGCGCTGCACATGCTGGACGAACCGGCGGCGGCGCGGGGCGAACTGGTCCAGATCGCCGCGACGCCGGCGGAGTTGGAAGAAACCAACGCATGAGCGCGGCGGATTCCTTCGAAGTCGCTCCGGGCACAGCGCACGAGAACGTCGAGGGCTGGGTTCCCGAACTGGCCTCCCCTGACGACCTCCGCCTCGCTCTCGAGAAAGCCTTCGACTACCGCGGCGACGTGACCATCACCCGGCGCGACGGCACGAAGATCGAAGGGTACATTTTCGACCGCCGGACCGGCGCGTCGCTCGAAGACTCCTTCGTGCGCGTGATGCCCGCCGGCTCGCGGGATCGTGTCCGCGTGGCCTACTCCGAAATCGCAGCGCTCGCTTTTACCGGACGCGACATGGCCGCCGGCAAAAGCTGGGAAGCCTGGGTCGCGAAATACCAGGCGAAGAAGGCCGCCGGCGAGACCGGCATCGGCCTCGATCCGGAAGCACTGGACTGAGGCGCTGGCCGCTTTTCACCGGTATTCTTCTTACCTTCGGCACCCTAGTCCCTGTATGTATCCGTCCTATAAGTAAGAGTATTCTTACGACCGTCTGAGGCGTTTTCCCACTACCCCTGACTATTATGGTAGACTTGCCAACAGCTTATGGGGGTATGTTACGCGCAGCCCGCCGCAAACGTGCGCCCTATCAGTGAATTGGAACGTGGGAGCGGGTGAGAAGTGACGGTCAACATCACACCTGTGGAGGGGTTTTCGATGATTCCGACAACGAAGATCTGCTGGCTTCGGTTACGGTCAAATCAAGAGGTTAAGTACTGGAACGCCCGGTCCGCTCTGGCAATCGCATCGGCCGCCCTGCTGATGGGGGTGGCCGCAGCTCCGGTAGCCCAGGCGCAATTCTCGACGCTTTATTCGTTCAGCGGGAGCGACGGGGCAAATCCCCAGTCGGTCCTGATCACGGACACCCCAGGCAATTTGTACGGAACGACGGCTAACGGCGGTTCGGGGAACTACGGAATCGTATTCAAGCTCGGTACGTCCGGGTTGACGACCCTGAATGCCTTCTCCACCACGAACACAAGCGCCGGCCTGAGCCCCCAAGCCGGCCTGGTCATGGACGGGAGCGGCAACCTTTACGGAACGACTGCGAACGGCGGGACGAATAGCTGTGGGACTGTGTTCAAGATTGCCGGCGCGACGCTGCAGACGTTATACAGCTTCGGCTGCAGCACCGACGGCGCAAACCCCCAGGCGGCTTTGACTCTCGACCCGACCGGCACAATCCTCTACGGCACGACGGCCTATGGAGGTTTAAATCCTCGTTTGTCTGGCTTCGGCACCGTGTTCACAATCTCGACTTCGGGAACTGGCTTCCAGACGCTATACACATTTACAGGCGCGGACGGGGCAAACTCAACGGGCACCTTGATCCTGGATTCAGCGGGCAATCTCTACGGCACCACCGCATACGGGGGCAGCTACCAAGCCGGAAACGTATTCGAACTTACGCCGCCACCTCAAGGCAGCCCCCAATGGTCAATTACCCAGTTGTACGTGTTCGCGGGCACTACCGACGGAGCCAACCCTTACGCCGGTGTGACGCCACTCCTGGACGCAAATGGGAACATCACCGCTCTTTTCGGCACTACCGTATACGGGGGCTCGAGCGCAAGCCTTGGGAGCATCTTCAAGCTCACTCCGCCCTCAGCATCAGGCGCCTGGACAAAGACGATATTGTGGGCCTTTACCGGCGGCGCCGATGGGGCCAAGCCTTACGGTGGCTTGATCCTAGATCCTGCGGGAAACCTGGACGGCACGACCAAACTTGGTGGTCTAACCTCCTCGGGAGCGGTTGGCGCCGGGACTGTATTCAGCCTCAGCCCCTCCAGCAGCGCGCCGACCGGATACTCCCTCACGACGTTACACACCTTCTCAGTAAGCGACGGCGCCAACCCCTATGCCGGACTGTACAGGGACTCTCTGGGCAATCTTTACGGAACCACGCTAAATGGGGGTTCGCCATCGAGCGGCGTTGCATCCGGGACCGTGTTCAAGATCGCCGCCCAAACGCCGCAGACGATCATCCAGGGCCTCATCAATTCCGTGAACGGCATGAGCGGGAACCCGCTTAATTCGGGAGGGGTCACCTCTCTGGTGCAGCACCTGCAACACGCCTATCGTCTGGTGTATTCAGGCAACTACTCCGGCGCGATCGTGAAACTCCAGGCCTTCATCAACGAAGTGCAGGGGCTGGAAGGCGCAGGCTTGCTCACGTCAGACCAGGCGGCTTCGCTCATCAACCCGGCGCAGAACGCCATCAACCTGCTCACCGCCATGCCCTAGTTCTCGTTTCGAACCGCCAAACCGGGGACTCGCGCCAGCGTGTTCGAGTCCCCGACCTCCCTCCCACCGCCCGCCTTCCCTAAGCCAAACGCCCAAGACGTAGTCCCATTCCCGCCGTACTCCCAACAAAACAAAGCAACTACGCGCACATCGGTCGACGGATGCGCCACCGTGAGGTAGTTTACTTAGGGTTTCCCTAGGGTTCCCTAAGTAATTTCCCTAGTATGCCCTCCAAAAATATGGTAGTCTTTGACAGCACCTATGGAGCACCACAGGCTAAGGCCGGTCGGAGGATGCGCCATCTGGGCAAACCGTGTGGCTAGCACGGGCAAGAAAGGGCAGAACGATCTCGCAGGCAGGAGGACTTTACATGCTTCTCGCAAGAAAGACTGGTTGGATTTGCTTTCGTTCGGCACAGGAGGGTCAATGCCGGAGTGAATGGTCGGGCGCCGCAGTGCTTTCGGTGGCGCTACTCGTTGTGGCTGGAGCGGCCACGCCGGTCAATGGGCAAACCTTCAGCGTACTTCACAGTTTCAGCGGGTCCGACGGGGCCGCTCCCCAGTCGGCTCTGATTATGGACACGTCGGGGAACCTGTACGGCACAACCGCCAATGGCGGAACTGGAAGCTACGGCACCGCATTCAAGCTCGATTCTTCGGCCACGCTGACCACGCTCGCCAACCTTTCCACCTCGTCTGGGGATGGCTATAGCCCCTACGCAGGTCTGGTCCTCTATGCCGGCAACCTCTACGGCACCACCTACCAAGGCGGCGCCCACTACAACGGCACGGTGTTCAAGATCGACTCGAACGGAGTCTTCAGCACGGTCTACAATTTCCCCGGCGGCACCGAGGGAGCACATCCGGCAGCGGCCCTCGTAGCGGACGCGGTAGGCAACCTTTACGGCACCACCTACAGCGGCGGGACTGGCTACGGAACGGTGTTTGAGCTCAATCCCACGTCCGGCACCCTCACGTGGAGCTACGCTCTCTCCTACAGCGACGGGGCAAGCCCCGAGGCCGGCCTGATCCTCGACTCCACAGGCGCCAACTTATACGGCACCACCTATTTCGGAGGAACCTCCGGTCAGGGGACCGTGTTCACACTCACGACCTCGGGGACGGGCTTCACCGTGCTTCATACTTTCTCGGGCGCTGACGGCGGCAACCCCTACGGCGGCCTGGTCCGGGACTCCTCCGGCAACCTCTACGGCACCACCGTCTACGGCGGCACAACCGGCTACGGAACCGTTTTCAAACTCGATAGCTCCGCTGTTCTGACCACCTTGTACTCGTTCACGAACGGTACCGACGGAGCAAACCCGAATGCGGGCTTGGTCATCGACCGCACCGGCAACCTTTACGGCGTTGCGGAGTACGGCGGGAATTCGTCGGCAACCGGCTGCCTAGGGAGTTACTTCGCCCCGCCAGGCTGCGGGACGGTCTTCGAGCTCACGGCATCTTCCAGCAACCCGCCAACATATTCCTTCAAGCTCGTCCACACGTTCACCTACGGCGACGGGGGAAACCCCTTTGGCGGATTGTTCATCGACCCAACCGGCAACCTGTACGGCACGACACTTTACGGCGGAACGCCCTCGAGCGGCAACCCCTATGGGACCGTGTACAAGATCGCCGTGGAATCGCCGCAGGCGATGATCCTGGCCCTCATCGGCCAGGTCAATGCCCTGCTCCAGTCCGGCGTGCTCAATTCCGGGAGGGCTAATTCGCTGGTCACTCATCTCCAGAAAGCGCTAAGCACGCTGGGCAAGAGCAACACTACGCCCACGATCTCCCACCTCCAGGCCTTCATCAACGAGGTGCAGGGAATGGAGAACGCCGGCGCGTTGACCCCCACGGATGCGCAGTCGCTCATCGACGCCGCCAACGCCGTCATCGCACTTCTATAGCCGAACGAACATCGGCCGACTGCCGGCCGTGCTCTCA
>DAIDIH010000201.1 GCA_027459465.1 Bryobacterales bacterium | reverse complement strand
AGGTCGATGGCGAAGCCGCCGGAGAGTTGCCCGCTTCCATAGAACTGGTTCCTGCGGCGATCACACTCCTGCTGCCGCCGGCCTATCTGACTCGCACCCGCTCGCAGGCCGCGGCTTCATGGACAACATCACCCACACGCTAACCGGGATCCTGTTGGCCCGCGCCGGGCTCGACCGCTATTACCGCAAACCCGCCCTGCTGCTCGCGCTTGCCGCCAATGCACCTGACATCGACATCGTCGCAGCCTCGCACGGCTCGCTGGTCTACTTTCACTACCACCGCTGGATCACCCACTCCGTGCTGTTGCTTCCTGTGATGGCCGGACTGACGGCGCTGTTAGTCTGCGCATTGCGCCGATCGTGGCAAGGCGTGTTGCAGGCGTGGCTGCTGGCCGCGATCGGCGTCGCCTCACACCTGATTCTGGATTGGACCAACGCCTATGGCGTTCGCCTGCTCGCTCCGTGGTCCAACCATTGGTACCGGGGCGACTTGAGCAGCGTCATCGATCCGTGGATCTGGACCGCCCTGATGCTCGGCGTACTCGCGCCGATGCTCGGCCGGATGGTAAGCACTGAGATAGGCGCGCGTCCGGGATCCGGGCGCGTGGCGGCGGTCCTTGCGCTCGGCTTCCTCACCGCCTACGACGGCGGCCGCGGCCTGCTGCATGAGCGCGCCCTCGATACGCTCAACTCGAGGCTTTACGCCGACGCGCCGCCCCTGCGAGTGGCCGCCTTCCCCGAGGCGGCAAACCCGTTCGCCTGGGGCGGCGTGGTTGAAACCGCTTCCGCGTTCAAACTCTACGACTTGAACCTGCTTGACAACTTCGACCCAGACGAGGCGCGGGTCGTGTACAAGCCGGACGTTTCGCCCTCGATCCAGGCCGCGCGCGCCACGCAGACATTCCGCTGGTTTCTGCCCTTCTGCGAGTTCCCTCTGTGGACCGTACTTCCGGCGGGCGATGCGGCGCAACCGGAGACCGAAGTCTCAGTGCGGGAGGCAAGATTCGGCTTCAGCGCTACAGCGCTGGTGAATGCCCAGGGCCGCGTGCTCAAACAGTGGTTCGGCTTCGGCCCGCCCCGTCTGTGATGGGTCGCGATACAGTGGGACTCAGCCCAGGTAGTTGAACAGGCTCTGCTGCGGCATTTTTGCCTCCGCGCCGAGTGCGGCCTGTTGCTGCATCGCGGTCTGGTTGAGGTCGACGATCGCTTTGCTCAAGTCGGCGTCCTGAATATTAGCAAGCTGGGTTTGAAGCTGCGTACTCATCGTCTGGCCCGCCGTTGCCGCGTTGGTGAGCTGATTTTCGATGCCGCCGTACTGCGCAAGCTGCTGGTTCAGGAACTGTGAGGCGCTGGCAAGCGTCGAGACCGCCGAGTCGATTCCGGCCTGGTCGTCGTTCTGCAGGGCCGTCCGCAGGCTGTTCACAGCATTGAAGACGTTGGTCTGCGCGTTCGAGCTGTCGAAGATCTGCTGGGCGGTCAGCGCGACGGGAATTTGACTGCCGTCGGGCAGCACGACCTGCCGTGTTGAGGCCGAACCAGCGTAGGCGCCTACCGGGTTGGCTTGGGTCAAGTCGACGGTGTACGGCTGAGTCTGATCGCTGTCGCCGCTGAAAATGTACCTTCCGTTGACCGCCGTGTTCGCGAGATGGACGAGGCTGGTCAGTGCGTCGCCCACTTGCTGGGAGATGGTCGAGCGCGTCGATGCCGAGGTCGAGGTCGGCTCGGCCTGCGTAGCCAGAGACTGGACCTGGTCGAGGATCTGAACTGCTGATTGCAGCGCGCTGTCGGCGGAGCTTGTCTCGGTCTGGACCATCGAGAGGTTGGAGTTGACTTGGTCGAGCTGTGCGATCTGGCTCCGGGTGTTGAACAGCGAGTTGAGCTGGCCGGGGGAGTCGGAGATCTGATTGATCTTCAGCCCCGTGCTCAACTGGGTTTGGTCGGCCTGCTCGCGCTGCTGGATGGCATCCATCGCATTCAGGAAAGCGAGATAGCTTGGATCAAGAGACGAGATCATGGGAATTCTCCTCTCGGCTACGGCAAGATACTCAGCACCGTGTTCGTGATGTCGTCGAGAACGGTGATCATCTTCGCAGCGGCTTGGTAGGAACGCTGGAACTGAATCAGTGCCGCGGCCTGCTCATTCAGCGACACGCCGGAAATATTGGTGCGCGCAGTCTGCGCCTGAGTCAGCAGTTGCTGATCCGTGGTGACGTTCGTATTGGCGGTCGAGATGTCACCGCCGACCTGCGCCGCCAAAGCCGCATAAGCTTGAGTGAACGTGTCGCCGTTGATGTTGGTGGCGTTGGCGAGAGCGGCAAGGTTGAGTGCGTTCCCGTTGCCGCCAGGGGCCCCGGGAAGGGCCGCGGCAATCTGGTCCGTCGTCATGAGCGGGTTCACCGCCAGGGTCTGCGCCGCTCCCGTTGTCGCATCGTAGGTGAAGAGGTTGTTCACCGGGCTGTTGCCGTTCTGGTCCAGCCCTTGGGCCAGCGTCGTGTTGATCTGATCGGCGACGCTTTGCGCCAGCGTGTTGATGCTACTCAGATAGGATGGAATCCGGTTGTTCCGGACGGTAATTTCGCCGTTCAACTGCCCGCCGGTGATCTGCGACGTGATGTCGTTGCCCTGGGCGCTCAGGATCTGCAATTGCGGCAGAGAAGTGTTGGCCTGAATCCCGTAGGACTGATTGCCGATGACCACAGGCGTTTGGCCCCCGAGATAAACGGAGATCGAGCCGTCCGTCTGCTGGAGAGCGGTGAAATTGGCGTACTGGGATAGTTGCTCGAGGTCCGCATACATGGCGGCGTCGGCCCCGGCATCCACCCCCTTGTTATTGCTCATGCGCTGCTGATTGAGCTGCGCGATCTGAGCGGTCAACTGGTTAATGCTTGTGACCGTCGACGTCGCCTCCTGGCCGATCTGTCCGATCGCGCTCTCGAGGCCGTTGCCAACGTCGTTGAAAGCCTGGGCTACCTGCTGGGCGTCGTTGAGCACCGTTTGGCGGGTGGCGGGATCGTTCGGGTTGATCGAAAGCGCCGAGAACCCCTGGAACAGCGTGTTTAACGAGGAATTGACGCTTGTGTTACTCGTGAGGCTGAAAAGGTTCTGGATGTTGTTCAGATCCGAAGCCTGTTGCTGGGAAGCACCGAGCCCGGACTGCTGAGCCTGCACGGCCTGTTCGGCGTAGGCGTCGCGCGTGCTTTGGATCGGTCCGGCGCCAACCCCTCCCGGTAGTCCCACTGAAGGATCGAATGGCAGCGCCAGGAAGGTTTGGGTCTGATTTGCATAGCCCGGTGTGTTGGCGTTCAAAATGTTGTTTTCGGTGGTGGTCAGACCCTGGTTGTAGACGTCCAGGGCGTTCGCCGAATTGAGAAGGGAAGTGAGAAGGTTACCCATGCAGCAACAGCTCTCCCTTCGAGTTGCGGGCGCTCAGCATGCCATCCGGTCCGTAGTTGGCTGGGGCGGCGTCCTCGGCGCAGGACAGTTGCACCATCGCGCCAAAAATCCGCTTGGCCTGAACGGCGAGGGCGCGGACTCGTTGGAGTTCGCGGTGGATCTGCTCGGCTTCCTCTTTGGTGGCGGGTGGCGCCCACAGCGGCCGGCTTGAGCTCAGCACCTCCCACGCCGATTCGAGCCTTTCGGCTGAAGGAGTTAGCGCAAGGTCCCCCGCTTGCTCGAGCGCCGCCATCACTGCCCGAAATTGTTCCCCACGCTCCGGCATCGCAGTAATTTCTCTGAGATCCGCTTCGCGTTCGCGGTTTACGCCATGCCTCAGCCGCCCATGTAACGCACGATGGACTGGCTAACCGCCATGCTGCCGGCCGAGTAGCTTCCGGTCGAAACCATCGCCGCGAGTTGCTCGACACGGGCTGCTCGTTGGGGCGAATCCGGCTGGAGCGCGCTAAGCTGCGAGCTGAGCGATGAGAGCTGAACCTGATCCGATGAGGCGCCGGACGTCTTCTTGCCACCCGGCGAGTCGGCAGGAACCTGTATTTCCAATGGCTTACCGGTGCCGGATATGGCTCCGCTGGTTACGTCGTTTACCTTCATTGGGTCGCCTCTTAGCACCTCCTGTAAGCCTTATCGGCCGGCTCCAGGAGAAGCTTTAGGGAAAATTTCCGCATCGACCCGCGCCGTTCGCGCGTGAAACGCAAAACGAAGCCAACGCCGCCAAGGGCTCGGTTCCTTTTCGGGCGTTTCGGCGAGTGACCCCATCCGCCGGCGATACGCCGTCAGCAACGGTCCCTCACTCAGGCCAACCGCCTCTGCATACTGGCGCAGGTAGCTCACGCCGAAAATGCCCCCTGGCAGCTTTTCATACTCGGCCGACTCGATCGCTTCGAGAAAGCGAACGCTGATCTTGGTCCTTTCCGCTACATCCTCAAGGGAGATCCCCGAATCCTCCCTGACTCGACTGAGGTTGGCGAGAGCCTCCGGGACAGGGATCTCCCGCCGGGAATCGGCTTGGTTCATCGGCGCCATAACTCTTTCTTCTCTAGTGCGGCCGGGCCGCGGAAACTCTATATTAGCTGAAGCTTCTCCCGGAAGACCCGAAAATACGCTTCCGTCAACGTACCCCTTGCGGGGAACTGTCAACCGCGACGCACCTTCTCCATCCGCCGAACCCCGGCGAATCCTTCACACGTCCTATCGGCGAAATCCTCCACAACTTTATTCCTAATCGAAATATGCCTATACTCCCACCACTGCCCGGCACTAGCCGTTGCGCAGCTCTCGCCGGTTCCTATAGCTTAAAGAGCGTGCTTGGCCGATTGTTCTGCCTCGTTCTCCTCGCTGCGGCGACGGCTTTGGCCGCCGGCCGTCCGACGCCGGTTATTCTTGATACCGACATCGGCGACGACATCGACGACGCCCTCGCGCTGAGCCTCGCCCTTCAATCACCCGAACTCAACGTTCTGGCCGTTTCCACCGTGCTCCAACACGGCGACCAGCGTCGCGATCTGGTAGCGAGAATCCTCGATCTCTATGGGCGCCCGGAGATCCCAGTGGGCGTGGGCGCGGAGCGCCCGCTCGTGGCCCCTCCGCTCAACATCCCGCTCGTTCAGGCGTCGGCACTTCCACCCGGCTTTCACGCGCCGGGCCCGCGTCAAAACGGCGTCGAGCTCATCATCGACACCTGCCTGCACTCTCCGGAAAAGGTCACCCTCCTCGCCTATGGGCCGCTCACCAATATCGCGCTGGCGCTGCGCGCCGAGCTCCGCCTGCGCGACAAAATCGAGCGCATCGTGCTCATGAACGGCGTGTTCTTCCGGCCAGGGCTGGAATACAACACGATGACCGACCCGGAGGCCTCGGCGATTGTGTACTCCTCCGGTCTACCTGTCGAAACCGTCGGGCTCGACGTGACCATGCAATGCCGACTCACCGCGGCCCAGCTTGGGCGAATGGAAGCCTCCTCTCTGCCCAGCGTGCGTTTTCTCATGCAATTGATTCATCTCTGGCAAGGCGCCAATCCCGGCCAGTTGCCGATCCTGCACGATCCTCTTGCCATCGCGGTGACCGACCGCCCGGATCTCGTTACCATGCGCACTGGACGCGTCGAAGTCGAGACGCGCGGCACACCGCACGAAACCTACGGCATGTCCGTTTTCCATCCGGATCCGGCGGGCCAAGTCCACGTCGCCGAGGAGGTCGACTCAGCCGGCGTGGTCGATTTCTTCCTCGAACGCGTTCTGGCCCCACCGCGATCGATACACTGACACCTTATGTCCAATCAAAAAGTCCGCTGGGGTGTGCTCGGTGCGGCCGGCATCGCCCTGAAAAAAGTCATCCCCGCGATGCAGCTTGGCGAAGTAACGGAGGTGACCGCGATCGCCTCGCGCGATCTTGCCAAAGCGAAGGAGGCCGCGGCGCGCTTGGGCATTCCGAAGGCCTACGGCTCTTACGAAGACCTGCTCGCGGACCCCGACATCGACGCCGTCTACAACCCTCTGCCGAACCATCTCCACGCGCCGTGGACGATTCAGGCGGCCTCAGCCGGCAAGCACGTACTGTGCGAGAAACCGATCGCGCTCAACCGGTCAGAAGTGGTCGCGATGATCGAGGCGCGGGACCGGCATCACCTCAAGATCGGCGAGGCGTTCATGGTCCGCACCCATCCGCAGTGGCTGCGCGCGAGAGAGATCGTGCAATCGGGGGAGATCGGGGCAATCCGCGGTTTCCTGGGCGCCTTCAGCTACTTCAACAACGACCCGCATAATATCCGCAACGTACCGTCCTACGGCGGCGGAGGCCTGATGGACATCGGCTGCTACCCGATCTTCACCTCGCGATTCTTGCTCAGCGAGGAACCAAAACGTGTAATCGCCGCCATCGACCGTGACCCGAAATTCGACACCGACCGGCTCACCTCGGCGATCCTCGACTACCCCTCCACCCAGGCGATCTTTTGCTGCAGCACACAGATGACGCCGTACCAGCGGACCCAGATCCTCGGAACGGCCGGGCGGATCGAAATCGAGATCCCCTTCAACGCTCCGCCGGACCGGCCGGCGCGGCTGTTTGTCGACACCACCGGCGACCTGACCGGCTCCGGCATCCGCACCGAATCATTCCCCGTCTGCGACCAGTACACGCTACAGGGCGACGCGTTTTCGCGCGCGATTCTGAATAATACGGAAGTTCCCGTGCCGCTCGAAGACTCGCTCCGCAACCTCGCCGTGATCGAGGCCTTGTTCCGGAGCGCGGAGACCGGCCATTGGGAAGCGCCGATGGCCTGAAAAAGGGCAAAAGAAAAGGCCCGCGCCGGTTTCGCCCGGCCGAGCCTCTTTCGGTCTTTCGCTAAACTCTGCGCAGCCTGGTGCTAATGAACGTGAGCGGCCCGGTAGCGCGAGACGATCGCATTCATCTGATCTTTCAGACGAAGCTTGATCTTCTTCAGGCGCTGCTCTTCCGCCTCGTCGGCCGGCGTGAGATGTTCCTTCGATTCAATCGCTTCCAGCATGTCGTGGTATTTGGCATGTTCGGAAGCGAGTTGGCGGAACTCCTCGTCGGTCTGCATCAGGTGCGCGCGCAATTCTTCTTGCGTGTTCTCCATCAGGTTTGGTCTCCTTTTGCGAGATATGCCGCGCCGAGTCGTGCGTCCCCGTCGGAGAGTGGGGCTCGGTGGGTGCTAGTC
>DAIDIH010000200.1 GCA_027459465.1 Bryobacterales bacterium | reverse complement strand
GCTTCGTCCGGGCGCACCCCCGACCACCGGCGCGACCTACCGCTGTATGGATCAATCCGCCGCCTGAGCGGGCGGCGAGCGAACAGGAGCAACACTAATTTATGCGGGCGGGTGTCTCAAAGTGATTGACAAATTCCGCCTCCTGCATCAGAAAGAGCGACTGACTCCCGCGACTCGGTTTGATTCCGATCAGGTGGACGCGGGCACCGAATTCCTGTGCCTGTTGAACTCCGACGCGAAGGTCCTCGTCACCGGAGACGAGAACGGCATCACTGATCGCTCGATTTCGCGCGAGCGTGATCATATCCGTAACGATCAGCGAGTCGACTCCCTTCTGTTCGCCGGCGCTGTTCACGAAGCCCAGCCTGACTTTGACATCTTCCAGGTGAGCGAGCGTCAAATGCTGCGCTGTCGGCCCGGTAGAGGTTCCGTCGTACCAGTAAACCCGTAGCAGCGGCACTCCGGATAATTTTCTGGCGAACTCGGCGAATGCGTTGATAGCGTCTTCGTGTGCCAAGGTCACCTCCGCTCGCGGCAATCTTCTCCCTGCCAGGAGGACCGATCCCTGAGCGAACACGTAACCGGCGTCGACAAATACAGCTACTCGATCCATAAAAAGAAAAGGCTCCCGAGGGAGCCTCGTAGTAACCGCTCCATTAAGTAGTAGTCGGAGCGGCGATTTGATTGTACCGCAAGGTTGGAAGAGCGATGAAGTGTACGGACAGCCACCCTGCGGAGCGCCATGGTAATCGGGTCTTGACACTGGCGAAGAAAAGGCGAATACTGAAGGCCGAGGTCCTCCCGCATGACCGAGTTTGTTGGCATCGCCCGCCTCGCCGCTTCCGCTCCTTCGCTGCTGGCAAAGCGGCGGGTGGAGTACTTCGACATGGCTTCGCGCTCGCTGCTGAACCGGTGCACGAGCGAGAACGTGCCGTTCGACTGGACGATCAACCCGTACCGCGGCTGCGAGTTCGGCTGCCAGTATTGTTATGCGCGGTACACGCACGAGTTTCTGGAACTGCGGGATCCGGTGCTGTTCGAGCGGAAAATTTACGCGAAACATTTTGATCCGGTTTTGTTCCGGCGGGAACTGGGGCGGACGCGGCGGGGGGAGATTGTGGCGCTGGGGACGGCGACGGATCCCTATCAGCCGGCCGAGCGGCGGTACCGGATTACGCGGGGGATTCTGGAGACGCTCGCGGGGACGGGCGCGCTGCGGATCGGGCTGATTACGAAGTCCGACGTGGTGATGCGGGACGTGGAGTTGCTGGCGCGGGTGGCCGAGCGGCATGCGCTGCGCGTGGACGTGACGATCACGACGCTCGACGCGCGGATGGCGCGGGCGCTGGAGCCGATGGCGCCGGCGCCCGAACGGAGGCTCGAAGCGGTGCGGGCGCTGGCCGCGGCGGGCATACGGACGGGGGTGAACTGCTGCCCGGTGATGCCGGGGTTCAACGACAGCGAGGAGCAGATCGGCGCGGTGTGCGAGGCGGCGGCCAGGGCGGGGGCGTGCTCGTTTCATGCGAGCGCGCTGTTTCTGCGGCCGCCGACGCGGGAACATTTTCTGGCCTTTGTGCAGCGGCGCGATCCGAAACTGTTCGAGCGGTACAAGCGGATGTTTCCGGCGCGCGGCGATCTGCGCCATCCGGACCCGGCGGCGATCGCGGCACGGGTGGAAGCGGTGCGGGCGCGGTTTGGCCTCACCGAGCGGGGGTGGTTCGAGCCGTTGAAGGAGGGCTGGCCGAGGGAAGCGCAGATGAGTTTGTTCGATGTGCCGGCCGGCGGGATCGCAAGCGTGCCCGCGCCGTGCTGAGGTTTACTCCTCGCGGAGGGCCTGCATGGGTTCGACGGAAGCGGCGCGGCGGGCGGGGCCGAGGCCGGCGAGGAGCGCGGTAGCGAGCACTACGGCCGCGGCGGCGGCGATGCTCGCCGGGTCGTAGGGAGGCACGCCGAAGAGCATCGTCTGGATGAGGCGGACGCCGAAGTAAGCGCCGGCGGAACCGAGGGCAATGCCGAGGACGGCGGTTTCGAGGCCTCCGCGCAGCACGAGGCGGCGGATCTGGTCCTTATGCGCGCCGAGCGCGATGCGGAGGGCGAACTCGCGGCGGCGTTCGGTGGCCGCGTAGGCGAGGGCGGCGTAGATGCCGAGGGTGGCAACCAGAAGGCTGGCCAGGGCGTAGACGGCGAGGAGTTCAGCGGGGATGCGGGTGAACTGCTGCATCTGGCTGACGACGGCGCTCATGGACTGGACTTGTTCGAGTGCGAGTCCGGAGTCGAGTTTGGCGACGGCGGCGCGGAGTTTTTCGGCGGCCGGGCCGAGCGGGCCGCGGGCGCGGACGACCACGTTCATGTACGGGGCGTAGTTGGCGAGCGCGGGAACGAACATCAGCGGCAGCGGATCGGTGCTGGCCGGGTCGTGATAAACGAATGGGCCGACGATGCCGACGATGCGGTGGGGCTTGCCTTCGACGATGACGGTTGCGCCCAGCGCGTTGCCGTGGGGCCAGTAGCGTTTTGCCATGGTTTCGTTCACCATGGCGACGGCGGGGGCGTTCGAGTCGTCGGCGGGGGTGAACTCGCGGCCGTCGCGGAGCGCGATGCGCAGGGTGTGGAAGAAGCCGGGCCCGACGAGGTCGGTGATGACGCTCATCTCCTCGCCCTTGGCGGGCGTGTAGCCGGGGACACGGATTCCCTTGCCGTTGCCGGAGCCGGAGTCGCCGGTGGGCACGTGCGAGCAGACGGTGGCGCTTTCGACATCGGGGCCGGCGGCGAGTTCGGCGAGCAGGGCTTTTTCAAACACGAAGGCGCGCTCTGGCGTGTAGCGGGCGCGGGAAAGATCGAGTTGGGCGGCGAGGGTGTTGTGTTTGTCGAAGCCGAGGTTGCGGTCCATGACGTTGAAGACGGTGCGGGCCAGCAGGCTCGAGCAGACGAGCACGGTGAAGCAGATGCCGAGTTGCACGCCGAGCATTGCCATGAGGCCGCGCCTGCTGCGGCGGCCCATGACGGAGGGTCCGGCCTGGTGAAGGGCATCGTTTTGGCTGACGCGGACCGCCTGCGCGGCCGGGAGCATTCCGCTGGCCAAGGCGACGGGCAGCACGGCGGCGGCGGCGAAGAGGAAGATGCGCCAATCGGGGTCGATGTTGAATGCGAGCGTGAAGCCGAAGCTGGGCAGCAGGAGATAGAGGCTTTGGGCGAAGGCCATGCTGACGATGACTCCCGCGGCGCCGCCGAGAGCTGCCACGACGAGCGCTTCGACGAGCACCTGGCGGGCGACCTGCCAGCGTGTGGCGCCGACGGCCAGGCGGATGGCGACTTCGCGGCGGCGGCGGACGGCGCGTTGGCCGAGGAGCGCGGCGACGTTCACGCACACGAGCAACAGCAGCAGCGCGGAGGCGCCGCCGACCATGGGGAGAACGAAGCCGACGACGCTGCTCAAGCCGCGCGAGAAATGGGCGGCGTCGCGGAGGTTGAGGTCCCAGCCGACGTACTTGCCCGGGCCTTGCTGGGCGGCGAAGGTGCGGGCCAGCGTGTGCACGGCGGCCTGCAGTTGCGTTTGCGTCACGCCCGCGGCCGGGCGGACGGCGACCATCAGGCCTTGAGAAGCCAGTGGGTCGGCGGAGGCGGCATTGAGATCGCGCAAGGCAGACAGCGGCAGCCAAGCGGATTCGGCGATGCCGCCGAACATCCCTTCGAATCCGGGCGGCGCGACGCCGATGACGGTGAACGGTTGGCGGTTGACGAGAACGGTCCGGCCGATGGCGCCAGGGGCGGAGTGGAATTGGGTTCGCCATAAGGCGTCGCTGAGCACGACGGCGTTTTGCGAGCCGTAAGCGCGGTCATCGAGCGAGGGGTCGAAGAAGCGGCCGGCTTCGGGGGCGAGGCCGAGGAACTGAAAATAGTTGCTGGCGACCAGGCCGGCGGGTGTGGCGAGGGTGTGGAGGTGGTCCGGGGAGAGGTTGACGTTGGTGAAGTTGAAGGCGGTCGCTTCGCGGATGATGGTGTTCTGTTGGCGGAGGAAGCGGAAGGGTTCGTAGGGAACGGAGTAACCTTCGGAGTGGCGAACGGTGGCGTCCACGAAGAAGATGGAGCGGGGATCGCGGACGTGAGGCCAGGGGTCGTAGAGGACGGCCTTCATCCAGGTGGCGACGGTGGTGACGGCGCCGAGGCCGAGGGCGAGGGTAAGCACCGTGGTGGCCGTGAAGCCAGGCGATTTGGACATCTGGCGGAGAGCGAAGCGGAAGTCCTGTTTGAGTCCGTGCATGGCGGCGTGCCCCTTAACCGGGGTGAGGCACGTGGCGAGCCAAACACGAGCGGGCGCAAGAGGCGTGTTTGGAGCGGTTCCCGCGCGAGGGCGGCGCCGGGCGTGTTCGCAAACGGACAGAGGCGTTCGTCTGCGGACGGTTTTTTGTTCACAACGCGCACAACGGAGCCGCGCGGCTTACGCCGCTCGCGGCCCTGTGCGCTAGAGATGGGCGGTGATGCGGCGGGCGAGTTGGACGCCGGTGGTTCGCGAATCGGGGACGAAGGTGAGATCAAGCTGCACGATGGTGTCGCCCTTCAGCACGTAGAGCGCGTGGCCGAAGGAGCCGACCATGGCGCGGTCGCCGACGCCGGATACTTCTTCGAAGCCGGGCACAACCGACATCGTGGCGCGCATGGTGGTCCAGTTGCCGCTGCCGAACGAGGGGTTGACGTTGAAAGAGAAGACACGGCCGTTTTGCGCGGCCTGCGTGAGGGCCAGGCTTTTCACGACGCCTTCGAGTTCCTTGGTGTGCTGCAGGAGCTCGGGGAGGGTTTGGGGGTTCGACGAGGGCTGCTGGTTGGCCTCGGCGGTTTCGCGCCGGGCTTCCTGTTCGGCGCGCTGCTCAAGTTGCGCGAAGGCGTCCGCGGTGGTGAAGTAGGCGCAACCGGCCTGGCCGCCGTCGTTCGTGGCGGTGATGCGGGTGATGGTGATGTTGAGGACTTGCCCGGCTTCTTCCGCGGTGAGCAGGCTGCAAGCCTGGCCGCCGAACGGGAGGGTTGGGCTGGAGTGCGCGGCGCCCGGCGAGCCCTCCCAGGTGGCGATCAGGCCGCGGACCTTGTGGATGCCGTAGGCGACGCCGACGACGGTCAGGACCCCGAGGAGTCCGAGCACCGCGACCACGATCAGCAGGAACTTGCCGGCTCCGCCGGACTTCGGTGCCGGCGGGGCGTAAGGCGCCGGGGACGGCATCGGTTGAGCGGCCGGCGGCGCGGGCGGCGCTCCGGAGGCGCTTTTCCCGCAGGAACCACAGAACGGACCGCTGAGTGCGGCCCCACAATGAATGCAAAACTGAGCCACGACTTTCCCCCCTTGAGCACAATGCTAATTCGGCCGGGCGGGTGAGGCAAGCGGGTATGTGGTATTTCTGGAAGCAACCGCGCCCGAGGGACTCCTGGAGCCCCCTGCTGTAACTTCGATCTTCATTGCGAGGTGCATCATGGTCCGTTACTTCGCGCCGCTTTTCCTTCTGGGCCCGGCGCTTTACGCCAATCTTCCGCAGTGGGCGCAGTTCCTGCCGGCCACGGCAAACATTAAAGCCATGCAAGCCGACGCGCAGGAGAATATCTATCTGGCCGGCTCGATGGTTCCTTCGGCGCCGAGAGGTTCGAGTGATACCTCGGATGCGTTTGTCGCGAAGTATTCGCCGGACGGTGTGCAGCTTTTCCTGCATAGCTTTGGCGGGTCGAATGCGGATCAGGTTAACGCGTTGGCGATCGGGAGCGACGGCTCGGTGTATCTGGTGGGCAACACGTCGTCGGCCGATTTTCCGGCGACGGGCGCCGCGCAGTCACCGCCGGCTCCGGGTTCGGGAGGGCCGTTTCTGGTGAAGCTCGATCCATCGGGGGCGACGGTGTTTTCGTATGTGTACGGCCTGGATACAAGCTTCGCCGCGATCGCCGTGGACGGTCAGGGGCAGGCGGTGGTGACGGGCATGCGCAGCTCTGGAGGCACGCCGGGGTTTGTAGCGAAACTTAGCCAGGACGGAACCCGCGTGCTGTTTACTTTTGCTAACTACGGCGGCGCGGCGGTGGCGCTGGATGCGGAAGGGAATATCTACGTCGCGGGACTAAGTTCCGAATATGATCCGGTAACGACGCCGAGGGCATTTCAGACGACACACGCCAGTGCCGGCTGTGTCGGTACGTCGCAGCTTGGCTTCCCTTGTTTCTATCAACACGTGGCCAAGATCAGCGCCGGCGGAGCGAAACTGAATTACGCGACGTTCTTGGACGGCACATACGGAGCGACTCCCTCGGCGCTCGCGGTCGACTCGGTTGGGAATGCGATCGTTGCTGGAAGCACTTACTCGAATGATTTCCCGGCGACGCCCGGCTCGCTGCAGTCGGTGTTCACCGCCGCGGAGTTGCCTCCACTTCAGCCCAACGTTGCGTTTCCCTCGTTCGGTCCGCCGCCGTCAAGCGGATTTGTTGCGAAACTCAACGCAAGCGGTACGGCTCTCGTCTGGTCCACTCTTTTCAGCGGGACGCGCCAGGACAGTATCTCGTCGCTGGCCGTCGCTTCCGACGCTTCGCTGTACGTTGCGGGACTGGCCGGCTCGGACGACCTTCCGGGGCTCTCGAACACGGTCGCGGGGTGCCGGCCGAAAGCCCAACAGTACGTGCCGTTCGTTGCGCATCTCGACTCCGACGGTTCAGCAATCTTCAACACCGTCCTGTTTGGCGACACTGTTTCGAGTTTGGCCGGAGGGCCGCTTGTTGCCGCGGGGCGGGGCGGGGTGGCGGCTGCGGCGGCGGCCGAGGTCGCTTCCCTTGATTTCGAATCTCCGCCGGTCGCTTGTGTCGCGGATGCGGCGGACACCGCGCCGATCGCCTCGATCGCGCCGGGTGAGTTGGTCACGCTGTATGGAGCGACCATCGCTCAGGCCGCGCAGATATCCGCCTCGACCTCGTTCCCGACGCAAGCGGGCGCTGTAACTCTGACTTTCAACGGCATCCCGGCGCCGCTGCTGTATGCCGGTGCGAACCAGATTAACGCGCAGGTCCCGTTCGAAGTGGCCGGAGCGGGCGCCGTCGAGATGAAGTTGACTAGTCAGACGCCCGGCGGCGAGCCAGTCGACGACGTTCGGACGCTGCGTGTGGTTGCGGCTTCGCCCGCCCTGTTCCGCTCGCGCGAGACACAACCCTTATGCGGGAACTTTGCGCAAGGGCAGGAGGTCCTGGCGCCGCTGGCGCGCAATCCGGACGGGTCGTTTAACTCGTCGTGCAACCCCGCACCGGCCGGATCGACTGTGACATTGTATGTCAACGGCGCGGGTACGCTGGGGATCGGCGAAGCCACGGGCAGGATCGCTCCGCAACCGGCAGCCACGGTGAACCTCGGTATCGCGAATGGCTACATCGAGCTTCTGCCGGCGGCCGCGGTAACGGGCGCAACGACGATGCCCGGCTCAATCTCCGGGCTCGTCCAAATTCAGGTCAAGCTGCCGGACTACACATCCGACGGCTTCTTCCAACTCAACCTGCAGCAAGGCGCGATTTCGTTCCGGGACACGGGTGCTATCATCTGGGCGAAGTAACTGCCCGTACATGACCAATCGCCGCACGTGGATGAGTACGCTGGCCGCGGTAACTGTGGCGGCGGACGCGACGCCCGCGCAGGAAGCGGCGGATGATCGGGGTTATTGGCTCGGGCTGCTGCGGAAGCTCAGCGAACCGGTGCTCACTCATCTGGCGGCGGGCACGCTGAGGCGTGAGATGCCGGTGGAGTGCGTCACCGGCAACGTCGAAGACCGGCGGAAGTACACGCATCTTGAGGCCGTTGGGCGGCTGCTGGCGGGGATTGCGCCGTGGCTCGAGGCAACGCTTGACGATGGCGCGGAACGCGCGTTGCAGGAGCGGTACGCGGCGCTTGCGCGGAAAGGGCTCGCCTCGGCTACGGATCCTGCGTCGCCGGATTTCCTCAATTTCAGCCAAGGCGGGCAGCCGCTGGTGGATTGCGGATTTCTGGCCCAGGCGGTGCTGCGGGCGCCGAATGAGCTGTGGCGGAAGCTGGATGCGGGGACGCAGAAGAGGCTGGCCGCGGCACTGGCCTCGTCGCGCGGGATTACACCGCCGTATAACAACTGGCTGCTGTTTTCCGCGATGGTAGAGACGGCGCTGGCCATGATGGGCGAGACGTGGGACGCGATGCGGATCGACTATGCGGTCCGGAAGCACGAGGAGTGGTACTTAGGCGACGGAACTTACGGCGATGGGCCGCAGTTTCATTGGGACTACTACAACAGTTACGTGATCCAGCCGATGTTACTCGACACGCTTCGGAATATCTCCGCGCATTCGGGCCGCTGGAGGAGCCACTTACCGGCGGTGCTCGCGCGCGCCCGGCGGTATGGGGCCGTTCAGGAGCGGCTAATTTCGCCTGAGGGAACGTTTCCGCCGATCGGCCGGTCAATTACTTACCGTGCCGGCGTGTTTCATCTGCTGGCCTCGCTTGCGCTGGCGGGTGAAATTCCCGCACCACTTACGGGCGGGCGCGTGCGGTCGGCTCTCACGGCGGTGTTACACCGGCTGATGGATGTGCCGGGGACGTTCGACGAGCGCGGCTGGCTGCAGATCGGGTTTTGCGGCCAACAGCCGCACTTAGGCGAGCCGTATATCTCGACGGGAAGCCTCTATTTGTGCGCGACGGCTTTGTTGCCGCTGGGTCTTCCGCCCTCGGGCGCCTTCTGGGCGGGCGGGGCGGAGGATTGGACGCAACGGCGGCTGTGGGCCGGCCAGGATGCGCCGGCCGATCACGCGATCTAAGCCGAGCCGATAGAATGAGAATCAACCATGATCATTTCCCACCTGGTTCTCCGGAACTGGCGAAACTTCCGCTCCGTCGATGTTGACTTAGGCGAGCGCGTGTTTGTGGTGGGGCCGAATGCCTCGGGTAAGTCCAATCTGCTCGATAGCATTCGGTTTCTTCGGGACATCGCGCGGGCAGGGGGCGGCCTGCAGAGCGCCATCGCGCGGCGGGGGAGCCTGTCGAAGATACGTTGCCTTGCTGCCCGGAAGGAACCGGACGTCGGGCTTGACGTGACTATCTCGGGGGGCGAAGGCGGGCAGACGTGGCGCTATGCGATCGGCTTGACTCAGCAGGTGCGGGGCTACCGGCAGCCACTCCTCAGATACGAGAGGGTCTGGCGCGGAGACCGGCAAATCCTGGACCGTCCGGATGAACTTGACAGGAAAGACAAAGAGCGATTGACGCAAACGCACCTCGAACAGATCAACGCAAATCAGAACTTTCGCGAGATCGCGAGATTTTTCGAGTCAATCCGCTACCTGCACCTGGTTCCGCAACTCCTTCGGCATCCGGAGGCCCCGCAGGGGCCGCCTCTGCAGGAGGACCCTTTCGGCCGGAACTTCCTCGAGGTGGTCGCGAAGACCCCCGAGAAGACACGGAAGGCGCGGTTGAAGAAGATTGAGTCCGCACTGAGCCAGGCGGTGCCCCAGTTAACGAAGCTCACCGACACGAAGGACGAAGCCGGAGTCCCTCACCTGGAAGCGGTGTACGAGCACTGGCGGCCGAATGCCGGACTCCAGCGGGAAGATCAATTTTCCGACGGGACGTTGCGGCTAATCGGACTGTTCTGGTCGCTGCTCGATGGCGACGCGCCCTTGTTGCTCGAAGAGCCGGAGTTGTCTCTGCACTCGGCGATCGTTTCGAAGCTGCCCGGGATTTTTCACCGGCTGCAGAGGCGCCGTCCCCGGCAGCTTTTTGTAAGCACACACAGCGGCGACTTGCTTTCGGATAAAGGGATCGGGGGCGAAGAGGTGATCCTGATCCGGCCCGGTCCCGAGGGTAGTCAGGCGGAACTTGCGTCCAGCACGCGGGAAATTGCAGATCTTTTAAAGGGCGGGCTCAGTATTGCCGACGTCGTTTTACCCCGGACAGCTCCAACGAACGTGAATCAGTTGAGCCTCGACCTAACGGCATGAACCCGATCCCGGTGAACCTGGCCGTGGAGGACGAGCTAAGTGAGGCCGTACTTCGCAGACTGGCCGCTGAGTCGGGCCGGTCCTACAGCGTTGGGACCGTCTGTCGCCGGGGTGGCTTCGGCTACCTGAAGAACACCATCCGAGGCTGGAACGCCGCGGCCAAAGGTGTCCCTTTCGTCGTGCTGACGGACCTGGACAGAACCGAATGTGCTCCCCAACTAATCCGAGACTGGTTGCCCGAACCGGTTCATCCGAACTTATTGCTCAGAATTGCGGTGCGCGAGGTGGAGGCGTGGCTGCTCGCGGACCGGTACAGTATCGCTACGTTTCTTCGCTGTGCGCTTAAGCACGTACCTCAAGCGCCAGAGTCGCTCGCCGATCCCAAGCGCCGACTTGTCGAGTTGGCTCGAGAGTCGAGATCGGCCGAGGTTCGTGCGCGCGTTGCGCCAAAGCGCGGAAGCACGGCCCAACAGGGGCCGGAGTACAACGCGTGCTTATCCGAGTTCGTGAGCGGCGAGTGGAATCCCATTGCCGCCGGCGCCAACTCTGCCAGCCTCGAGCGTGCACTCAACGCGCTGCGCCGCTTTCAGCCTGTTTGGACCTGAGGGACGCTACGCTGCGGCGCCGGTTTCTTCGACGATTCTTCCGTCGAACAGGGTGACGCTGCGTTCGGCCATGCGGGCGTAGCGGGGGTCGTGGGTGACCATGCAGATGGTGGCGCCTTCGCCGTGGAGTTCGCGGAGCAGGTCCATGACAGCCTCGCCGTTGGCGGAGTCGAGGTTGCCGGTTGGCTCGTCGGCGAGGAGGATGGCCGGGCGGCCGGCGAGGGCCCGGGCGACGGCGACGCGCTGCTGCTGGCCGCCGGATAACTGCGCCGGGTAGTGCTTGATGCGATGCGACATGCCGACGCGCTCGAGCGCATCCTGCACGCACTTGCGCCGCTCGGAGGACGGCATGCCGCGGTAGGTGAGAGGCAGTTCGACGTTTTCGTAGACGTTGAGATCCCCGATGAGGTTGAACGCCTGGAAGATAAATCCGATTTCGCGGTTGCGGATGCGCGCGCGTTCACTGAGCTTGATGTTCTCGACGCGTTCGCCTTTGAGTTCATAGTTGCCGCCGGTGGGCGAGTCGAGCAGACCGAGGATGGCGAGCAGCGTCGATTTTCCACAGCCTGAAGGGCCTGAGATGGAGACATACTCGCCCTGCCGGATCTCGAGATGGATGCCGGCGAGGGCGTGGGTTTCCATTTCGTCGGTTGAAAATACCTTGGTCACGCCTTCCAGGCGCAGCAGCGTCGATTGGGTCATCGAGCGGTCCTCGCTTTCTTCCTTTACCGGCTATTACGAAGCCGGGGCGTCTTCCGTTCCGCGATTTTCAATACCGCTGAAAGGAGGCAAGGTTACCGGAAATCCGCTCAGGCTGGCAGAACCAGGCGCGCTTCCGAGCCGGAGCGGTCGGGCCGGTTCTGGAGGGTGAGGGTTCCGCCGTGGCTTTCGGCGATTTTGCGGCCGAGGACGAGGCCGATGCCGGAGCCGCCGGGCTTGGTGGTGAAGAAGGGCACGAAGAGGTTGCTCGAGTTGGCGATGCCGTGGCCTTCGTCGCGGACCCAGATGGTGACGGTTCCGTTGCCGCGGGTCCAGCCGGCTTCGACTTCGCCTCCGGTTTCAAGCGACGCTTCCACGGCGTTGGCGATCAGGTTGATGAGGGCCTGTTCGAGCTGATCCGCGTCGGCGGAGATGGTTAAGTCCGGGCCGGGGATGATGTGCGGGCGGATCCGCGTTTCGAGGCCTGCAACGCGCTGCACCATTTCACCGATGCGCACCGGGCCGAGCACGGGCTTGGGCAGCTTGGCCAGGCGCGCGTAAGAGGAGAGGAAGCGGCTCAGCGACTCGCTGCGGCTCGAGATGATCTGCAGGCCGCGGCGCATGTCCTGTTCCCAATCCTCATTTTGCTCGCGCCGTTCGAGCAGCGTGCCCATGCTGCCGGCGATCGACTTGATGGGCGCGAGCGAGTTGTTCAGCTCGTGGCCGAGGACGCGGACCAGCCTCTGCCAGGCTTCGAGTTCTTCTTCGCGCAACGGTTGCGTGATGTCGCTGACGACGAGAAGTTGATGGGGCAGGCCGCCTTCGCGGAACATGCTGCGGCCGATGCTCCAGCGGCGGGTCGGGTCGCCGAAGGGGAGACGCACGGCCTGCTCCGCGCCTGCAAGAATCGCGCTGAGGCCGATCGATTCCGCCTCTCGGCCGATGAGGCGCTCGGAGGGCTCGCCGAGGAGGCGTTCGCCGGCGGGGTTGACAAGGCGGAGTTTCCGTTCCTGGTCGAAGGCGAAGATGGCGACGTCGATCTCTTCCATCACCTTGCGCAGGAGCGCGGTGGCTTCGAGCGCGCCGAGGCGTTGCGCGCGGAGCGTGGCGGCCATGGCGTTGACCTGCTGCATGGCTTCGTTCAGCGCGTCGTCCCGCGTTTCGGCGCGCGCGCGGATCGAGTAGTCGCCTTCGCGCAGCGCTTCGAGGAGGCTCGCAATCGTGCGCAGCGGCCGGGCGACGTGTTCGCGCAGACGCCAGGAGAGCGCGAGCCAGCAGCCCGCGACGGCGACGGTTCCGGTCCAGCTCAGCCAAGCGGGCCGGCCGCCGGTCCAAAGGAAGAACAAAGCCACCGCTGCGCCGGGCGCACCCGCGCCCAAGGCGAGGAACAGCGCGCGCGTCTCATGGGTTAGACGCCGCCGGGGGGCCATGAGGAGATCCTACAACCCGTAGCGCTGCAGCCGCCGGTAGAGGGCGCTGCGGCTCAGGCCGAGCGCGTTGGCGGCGTGGCTGACGTTGCCCTCGTGCTTGGCCAGGGCCTTGCGGATCAGGAACGCCTCCACTTCCTCGATGCTCATCTCTTCCAGCCTTGGCGCGCCTTCCCGGGCGGCCTTCAGCGCGAGATCGCCGGCCTCGATCATGGGACCGCGGGACATCAGCACGGCGCGTTCGACGACGTGGTTCAACTCGCGGACGTTGCCGGTCCAGGGATTGTCGAGCAGGGCCTGCAGCGCCGCGTTATCGAAACCCGAAATCGTTTTTCGATAACGATTCGCGTGCATGCCAAGGAAGTGCGCCGCCAGAAGCGGAATGTCCTCCCGGCGCTCGCGCAGAGGGGGCAGATGGATCTCGATGGTGTTCAGCCGGAAGAGCAGGTCCTGCCGGAACCGGCCCGCCGCCACCTCCTCGTCGAGCCTGGCGTTGGTGGCCGAAATCAGACGCACGTCCACGCGCCGGGTGCGCGAAGAGCCGACGCGCTCCATCTCGCCGGTTTCGAGCACGCGCAAGAGTTTCGCCTGGAGGTTCAGCGGCAGGTTGGCGATCTCATCGAGGAACAGCGTTCCGCCTTCGGCCATTTCGAACCGGCCAACGCGGTCCACCTTGGCGTCGGTGAAGGCTCCTTTCACGTGGCCGAACAGTTCGCTTTCGAAGACGCCCTCGGCGAGGCCCCCGGCGTTCACGGTGACCATCGGTTTCGCCGAGCGCTGCGAGATGGCGTGGAGGGTGCGCGCCACGACTTCCTTGCCAGTGCCGGGTTCGCCGGTGATGAGCACGTTGGCGTCCGACGGCCCCACGCGCGCGATCAACTGCAGGACCGGTTCCATGGCGGGCGATTCGGCGATCAGCGAAGGGCGCCCCTCGGCGCGGAGCAGGCGGTTTTCCGCCTCCAGCCGGAGTCCTTTTTTGAGCGCCTGCGCGAGTTCGATCTGCGTGCGAACGATGGCGAGCAGCCGCGCGTTGTCCCAGGGCTTTTCGATGAAATCCCGCGCGCCGCGGCGCATCGCTTCTACCGCCAGGTTCACCGAGCCCCACGCGGTCATCACCACAACGGGCAGCAGACCGTCGGCCGCGCGCAGTTTCGGCAGCAGATCGAGGCCTTCGGCGCCGGACGTGGTGTCGCGCGTGTAGTTGAGGTCCATGAGGAGCAGGTCGAACTCGCGGGCCTCGATGGCGGCGAGGATTTCGCGCGGGCTCGAGGCGGTCTCGATCTGGTAGCCTTCGCCCTTGAGCAAAAAACGAAGCGCCTCGACCACGTCGGGCTGGTCGTCGGCCACCAGGAGGCGATAATTCCCGTTACTGCCTGGCTTCATGCCGCCGCCGTGCGCTCGCCCGTGATCCAGCCGTCCTCGATCTGGACGATGCGATTGCCGTACTCCGCGTTGCGCTCGTTGTGAGTGACCTGGATGATCGTTGTGCCTTCGGCGTTCAGCTTCCGGAACATTTCCATGATCTGCTGGCCCTGCGCCGAGTGCAGGTTGCCGGTGGGTTCGTCGGCGAGGAGGATCTTCGGGTTCGCGATCATGGCGCGCGCCACGGCGACGAGCTGCTGCTGGCCGCCGGAAAGCTGGTTCGGATAGAGATCCCGCTTGCCGACGATCTGAAAGCGGTCGAGCGCGTCGCAGACGATGCTTTCCCGCTCGCTCTTCTTGATGTTGCGGTAGGAGAGCGGGATGTCGAGGTTTTCGTAAACCGTGAGCGAATCGAGCAGATGGTAGCTTTGGAACACGAAGCCGAAGTATTGTTTGTACAGCTCCATCCGGTCGCGCTTGTTCATCTTGTGTATGGGCTGACCCAGCAGCCAGTATTCGCCGGTCCAGTCGCTGTCGTGCATGCCGAGCAGGTGCAGCAAGGTGCTTTTGCCGGCGCCCGAAGGGCCCATGATGGACACGAAGTCGCCTTCGCGGATATCGAGCGTCACGCGCCGGAGGACAAACGTCTTCACTGGTCCGTGTTCGAAGTACTTTTCAATGTTTTTGAGAGAAATTACCATCGGCTGCCTTCATCTTACCCGCCCCGCCGCACGCGTCCGGCTAGCGGCGAAGCCCGTCGATGACGCCGCTCAAGTCCGGGCAGGAGAAATGGCCGCCCGAAGGCTGAATCATCCACACCCGCGGGGCGTCCAACCCTCCAAGCGCCGCCGCGCGCGCCTGCTCGTGTGCCCACCACGCCTTGCCGGCGAAGAACGCCAGCACCATGATCGCCAGCGCCAATATGTCCGCATTCCTCCGCAACATCACTGCACCTCCGCGCCATCCTCGACAATCCGCCCGTCAAACAGCTTCACCGTACGATCGGCGAACCGCGCATACCTCGGGTCGTGCGTGACCATGCAGATGGTTGCGCCGGCCCGGTGCAGTTCGCTTAAAAGGTCCATCACCGCCTCGCCATTCACCGAGTCCAGGTTTCCGGTCGGCTCGTCGGCCAGCAGAATCGCCGGTTCGCCGGCCAGTGCCCGCGCCACGGCCACTCTCTGCTGCTGGCCGCCCGACAACTGGGCCGGATAATGTTTTACCCGGTGTGACATGCCGACGCGTTCGAGCGATGCCTGCACCCTCGTCCGGCGCTCGGCCGAAGGCATGCCGCGGTAGGTCAACGGCAGCTCGACATTCTCGTAGACGTTCAGGTCTCCGATCAGGTTGAACGCCTGAAAGATGAACCCGATCTCGCGGTTGCGGATGCGGGCGCGTTCAGCGAGCTTCAGGTTCTCCACCGGATTTCCGTTCAGCACGTACTTGCCGTCGGTGGGCGAGTCGAGCAGGCCCAGGATGGCCAGCAGCGTCGACTTTCCGCAGCCGGACGGCCCGGAGATGGCGACATACTCGCCGCGCTTGATCTCGAGATGAATGCCGGCCAGGGCATGCGTCTCGACTTCGTCGGTGACGAACACCTTCGTCACGCCGTCCAGATGAATCAATGTATTGTTTGCCGCCATGACCGTCTCCCGCTCCCTCGCTGGCTTCGTTTTTCCCTTAATTCAAGCGGATGCGATTCTGCGCATCCCACTGGGACATATCCGACAAAATGACCTGGTCGCCCACGTTCAGGCCGTTGAGAATTTCGATCGTGCTCACCGAACTGCGGCCCAGCGTCACCGGCACGCGCGTGGCGCCCTTGTTGTCGGCGTCGAGCTTGAACAGACCGACCTTCTGGCCCGTGGTGCCGATGACCGGCCGGCCGACGTAGAGCACGTCATGCAGCCGCTCGATCTCGATGGTTCCGTCCACGCTCAGGTCCGGCCGCGCGCCGGGCGGAAGCTCTCCCAACAGCTTCACGTCCACATCGAAGGTGCCGTTGGAGGCTGCCGGGTCGATGCGCATCACCTTACCGGGAATGATTCCGTTCCGGGTGTCGATTTCCGCCGACTGCCCGATCTGCACGTCCTTCACCTGTGTTTCGGGGATCTTCAGCGTGGCCTTCAGTTTCTGCGGCTCGGCGATCTTCGCCAGAATCGAGCCCGGCGTCACGCGCTGGCCGACTTCGAGCGGCGTTCCAGCGGGTCCAAGCTGAATCAAGACGCCATCGACGCCGGCGCGGATGATCAACTGGTCCACCTGCTGCTTTTTTAGCTGGTAGGCGGCCTTCAGTTTCTCGATGTTCACCCGCTGCGCATCAAGCTGCGCCTGAATCGACTGGCCGCTGATGTCAAGTTGCTGCTTGGCCAGGTTGTAGCTGTTTTGCAGTTCGTTCGCCTTGGCGACGGAGAGCTTCGTGGTCAGGTCCGACTGCAAGCCGTCTTTGGTCAACTGTTCGTCGCGGTCGGCGGTGAGCTTGGCCTGCATGTAGTCGGCGCGGGCGGCTTCGGTCAGCGATTTCTGTTGCAGCTGCTTGGTTTGAAGCTGGACTTTGAGGTCCGTGTAGTTGGCTTCGGCCGCCTTCACCTGCCATTCCAGGTCCGCCGCGGCCAATTCCATGTCGGGGTTCTTCAAGACGATCAGAATGTCGTTCGGATGGACGACGGTGCCCGGCAAGTGGGTGATTTTCTCGACGCGGCCGTCGAACTGCGCCGGGATCCACATGACGTCTTCGGGCACCAGAGTGCCGGGGCCGTGAACCTGCCGGTCCATGTCGCCGCGCTTCACCGAGTCGATCCAGACGGTGGCCCGCTCCACCGTCGGCGCCGCCGGTTTCAGCCGCGAAAGGCCCCAGGTGATCAGCGGAATCGCGATCACGGCCAGCGCGATCCAGACGATGCGCTTCATCATCCGGCGCCGCGCTACTTGTTTACCCCTTGGAATGTCCATATGCCCTATCCAAAGTATGGCAACTGGCCTGCCAACCCTTCGGATCGGCCAACTGCATTCAAAATACAGTACTTGGCCGCGATGGGGAGGGTTTCCTGGCTCCGGCGCTGTTCGTTTGTGGGACGCGCCTGTACGCCGGGGGACAGAAGGGCGTTCAGTCCGCTGCCTTCCAGGAGCGGAAGCGGAAGGCGTAGGGGTTCAGCACGACCTCGGCGCGGGCGAACCCGGCGGCGCGGAGGCGCTCGGCGAAGGTGGATGGATTGACCGGTTCCAGCGTGTCGAACCGGTGGAGGCGGCGCAGCCAGGGCGAGGCCAAGCTGTCGATGCCGAGGAAGACGCCGCCGGGCCGGAGCACGCGTGCTACTTCTTGGAGCAACCGGTCCTGCCGCTCTCGCGGGGCGACGTGATGCAGCATGGTGAAGCAGAGCGCGGCGTCGAAGACGTCCGCCGGAAAAGGCAATGCCGTGCCATCGCCGCAAAGGACATCGACGCGCCCCGCTCCGCCTCGACGGGCGAGCGTCCGGGCGAGCGACGGATCGATCTCGGCGCAGGTGAGATGCCGTAGCCGCGCCCGGAGCACATCGGTGGCGGCGCCATAGCCCGGACCCACTTCGAGCACGTTCGGCCCAAGATCGAGCCCGTCGAGTACCCATGGCACGACATGATCGGCGACGGTCCGCCGCCATCGGCCCGACGAGCAGAGCCATCGGTGGACGAGGTTCATGGACTCTCCCGTACAGGCGTTGGATTGCGCATCGAATTTCCCCAGTATTTTTGCAGATATACGGAAGCTCCGCCGGAATTGCCCAGTCGCCATAGCTGATCCTTCCCCTGCGCCCCCATCGGCTGTACGAAGGGGAAACAGCGCTTCCTCATTTCCTAATTCGAGCAGAAGTGTTTCGTGCCCTCGACGGCGCGGGGAAAATTCGACTGTTCTTACAGCCCGCGCACGGGCATTCTCGACATCACCGTCCGCCTCTGCCCGACCTTTGGCGGCGGCTTCTTCGAAAGCTTCCGCAGCGACGAGCAGGAGACCATCCGCCGTAATCTCATCGAGAGCGTGCCGGTGTACTGGAGGGGCCGCTGCACGTTTCGTTGCACGCGCCATGGCTGGACCGACATTGTCGTGAGGCCGGTTTTTTCGGTCGAGATCGGCGGCGGCAATTCCCATTTCAAGATGATCGTCAGCCATGAAGATGAGAAGGCCAAGAAGAATCCCCACGGGCGCGAGTGCCGCGGTTTCGTGTCGATGAACCAGGTGGAAAGCCCCGGCGCAACGGACCGCCTTGAGCTGCGCGATTTCCAGACGCGCGAATTCAACCACACGGTCGGGGTCTGCTCACGGCCGGAAACGACCGGGAATTTTTGGAAAACGCCCTCCGCGCCTGCGGGGCGGAGATCCTCACCGGCCGGCCGTCTGTGCCCTACGCCAATCTTCCGTTCGGCGACTCCTCGACCGAACCATCCGCGCTTGCCACTGTGCTGCGCAACTTCGTGACCGCCGCCAACCGCCAGTTGCCCGGCTCGCACCCGATTTTGGTGCTGTTGAAGGGATTCACCAAGCTCAGTGAACCCTCGCTGCTGGGCCGCCGCCGCGCCGAAGCGGTGGAGGGCGTGCTTAAGTCCGCGAATCTCAAGAACCCGATCATCATCGTCCCGGAAGTAGGCAGCGGGAAGTGTGCGGTGGAGGTTCGCATCGACCGCGAGTTCGAAGCCAGTTTCGCGCTTGGCCAGCGGGAGTTCGAGTACAACGTGGCCGCCCACGAATTCGGCCACATGATCGGCCTGCCGGACGAGTACGAGAACCCCGACACCGGGCCCAAGCTGATCGTCAAGAAAAACTACAACAAGCTCGTCGCCCGCGCCAGGTTGATCGGCCCGACGTTTCCCTGGCACACCTCGAGCATGATGAGCGACGGCATGACGACGCTGAACTGGCACTACGTGACGGCGTGGGAAGCTCTGGGCGCCCTGACGGGCGAGTTTCTTTATCTGAGCGAGTGGGCGATTCACGCGCCAGGGGTGTAAGCGCTTGCTCAGCCGTCGGACACTTTGTACCGTAGAGGCGGCTTATCCGCGGTCCCTTCGTCTCCCCTGCACTTTCTCCCGCCGCCGCGGCACATCGTTGGCGTGCGGCTCTGAGCGGCGAAGCGCGCGCAGCCGCTGGTATACGTCATGCATCATTGGCGTCCGTATTCGGGGCGCCTGCATCCGGGGCGTAGCTTTCTTCTTGTCGTACGACATCTCGCCTCCTACCTTCATACATACACCCGCTTCACCCGCGCGCTGATGCCGCAGAGGACGCTGTAGGAGATGGTGCCGGCCGTCCGGGCGATCTGCTGGGCGTCGATGCGCGCGTCGCCTTCTTCGCCCAGCAGCGTCACGGCGTCGCCAGGCTTAAGCTGGGGCGCCTGGGTCAGGTCGATGGTCGTCAGGTCCATCGACACCGCGCCCAGGATCGCAGCGTACTTGCCGCCGGCGATCACCCGGCCCCGGTTCGACAAGCGGTGCGGAATGCCGTCCGCGTAGCCGGCGGCGAGAACGCCGATCCGCATCGGCGCGGGCGTGCGGTACATGCCGCCGTAGCCGACGCGCGCGCCGGCCGGCAGGTCCTTCACCGCCACCACCGACGCCTTCCACGCCAGCGCCGGCGACACTTTCAGCAGTTTCGCCGGGCCCACGCCTCGCACCAGCGGCGACACGTAGCCGTAAACCGCGTGTCCGGGGCGCACCATCTTTCCCCAAGCTTCGCGCCGCGCGTAAGCTACCGGAATGCTGCTGGCCAGGTGCACAAACTCGGGAACGATCCCGGCGTCTGCCAGCCCGCGCCGCACTTGCTCGAACTGCGCGATCTGCTCCTCTGTCTGGGTGCTTTCGTAGTTAGCCGCCGAAGCAAAGTGCGTCATCAGGCCTTCCAGCCGCGCCCGCCGCGCCGTACGCACCGCCTCCGCGATCTCCTCCGAGCCCGCTCGCGTACCCAGACGCCCCATGCCGCTGTCGATCTTCAAGTGATAGGGCGCCCGCTCCACGCCTCGGGCCTCGGCCAGACGCTCCCACGCCGATACATCGGCCAACGTATGGATCACCGGCGTCAAGCCGTAGTCCAGCAGCGCCTCGCGCTCGCCGGGCAGAAAGTCAGCCATTACCAGGATCCGCGCGCCGATGCCCGCCTCGCGCAGTGTCACGCCTTCTTCGACGCTCGAAACGGCGAGCCACCGTGCGCCGCGCCCCTCGAGGGTCCGCGAGACCTCCACCGCGCCGTGCCGGTAGGCGTCAGCCTTCACCACGGCCATCACCTCGGCCTCGCCGTTCACCGCCTCGCGCAGTGCGTCGTAGTTGGCCGCGATCCGCCCCAGCGACACCTCGATCCAACAACGCATCGGCACGTCCCACATCCTTTCATGCTACCCGCGCCGCGCCGCCCGCCTGGACTTATGATGGAACGAACGGAGCGGACCACGTTGAACCCGTCGCGCATCGCGCTGGCATCTCTGTTTCTCTGCCTCCCGTCGTTCAGCGGCGATGATCCGGCCCCATTCACGAAGGATGAGTACAAGCCGCGTGGCACGGGTTTCGAATGGGGCGCGAAGCAAACTCTTCGTTACGCACTTTTCATTCCCAAAACCGCCGCGAATGAACGCTATCCGCTGATCCTCTGGCTCGATGACGACACGCCCTCAGTGAATAAATTCCGCCATCGAGCGGGCGACACGCCGCAGATTTCCGGCTCGAACCGTTGGGGCGCGCGGCTCTGGGTCGAGCCGCAGGTACAGGCCTCCCACCCTTGCTTTGTTGTGGCTCCAGAACGCGCCGGCATGCTCAGCTTCTCCGGCGGCGCGATGTGGGACTTCCCACCTAACATTTTCGACGACGACGATCCGGACGGCGGCCCGTCGATACGGTTGGCCGAGAGCTTCGATCTGGTCCTCGGTCTGACGTCCCACTACTCCATCGACCCCAAGCGAATTTACATCGTCGGGCAGGGTGGCGGCGCAACCGGACTGTGGGATTTACTCGACATGCACCCGGATTTTTTCGCCGCCGGCGTAGCGGCTTCCGGCCGTCTTCCCAGCGACCTGCTGGACGAAGTAGACGATCCCGCAACTCGCGGGAAATTCGCCTCCGCGCCGGTCTGGATCTTTCACTGCGGCCAGGACCGCACCATATCGCACCTTCAAACCTTGCTGCTCTCCTTCGACTTGTTTCACGCTGGCGCCGTTCCCCGCGTCACCGAAGTCCCAGGAGCCGGCCACGACGACGCCTGCTGGCAGCACATTTTTACGGCTGAGCCGGATCTCGTGACGTGGCTGTTTTCCCAGCGGCGGCGTTAATCAAGCAATCGGCGGATCAGCGTTTATTCCGGCCGGCGAGGCCGCACAAAAGCGCTTCGTACTCGTCGGTCACCGCGTCCCAGCTATAGTGCTCGCGCACCCGCGCCGCCGCGCGCTCGCCCCAGGCAGCCCGCTCGGCTTGGCTCATTTCGACCACCTGCCGCATCCGCTCCGCCAACTCGCCGCGCTCGAACCCGAGGCCGACCCCGCCGGCCACTTCCTCGTTTTCCGGCGTGCGCAGGTACAGCACGAGCGCGCCGCGGCCCATCGCCTCGATCAACGCCGGATGCGTTCCGCCTACCTCGGTGGCGTGCACGTAAGCCAGACAGTGCGACTGCAGCTCCGCATACCCTTGCCCGTAGATCGCGCCCGGCATCACGATGCGCTTGTCGCTGGTCGAGCGCACGCGCTCGATGTATTCCCTGGCGTAGGGTGCGTCGCCGATGAGAGCCAACTTCACCGCGCCGTCTACCCTTTCGAAGCTTTCCCGCACGAGCAGGGCGTTGTTCTCCGGCTCCATCCGGCTGACGTAAAGGAAGTACCGGCCGGGCTCGAGGTCCAACGCATCGAGCGTCCCGCGCCCGGCGGTTCGCTCCGCGGTGGCGCCATAGGGAATAAATACGCTGTCTTTGTGGTAGGTGGCGCGGTAGTAGTTCTGAATCACACGCGCGTCGCTCACCACCACGCAAGGAAACCAGGCGGCCATGCGCTCGCTCACGCGGTACCACGTCTTTCCGAGCACGTTCCACTTTTTCCGTTCGCGCTCGAGCCCGTCCACGTTCAGCGCTACGGGCACACCGGCCATTCGCGGGGCGAGAGTGAACACCGCGTTCGCGGCGTTGCAGTACAGCGCCGCATCCACGCGGTGGAAGAGAAGATCGATGGTTGAGAAAAACGTGTGCGACAGCGTCTCGATGTACTTGTGCCGCACGGCCGGCGCCCAGCGCCGCTTCACGCCGCGATATTCCGCGCCGCCTTCCCGCGCGCGGCAGTACACAGTCACCTCGTGCCCGCGCTCGACCAGGCGCGTGGAAAGCTCCTCGGCGAAGGTCTCGAATCCTCCGTAACTGGCTGGGATTCCGCGCGTGCCCAGAATGGCAAACCGCAGCCGGTCAGACATCAGCGAAAGAACTCGCGCGGCTAACCTCGGGCCGCCCGCGTCCGCTGCGCCGTTCGCCCCACCAGCTTTTGCGCCGGCCGGCTCACCGGTTCATAGGCGAACCAGCTTGCGATGTAGGCGTCGTCGGCGCGCTTGCGCCGCATGATCTCGCGCCGCTTCGCCATCAGCCGCTTCCAATTCCGGAACACGAACGGAAACGCCTTCAGCGAACTCCACTCGTTCAGCAGGCACGCTCCCAGAACCAGCGTGTCGCGCCAGGTGATCGACAGCCAGTTGCGCAAGTACAGGTCGCCGCTCATGTTCTTGGCGCGCATCAGGAACCGGTTCTTGACCGAGTGCATGTTGATCTCGGGAGGCAGCGCGCGCCGGTTGCCCGGCAGAACATTGCGCACGTGGTAGCCGCGCGCGTGGGGCGTGTAGAGGCAGCGCCAGCCCAGTAGTTGCGCCCGCCAGGCCACGTCGGCGTCCTCGCGGTAGACAAAGAAGTCGGAGTCGAAAAATTCCCCGTCCACCGAAATGTCCTCGATCATCCGCCGCCGGTAGAGCGCCGCCGCCGCTGTCGCGCCGAACACATACTCGTATTGCGTGTAGTGGCCGTTGTCCACTTCCTGGCTTCCGCGGTCGAGGTGCCGCAGCATCGGGGTGAAGTAAATCCCGGTGGAATCCACCAGCGGCTTGTCCGGGAGATCGAAGTTCGAGCGGATGGTGAGCAGTTTCCCGCAGACCGAGCCGACCTTCGGGTCCAGTTGCCCGGCCTCCATCAACGATTCGATAAAACCGGGCAGAAGCAGCACGTCCGGGTTCAGAGTGAGCACCCAGGCGCCGTTGCCGAGCGCGATGGCCTGATTCTGCGCCGCCGCAAACCCGCGGTTCTCATCGTTATAGACAATGTGGCAGCGGTCCTCGAACTGTTCGAGTATGTCGACGGTTCCGTCGGTCGACGCGTTGTCGATGACCAGAATTTCCTTATTCGCGTACTTCTGAGCCAGTACCGACTCGAGGCATCGCTTGATAAAGCGGCCGCTGTTATACGTCACGATGGTGACGGAAACCCGATCGTTATAAGACATGCAGGCGCGTATCGTTTCCTAGTTTCCGCTGCTCCACTTCGTCCAGCATTCCCACCTCGCTTCCGCCGCCTCCCTTCCAGAGAGTAAGATAAGCCAGCCGAATCACTTCGCTATACAACGGAATCGGCTTGAGACTTGCCCTCCGGCATGAAGATAGGATCATCCGGACCATGGCGCCGGCCACGAGGCCTGCCGCCAAACGCCTTCGTCCGGATGGCCGGAAGTGCTTGGACGCGTACCTCATAAGGCTAACATACCAGCGCAGTTCGCGGGTTTCCCAATCGAGCGTCTGAAAACTGTGCCCGCCCAGGTGCCGCGCCGCCTCCTCCGGCGCGTAAACAATTTTCGCTCCCGCCTGCCGCGCCCGCAGGCAGAAATCCACGTCTTCAAACCACGCCGGATAGAACGCTTCGTCGAAGCCACCGAGCTTTTCCCACAGCGAGCGCCGGAATACGAGGAACGCTCCGGCCGGTTGATCCACTTCCCCGGCCTGCCGGGGGTTGCGGTCCAGGTAACGGTACGCCCGGTTGACCGGGTTTCCGGGAAACGCGCGGTTCCACCCCATCGCCTCGAAGGCGAGCGTGGCCGGTGTGGGAAATCGGCGCACGGAAAATCCCCACTGCGCGGAACCGTCGGCGTTCTTCAGTTGTCCGCCCGCGATGCCGGCCCCCGACTCGCGGCAGGCGCGCGCCAGCGCGCATGCGTCTCCCTCGATCTCGACGTCCGGGTTCACCAGCATGACATACTCTTCGGCGCGCCCGGCCACCGCCTGGTTCACCGCCGCTGCGAACCCGCGATTTTCTTGATTCGCGATGGCCTCGACGCCGGGGAACCGGCGCGCGATCTCGACCGCATCGTCTCCGCTGCCGTTGTCCACGACCACGACGGGCATGCCGTCCAGCGAGCGAAGACAATTCTCGAGCACCTCCGCCGAGCGGTAACAGACCACCACCGCGACAACGCTCAAGTCAGCGCGCAGTACAGCCTCCAATACCAGCCAAACCCGCCTTCGCGAGCCAAGTCCCGAATCTCAGCCTCGCTTTCCGCGAGAATTCCCTCCAACTCCGAGCGGCCTGCCTCACGCCACGACCGGAACCGCCGCATCCCTTCCCACTTGCCCCTAAGATACGCCAAACCGGTCCTATGCCGCAGAGCGAGCACCCCCCACAGCGCTTGTCCCGTAAGCACCGCCCAGGCGTTTCGCATCAGACATTTCGCCGAAAAATGTTTCGCCACCAGCAGCACCTGGTTCCGGGCTATCAACCGCACCATCGCCGGGCTCCACGCCCCCAGCGTGGCGCTTCCGCGGTGCCAGGCCACCGCCTCCGGCACGTAAACGCCGTCCAGTCCGGCCAACGCGCACCGCAGCCCGAAGTCCACATCTTCTAAATAAGACTCGAACCGTTCGTCCAACATGCCCACCCGCTCGAACGCCGCCCTCCGCACCAGTGCCGCCGTCAGCGGAGCCATCCGGATCCGCCGCCGCTCGCTCCATCGCGAACCGTCGTCGGCCCCCCAGCCGCACCGGCACGCGCAGCCGCTCCGCGCCAACGCGTCCCAGGCACCGTCAATCCGAGCCGGCGCGCCCTCGCTCAGGATTTTTCCCGTGGCGAACCATGCGTCGCCCGTCCCGGCCAGCAGCCGCTCCAGCCAGTCCTCCCGCGGCTCGATGTCGTTGTTCACCACGCCGATCCAGGCGCCCGACGTCTCGCCCACACCGCGGTTCACCGCCCGCGCGAAGCCGGCGTTCGTGCCCATTTCGATCACCCTCGCCCCAAGCGCCCCCGCCGCCTCCGCGCTACCGTCCGTGCTGCCGTTGTCCACCACCAGCACTTCTTCCGGCCGCCGCGTCTGTGCCGCCAGCCTCTCCAGCAGACGCACGAGCAGCGCCCGCCGGTTCCAGTTCGGAATCACGATCGAAACGCTTCTCTTATCCACGGTCGAACCGCTTCCTCACGAGGAACCACAAGTTGTAAAACCCGTCGCGCCACGGGTTCAGCTTGATCTCCCCCAGCCGTGACGAGTACAAAATGGAAATCTCGGCGAACCGGATCGCCCGGTTTCGCAGCGCCTCGATCTTTATCTCCTCGGAAAACGCCATCCCGTCGGAGATGAGCCGCATATCTTTCAGAATCGACCGCTTGAACACCCACATCCCGGACTGCGAATCCCGCACCCACTGAAAGTACAGAAGCGACATCGCCAGCGACAACACCCAGTTGCCGAACTTGTGCTTCCAGCTCATCGCCCGCTTGTCGCGCACCGGAAAGCGCGAGGCGTTGAGAAAGTCTACTTCTAAGTGGAGAAACGCTTCGATCAGGTATGAAATCGCGTCGGGCGGATAACTGTGATCGCCGTCGAGGGTGACAATCAGGTCGCCCTTGGCGAAGGAGAAGCCTTTCTTGTAACTTCGCCCATAGCCGCGCACCGGCTCGCGAATCACTTCCGCGCCGAACGACTTTGCCACTTCGCTCGTCCGGTCCGTCGAGCCGTTGTCCACTACGATCACCTGATCGACGAACTCCGGCATCCGGCGCAACACGCTCTCGATGCCCTGCTCCTCGTTCAGGCACGGAATGATGACGGTTATGCTCTGGGACCTGTACATGGCTTCCCCGCCCGGAACCAAGCCAGGCCGAATGGGTTCAAGCTATCATGTTGTCATGAAATGGTTTTGTCTTCCAGTTGTGCTCCTCGCTTCCCTCGCCCTGGCGGGGTCGGCGAAGGCGCCCAACCCGCAACTGGAAGCCGTTAAGACCGTCTACCTGCTCCCGATGAGCAACGGCTTCGACCAGTACCTGGCCAACGCCATTTCCCGTCTCGGCGTGCTCGAGGTTGTCACCGACCCGCAAAAGGCCGACGCCGTTCTCACGGACCACGTCGGCGCGGCGTTTGAAGACACGATGAAAAGCCTCTACCCGCCACCGGCTCCGCCGCCAGCCCCCAAGACGGAGGAGGCCACCGTTCCGGACACGGCCAAAAAGAAGAAATCCGAAGAAGAGTCTGTGAAAGACGCTGCCGCCAAAGCCGAGGCCGAACAGATCACCAAGGAAAATGAAGCTCCGGTTTACAGCACCTTCAGCCGCGGCCGAGGCATGGTCTTCGTGGTCGACCGCCATTCCCGCAGCGTAATCTGGTCCATCTACGCCAAACCCAAGGACACCCAGCCGAAGACCCTTGACCGCCTTGCCAACCATATCGCCAGCCAGCTCTCGACGGCCCGCAACCCACCGCCCCCAAAGTCTAAGTCAAACTAAGTCTCGCGGGTCCGAGGTTCCGCCGCCCGCTTCCGCGCCGGATTCATGGCTGTAAGTCCTGGATAATTAGTACCTGGTACCAACCGCTTCGGATTACGTCAAGTGACCGGCGCTAAAGCGTCACCCTCCGCGGTATACTGGCCAATAGTCATTCACAATAAGTAACCGGCAAGACGCCTGTCAGGCGTTGAGACGGCGTGATTATCACCCCCGCCCGGGATTTCACAGAATGCCTCGGCAAAATACTAGCGAGACACGGCAGGTTTCCCACTATGAACTGCTCGAACGGGTCGGTGTCGGGGGCATGGGGGCTGTTTATCGCGCCCGCGACGTACGCTTGGACCGCATCGTCGCCCTGAAGTTCCTCCATCCCGGCCTGCTCGATTCCGAAGCCGCCAAACAAAGATTTCTTCAGGAAGCGCGGGCGATTTCCCACCTCAACCACCCCAACATTGCCATCATCCATGCCATCGAAGAGCACGAAGACGACGTGTTCCTTGTGTTCGAGTACCTGCCTGGCGGCACACTTCGTTCTCGCATTGAAACTCTCGGCTCCCAATCCCGCCGCCTCGGCCCCGAACTCGCCGCCACTTACGGCCTCCAGTTAGCCGAGGCCCTGGCTCACGCCCACGCCCAAGGTATTATCCACCGGGACGTCAAGCCCGCTAATGCGCTTTTCTCCTCCAGTGGCCAGCTTAAACTCACCGACTTCGGCTTAGCCAAGTTCCTGGGGTCTGCCACGCTAACGCAAGCCGGCGCCCCCATCGGCACTCCGGCCTATATGTCGCCGGAGCAGGTTGAAGGCAAGGAAATTGACGAGCGCTCCGACATCTTTTCCCTCGGCGTAGTGCTCTACGAACTCGTCTCCGGCCGCCTGCCGTTCGACGCCAACAAACCCGATCTTGTCTACTACCAGATCCTCCACCAGTCGCCTCCGGCCATGACCGGCGCCGACTGGAGCGCGCCAGCCGACTTACAAAGAATCGTCTACCACGCCCTCGAAAAAGACCCCGCGGCCCGCTTTCAGAGTATGGCCGAGTTAGCCGCCAGCTTGCGTGCCTATCTCGGCGGGGTCCCGACCCTTGTTCCCGACTCCCCGACCCTCAGCCTGGCCGCTTCCATTCCCCGCCCCATGCCCCGCCGTTTCCGCCCGCTTTGGCTCGCCGTCCCGGCTCTCGCCGCGGCAGTCGCGGCTGCTTCGTTTCTCCCCGGAGTTCGCGACCGTTTTCTCAACCCGCTTCCCGCCACCAAGCGCGTGGCGCTGATTCCGTTCGCGAACTGCACGCACGAGCCCGTAAGCCGCGCTTTCTGCGAGGGCCTTCTCGACTCTACCACCGGACTCCTTTCTCTCTGGCAGAACGCAGAACCCTCCCTCGCCGTCACGCCCGCGAGCGAGGTTCGGAGCCTGTCGATCACCACACCCGAAGCCGCGCGTAAGTTCGCCGGAGCCAACCTTGCGGTGACAGGTCAGTTCACTCCGGCGGAGAAACCCACCACGCTCACGTTGCGCGTGGTCGACACGCAGTCCCGACACGTTCTCCGCGCCGCCTCCCTTCGCTACAGCCCCGACGAGCCGACATCGCTCCAGGAGCGGGCCGCATCCTCGATTGCCGGACTTCTCGGGCTCTCCGTGAAAACCACGAAGCAGTACTCGATTCCCGCGAGTCCCGTTCCCGCAGCGAACACAGCCTACCTGCGCGGCGTCGGATATCTGCGCCGCTTCGACGTTCGCGATAACGTCGACCGTGCCGTCGAGTCGCTCCAGCAGGCGGCCGCCGCAGATCCAGGGTTCGCCGCCGCCCATGTGGCGCTCTCCGCCGCCTATCGCAGCAGTTACTCGAACTCGAAGGACCCCGCCACGCTCGATGCGGCCCGCACCGAGGCGGATCGCGCTCTCTCGATCGACGAGCAGAGCCCCGCCGCCCATGCCGCCACGGGAGCCGTTCTTTCTCTCAACGGAGATCGCGAACGCGCCACCGCCGAATTCCGCCGCGCCCTGTCCCTCGATCCGCTGAACGTCGAGACCTTGCGTGACCTCGCCGACCTCGACGACGCCATGGGACGCACGGCCGAAGCGCTTGACACGTATCAGAAAGCGATCCAGTTAAAGCCGGATGAGTGGGTGACTTACGGTGACTTAGGCGTGTTTTACTACCGCCACCAGAACTACAACGCCGCCGCGGATGCGTTCCTGAAAGAAGTCTCTCTGGTTCCCGACAGCCCGCTCGTCCATCGCAATCTCGGTGGCATCTACCTCACGCTTGGGCGCAACGAAGACGCCGAGCGCGAGTTCCTAACCTCCATTCGCCTGACTCCCACCGTAACTGGCTACCTCAACCTCGGGGCCCTGTATGTCTTTGAATCCCGTTACCAGGAAGCCATCACCGTCCTCACGAAGGCCACGGAACTCGCTTCTCCCTCCTTCAGCGGCGCTCCGACGATGTGGGCAAACCTCGGCGACGCCTACCGCTACACTCCAGGCGACCGCCAAAAAGCGGACGAGGCCTATCGGAAGGCAGTAGAAGCCGTTGAGCAACAACTCGCCTTTGAGCCCAGCGATCCGCACTTACTCAGCGACGCTGCCGTCTATCGCGCCAAACTGGGCGACCGCACCCGAGCTGTCGACGAAATCGCCCAAGCCCTCCGATACGGCCAGGGAAGCCGCACGATCAGCTTCCACGCCGCCCTCGTTTACGAGCTGACCGGCGCCCGCGACCGCGCCCTCGCCGCCCTCGGCGACGCTATCCGCGGCGGCTACTCCCTCGAAGAGATTAACCGCGAACCGGAATTCACCAATCTGCGGCGGGACCCTCGCTATCAACGCCTGCTCGCATCCGCAGTCCCACAACAGTCCAGGAATCCGGGAAAGGAAACCAGTAAATGAAATCCCTCCCTGCTTTCGCGTGCATCGCGCTTCTGCTGTTGTGCGCGGCGCCACTCGCGGCCCAGAACACGTACCGGGTCATCGTCGGTCACAGCGGCTCGTCGCTCACCTTCCAACATCCCGACGGACACGGCAATAACGGCAACCAGAATGCAAAGACGAACGATACCGTTCAGTGGAGGTGCGCAAGTACCCTCCAACGCTGTACCGTCGCAGTCACATTTAAGGATGGCAATAGCCCCTGCCGCGCCGCAGTGGGGCCATCGACCGGCACGGCTTCCTGTAGAATTGCCGTCGGCGCCGGGAACCCCGGCTACGTTGGTACTTACAAGTACACGATCACCGTGTCCGCGAATGGCGCCAACTACGAAACCGACCCTGAAATCATTATCAGCAACGGTTCAAGCCAGTAGCACTCGATGCCGTGGCGGGAGCAGCCTTCCCCCGAATCGTAAGGTCACGCCTCGAAGTTAAAATTCGTAGCTCAGACCTAACCGCATAAACCGCGGCGGTTCAATCACCACAGGTAGCCGGAGATTAAACGACGGCCCGCTGATGTCGTTCTCCTGGAGGCTCTGCGCCGCGTTGGTCATGTTCATTACGTCCGCCGTCACCCGAAATTCGCCGCGAGCCAGTTCGAAACTCCGGCTCACACGCACGTTCCAGTTAATCGCATACTGGGCGCGGTTGCCTCCTTCCGGGCTCCCCCGGACGGTTGTCGCCACTAACATCGGCCCTTGCGGCAGCCCGGTTACCAGTAACTGCCTCGCGAATACCAGCCCGTCGGTATAATCGGCCACCGACTCGAGCTCCATCCCGCCCAAGCTTTCCGGTAATCGATAACCTGCTTGCACCTTTCCCACATACGCCCGGTCCACGAAACTCCGCCCGCCTGCATGAACCATGGTGTTCGGGTCTTCGTACAACGAGCCGATGACGCCGGGGTCGTTCTCGTACAGCGAATCGCCCGGGTTTGTGGGGCCGTACGATTTTTCGGCCACGAAGGAGGCGTGAACGTCCATTCGCCCGCGGGCGGCGCCTATCTCGGCCATGAATCCGGTGTTCAGCATCCGCAGCCCGGCAGGGTTTGTAAGCAGGTACCGGTCCTGGCCGAGAGTGGATGGGTTCTGCGCATAGACCGTCAAGCGTTGATCGTCGAAGCTGCCCGGTATCCCGTCCGGACCCGGATCGGAGATGACGACCGGCGTGAACGCGGAAAACGGCACTCCCGTGTCGATCGCCGCCAACCGGTTCTTTTCATCCCGCCGGAACAGGTGAATCGCCGCGAATGTCCGCTGGGTCAGCGGCAACTCAGCTCCGAGGTCAAATTCATCGGCATACGGCCTGCGCAGGCCGGCCGCAGTGGACGAATACGGTCCGCCGAAACGAACAAGTAAGTTACCCATATCCGGGGCCTGAGACAGTCCGGCTGGTCCCAGCCATTGGTATATGCTCCCACCCAGCGAATCCGGATTGCCGAAATCGAGGTAGCGTCCTGCGAGGGGGACATAGACGCGAAAGTAACTTGCTCTGAGAATGAGTCCGTGTAAGTTCGGCGGAGTGAAGGCAAGACCGGCCCGGGGCGAGACGCTGTTCCAGGTGATCCGGTCCGGCGCCGCCGGCGCCGAGCCTCGTGAGAAATCCGCCAGCATGCCCAGGCTGGCGGACAATGACGGCGCCAGCGTCATGTAGTCCGCGACACTGCCGGAGAACGCCCGGATGGACGCGCGGCTGTCGGCCGGTGTATTGAATTTGATCACGAACGCCGGCGAGCCGGCCGCTGTGACTAAGTTCATTCCCGATGGCGTCGAAAACCGGTTGATTGCCTCGGCGGTTTGCCACTCCCCGCTCAGGACAAAGTCATGCCGGATCCGTCGCTCGCGGATTTCCCGCGGCTGCCAGGCGGCATCGACGGCCTGCCGCGGCCGCGAAGCCAGATTGCCCAACGGCGGCGCTCCGGTGACGGCGCCACCCGCCAATTCAATCCGGCTCTGCCCGTTGGCCTGCGTGACCGTGTCGAGATTCGCCGCGGAGACACCGTAGCGCAACTGCAATACACCCGCGGCCGAATCGGACGCTGCATGCGTCCATCCGAGTTGAACGAAGCCGAACCGGTCGTTTTCCGGTTCTCCGGTGAATCCCCCCGGCAAGACAAACGAAGGGGCCATCCGGAACCCCATCAGCGCCTCCAGGCCGGCCGGGACGCCGCCATCGGAGAGATGGACGCCCGTTCCGCTGTACAAGAGATCGAACTGATCCCGATGGCCCGCACTGATGCGGCTTCGTGCGTTGGCGTACCACAGCCCGCTGCGCTGTTGGGTACCGGCCGGCTGGAGAGGTTCGGCCTGCGAACTCCACTGCGCCCGCGCGGAACCGGACAAGTCCGCCCACCGGGTCAGAGGTCCGCCAAACGCAAATCCGTCCCGCGTGAGCCAGCGATACGTCTCGTTTTGTTGAACCAACCCGCGGGCCGCCGGCGCAGGCAAATTTGTGCCCGACAGCGGCGCTCCCGTGCCTTCCGTTTCGAGCGCGCCGTGCCACCGGGACGCAGCCTCCGTCAGGAACAATCCGACCTCCGTCCCGTCGCTCATGGAAGTGGTCTGCGCAAACCCGCTTCGCACCACCACGGCGTCCATCGCTTCAATATCGGGTGCGATGGCCGGAAGCCCGGGTTGATACGCATCGGTCGCGTCCATTCCTTGCAGGCGATATTGCGTATCGGTCCAGGAAAACGCCCGTTGAGACTCGATTCCGAGCCGGTTATCCCCAAAGCCCGTGAAATCGAGAGGCTGCGTGACACTCGCCACCTCCCGGCTGAGCAACACTCCGGCCAAACTGACAGCTTCCGGGTAGGTCTTTCCCCGCGATGCGTCCGTCCACGTTCCCGCCGCGCGCAGAGTATCTTCGCGGGCAACCCGCGGCGCTCGCCCCCAATCTTTCACCAGGAGCACCCGGGTAACCTGGAAGGGCCGAACAGTAACTGCGGTGCTCCGGCCGCCACCGGTTTCCTCCGCGAACCGGTACCATCCATACGGCAGCACCAATGAAAACCCGCCTCGCGAATCTGTCCGGACGATCCATCGCAAGCCTGCCGCTGCGGTGATGCAGATCGCCACACCGGCCAGGCGCTTGCCGTCCGTATCCTGGACGATTCCAGCAAGCCTGCCAGTGGCCAACTGCGCGCGCAGAGCACCGGACACGATCAGCCAGGCGGCGAGCGCCGCGCAACCAGCCCGCCGATAAGCTCCGCCGTCCAAGCGCACCACTCGCACCCCGCGCGACGCCTGCGCGGGACGTGCTTACTGCCGATGATAATTCGGATACGGCGGCCGCTTGTACTCGGGCGGCGGCGTCTTCTTCAACTCCTCCATCACCACTTCCACCGCCTTCTCAAGCTGCGGATCGTGCCCCTTCCGCATAGCCGCCGGATCGAGCGGCACTTCGATATCGGGCGGAACGCCATGATTCTCCACGTCATACCGCCCGTCCGGATTCCACACCGCCGCGTTCGGCGCGGTCACATATCCGCCGTCCATCAACTGCGGCACGGTGAAGATCCCAACCAGGCCACCCCATGTCCGCTCGCCGATCAGCTTCCCTACGCCTGCGCGCCTAAAGTACCACGGCATCGCGTCTCCGCCCGAACCGGCGAATTCATTGATGATCATTACCTTCGGCCCGAAGATCGCCCCCTGTGGCTGAACCATGTCCGCCCCGTCGCGGTAGGTAACTAAACTCAGCACCTGCCGCTTCAGATACTCGATGATGTCGGTGGCCAGCGCTCCGCCATGGTTGAACCTCTCATCCACAATGAGCGCCTGCTTGCCCACCTGAGCGAAGAAATACCGATTGAAACTGAGGTAACCTCCCCGAGCCGTATCCGGCATATACACATACGCCACGCGCCCGTTGGTCAGCTTATCCACCAGCCGGCGGTTATCTTCGATCCACGCGCGATTCCTAAGCCGTGCCTCGCTCGGGACCGGAACCACCGTCACTTCCCTCGAATTCGCGCCCGATGCATTCGGACCAACCCGGAGCACCGTCTCCTTACCCGCCGTCCCCTCGAAGTAACTATAAATGTTCTCCGCCGCCGTCAGGTCCCGGCCGTTTACCGCCAGCAGATACTCGCCGGCCGTCACATGCACGCCTGGTTGCGTCAGCGGAGCCTTCAAGTCCGGGTTCCAGTTTTCCCCGTCGTAAACCCTGTCGAAGCGATAGCGGTTGTTTTCGATTTTGTAATCCGCCCCGAGCATGCCCACCGGAACCCGCTTCACTTCGGGCATGTCGCCCCCAGCGATAAACATATGCCCTACGGTCATCTCGCCAAGCATTTCCGTGAACAGGTAGTTCAAGTCCTGCCGCGAAGCCACGGCATCAAGATACGGCTCGTATAACTTCGACGTAGCCGCCGCGTCCAGCCCGTGCAGGTGCGGATCGTAGAAGAATTGCTGCTCGTTCCGCCACACTTCGTGATACATCTCGCGCCATTCGGCTCTCGGATCTACCTTGACCTCGATATCCTGCGTCTTCAACGGCTCGCCCGGCGGACCCGCCGGAGGGGCCGCGCCAGGATGATCGGGAATCGGCTTGGCCTCGGCCAGGAACCACTGCTCCCCCTTCTGATATAGGAGCTTCTGTCCGTCTCCGCTTACTGTGAAACTCCGCACCCCCGCGACCGGAACATCTCCCTTCCGCTTCGACACGTCGAATCGGTGCACGGTGAACGCCGGCGGTCCTTCGCGCAATGCGTCGGACGCCTCCACAAAGTAAATCTCTTCCGCCTTGCCCGGCATCAGGTCCACATACCGACGCGCGTCCACCGGAAGCGCCAGAACCCTTTGGCCGATACCGTCGAGATCGATCCGCGTATCCCTGATCTCGTTCTTCTCCGCGTCTTTCCCGTTCTTCGCCTCGGGCTTCTTTCCCTCCTTCGGTTTCTCCTCGTCGCTTTCGGGCTTCAGCGGCGAAGCTTCATCCTTGGAAAGCACCACCACATACAGACTTCGCGTCACCGGCGCCGCCTCGCTGTGGATATCGGGCTGCATCGACATGCCGGAGTCGGTGCTCGCCATGAAGTATAGGTACTTCCCGTTCTTGTCGAACACCGGATTCGTCGCCTGGCTCATGCCATCGGTAATCTGCGTCGACTTAGCATCGGCCAACGAATATAAGTGGATCGCGCTCATGTAGCTCGGGAGCTGCTTCGAATACGCCAGCCACTTACTATCCGCAGACCACGAAGGAACCATGTTCCCGTCCCGGTAATAATCCGTATCCACGAGAACCGGAGTCTTGTTGTCCAGTGCCATGTACCACAGGCCCAGATGGTTGTCGACATAGGCGATCTTCTTACCATCCGGCGACCACCGGATCGAATCGTAATACGCCGCCTTGCCCGGAACGATCTTCGTCACCGCTCCCAGGCCGTTCTGCGGTTCGATGTGAATCGCCCACTCGCCCGACTCATCCGAGAAGTAAGCCACATTCTGCCCGTCCGGCGACCACTGCGGCCCTCGCTCATGCGCCGCGACCGTGTTCGTCAGATTCCGCGGATCGCCCTTCTCACCCGGCACGGTGAGAATGTCGCCGCGAGCCGCAAACGCCGCCCGCGCCCCGCTCGGCGACAGCGTCGCGTCCTGTAACTTCGTCCCCACTTTTTCAAAGTGCGGCCGCGCCTCGGGAAAATCCCCGCTCAGCTCAATGTGTACATCGCTCGTCTTGCCTTTCTTCAGGTCATACAAATGCAACGAGCCGAACTGCTCATATACGATCGCGCCGGGTCCGGCACTCGCCGACTTGAAATCAAATCCGTGGTTCTCCACCACCTGCCGCACGTTCTTGGTTTTGGTCGAATAAACAAACAGCGTCACAGGGCCGTTACGGTCTGAGAGAAAGTAGACATCGTCGCCGATCCACATGGGGTTGAAGTCATTGGAGTTCATCCGCGGAATCGGCGTGACGCTGGAATCTTCGAGTTTCGCGATCCAGATCTTCTTCGTCTGTCCGCCGTGATATCGTTTCCACGCTGCCTCCCACTGAAACAGCGGCACGTAAGCGAGACTGCGCCCGTCCGGCGAGTAACTTCCCTCCTCGGCGATCGGCAGCGGTAACTCCACCGGAAATCCTCCGGTAGCGGGTATCGTAAACAACCGGTCCCCATCCGCCGGGTTATTCCGCGGGGACCGGAACAGGACGTTCTTCCCGTCCACGGTCCAGCCAACGGCCGCGTCGTTGCCCGGATGCCACGTGAGCCGCTTCGGCACGCCGCCGGCCTCCGGCATGACATACACGTCCACATTGCCGTCGTATTCGCCCGTAAACGCGATCAGGCTTCCGTCGGGCGAAAACACGGGATCGGTCTCGACACCGACCGCCGTCGTAAGCCGTTCCGCCTTCCCGCCCCCGGGAGGCACGCTCCACAAATCGCCCGCATAGGAAAACACAATCTGCGTGGCGCTGAGCGCCGGCCGCTGCGGCAGCAGCAGCTTATCCTCCCCGCGCAGCCAAGCCGCGCAAACGCACATCATCACCAAGCCGGCGAATCGTCGCATAGGGGCCTCCAAATGTGTATGAGTATAGCTCTCAGCGATCGCGTTTCCCAGCGATCGCTGCCTTGTAACTCTCGTTGAGCTTCTTCGTGATGGCCTTCATGTCCCGGTGCTCCACCACCTCGGCACGCGCCCTGGCTGCGAGCGCCCGCGCCTTTTCCGGCTCTTCCAGTAACTCCACCGCGTGCCGGGCAAAACCCTCCGGGTCCGCCGCCAGGGCGCAGAGTTCGCCGTCCCGCTCCGCCAGGCCCTCCGCGCCCAGCGGCGTCGATACCACCGGAATCCCCGCCGCGAAAGCTTCGAGTAACTTCACCCGCATCCCCGACCCCCGCAGAATCGGGCACACGAACAGCGCATACCGCGCGAGCGGCTCGCGCACGTCTTCTACAAACCCACGCAACTCAATCGCTTCACCCGGCGGCAGAGCGTGGCGCGGCGGCGGCTCCGCACCGACAATCACCAGCCTTGCTCCAGGCCGCTTCTCCAGAATCTTCGGCAGTACTTCCTGCGTGAACCAGCGCAGCCCCTCCTGGTTCGGCACGTGCCGGAAGCTGCCGAGAAACAGCATCGTGTCCGGCTCCCGGCCGGCTTCCGTGTACGAATAACTCGCGGTGTCGATCCCCGCGCGAAGCCCGTCGTCGATCTTATCCCGCAACCCGGGCCGGAAGCCGAGTAAGTACTTCGCGTTCGCCGCGCTGCACACCTGCACACGGTCCATCCGGGGCAACACCCGCAACTCGTAGCGCAGCGCGCGCAGGTACTCGTAAAACGCCGCCGCCCGCGCGCCGATGCCGCCGATCTGGCTCAACCCCCGGCCCACCGACTGGAAGTAAACGTCGTGTTCAAACAAAATAGATGGTATTTGTTTGAGCTCGCAGGCATACTGCGCAAGATGAGTATATTCGAGCTGGACGACGTCGATGCGCTCGCTGAAAAGTTTGCGGTGCATCCGCCAGGCGACATCCCTGCTTCGGAATTCCCGCACGGCGTGCGGCAAGAGCGGCCCCACTTCGTACCGGCCCGGCGCGCGACGCACGATAAAGTCGGCCGACCGCACCGCGGAGGCCAGTTCCGCATGTGGCGCCCGCTCCCGTTCGTGCTCGAGCAAAACCAACAAATGCACGTCCGCCAGCTTCGCCAGTTCCCGGACCGTCTGGTACATGAAGACCCCGCCGCCATGCGTTGGCGGTGCGATCCGGTACGGCGAAAAGAACAATACCTTCGGCCGGTCCACTCTCGCGGGCAGTTTTTCGAACCGGTCCAGGAAATAGCCGCCCAGCGGCCGCCGGAACGCCTCCGTGTCGCTTACGGCCGCGAGATTCCGAGCCCGTATCCGCGAACGCATCGTCTCCGGCGCCTGCCCGAGCGCCCGCATCAGCGCTGACATATCGGCCCGCGCGAACGCCGCTCCCGACCACGCCCCCCACACTGCCCCCGCCGCCGCGTAGAAGAAGTGCTCCGCCAGCTTTTTCCACTCGTGAATGTTCTTCCATACGAAGAGCAGGTAATTCTTCTTCAGAACCGCGCGGATCTCGTCTTCGCGGAACTTCTTGCCGATCGTGCCGCGGTGCTCGTGATACACGACACTGCGCGGCTCATACAGCACCTTCCACCCACGTTTCCAGGCCATGTAGCCGAGGTCCGTGTCTTCGAGGTAAAACGGCCGCAACAGCTCATCGAATCCGCCGAGTTCGAGGAACTTGTCGCGATGGAACGCGCACGAGCCGCCACCGCCGTAAAAACAAGGATACGGTTCCCGCAGTTCGTCGTCGATGTGATGGGTCACTCGCAGGCCGCCGTTCTCCCACCAGCCCTCGGTGAGCCCGGTCTCCTCGCGCCGCTTCGCCGGATCGCTGAAAAATATCTGGCACGAGACCGCGAACACGCGCTCGTCGGCGAAGTCCTGCACCAGCGGCGCCAGAAAACCCGGCTCCACTCTCATGTCCGAGTTCAGCAGCACCACGATCTCGTTGCGCGCCGCCTTCACGCCCGTATTCGACCCTCCGCCGAAGCCGAGGTTCTCCTTGAGGGCGATCAGCCTCACCGCGGGAAACCGCTCGCGCACGAACTCCGCGCTGCCGTCATCCGACCCATTGTCGACCACGATCACTTCGTGCGCCGCATCCACGCCGGCCGCGGCGACCACCGCCGGCAGATATTTTTCGAGCAGGTCCCGCCCATTCCAGTTGGGAATCACGATGCTCGCGCCGCGCCCTTCGGGCCGTGTGGCCGGCTTGAGCGCCGGCCGCTTCTTCAACCGGAACGCCGCATCCGCCATAGCCAGCACAAGCGCTCCGGCCAGTGCCGCCAGCGGCGCCGCGACCGTGATCAACAGGGCGCGCAGGATTTTCCCGATGATGGCGAGCGTCTTCTTCAAAGCGTCCTCAGAGCTGCGTCAGGTCCGGGCCCACGCGCAGCCGCCGGCCGGCTCTCACCCACCGCGACCGCTGCACCATCGCAATCACCGCGTCCAGATGCTCCCTCTGCTTCTGTTCGCTCTGCGCCCACTTGGTCCGTTCCTCGATCGTCGCGTTCGCCTCGTCGAGCAGCGCCTGATAGCTGCGGTGCAACTCCGCTATTTCCGCCATCAGCCGCCGCTCGGTGTCGCGCGCCCAGTTCGTCTTCTGCTCCAGATCCGCCTCGATCGCTGCGATCTTCGCCTCATATCCCGCGGCCATCTCCGCGGTCTCGCGCTCGCGACGCGCGATCTTTTCCCTGGCTTCCTTCATCTCTTCGTCGAGCCGCTCCGCCCACCGGTTCCGTTCCGCGATCTCGGCTTCCAGCCGCGCGATGTTCTCCGCCGCGCTCTTCTGCGCCTGGCTCAAACGCGTTTCGAGCGCCTGCAACTGATGGTCGCGCTCCCGCAGCAGGTTCGCGGCGCGTGGAGCGAAAACAAACGGGGCCGGCGCGGCCTTCTCTTCCTGCGAGCACAGCGCGACGAAGAAGTGCGCCTCTTCGAGTTTGTCCTCGCTCGACTCGATCCTTCCGCGCGCCTCGGCTCCGCCGTCTTCACATGGTGAAAACAAAAATGCCTCGGAATGATTTTGCGCAAAGAGCCGTACGTAAGAGAACCGCTCTTCGAGCACCGCCCGGAATTCCGCCGCGTCGAACTCGTGCGCGTGGAACGGATTCGGACCCGCCGCGGCCCGCGTCTCGGCATAGTATTCGCGGTTCGGTGTCGAAACAACGAACACGCCGCCCGCCGCCAGCACCCGCGCCGCCTCCTCGATCATCCGGCGGTAATCGGCCAGGTGTTCGATCACCTCGAAAGCCACCACTAGTTCGAATCGCGCGGAAGCAAACGGCAGCGCCAGGCAGGAGGCGGCCGCGAACCGCAGGTTCGGCCGCGTGTAATGGTCCCGCGCGTAGGCGATCGCGTCCATGGCGATGTCCACGCCGGACGCGCTTCGCGAACCCGCCGCCAGAATCGCGGTCCCGTAGCCGGCGCCGCAGCCGATATCGAGCACGTCGCCGCTGACGCCGAGCGAAGCCGCGAACGCGTACCGCGAGACGTGCTCGCTCCACAGATCGTCTTCCACCCGGCCCGGAATCACCCGCTCGCCGGTAAACTCCGTTTCAGCCAAGCGCCGGCTCCGGCGCAAGCGGCGCGGGCGACAGCCGCTGATTCACCGCGACGCGGCAGGGAAGATGCAGATACCCGTAAATCGCCTCGGCGCCGCGCATCATTTCAAGAACGATCGCGTTGTCGATCCAGTCGCACATCGTGTAGCGCTCCAGCGGCCCGTCCGCAACCGCGGGCGAGAACGAGAAAGAAGAAGGATAAAGCGCCGGCAGGTCGACGTGAAAGTCCACCGTGACAACGTCGCCGGCGCGCATCGGCGCAAGCGGGGCGCCTTCGCGAGTTGTGTTCGTGCCGGCGAAGTCCTGCCCGAGGTGATTGCGCATCATGAAGCCGACGTTGGGTTCGGCGAGGTCGCCGTGCGCACGCACGCTGATGCGCACCACAGCCGTTGTATCCGGCTCAAGAGCCCCCGGCGCCGCACCGTGTTCGTCCAGGATCGCGATGCCGAGAATCTCGGCGCGCCCATCGCCGAAGCGGTGGTCGATATTGGGGATGTGTTCCACGATCTCTGGCGCTACCCGCCGCGCCCCGGTCAACTCCGCTCCAGCCGCCAAGGTCGGTGGATGCGCTCGCTCGTAGGCTGTGTCTTTTTCAAGCATCGCGGCCAGGTACTTGCTCACCACCGCTTCCGTCGATCCGATCTCGCGTACGCGTCCGGTATCGAGCCACAGGGCGCGGTCGCCCAGCGCCTTCACGTCCGAGGTGGCGTGCGAAACAAAAAGGATGGTCACGCCCCGTGCCCGCAGCTCATGTATCCGCCGCATGCACCGCTGCCGGAAGTAAACGTCGCCAACTGCGAGCGCCTCGTCGACCAGCAGAATCTCCGGGTCTACGTGAATCGCCACGGAAAACGCCAGGCGCACCAGCATGCCGCTCGAGTACGTTTTCACGGGCTGGTCGACGAACGAGCCGATCTCGGCGAACTGCTCGATCATCGGAAACCGCCGGTCGATCTCGGCGCGGGAAAAGCCGAGGATCGCGGCATTGAGATACACGTTGTCCCGCCCCGTAAATTCCGGGTTGAATCCGGCGCCAAGTTCCAGCAGCGCCGCCACACGCCCACCGACGCGCACTTCGCCGGAGGTGACCGGCGCGATCCCCGCGGCCACCTGCAGCAGCGTGCTCTTCCCCGAGCCGTTCTCGCCCAAGATGCAGAAGGTTTCCCCGCGTTCCACCGCGAAGCTCACCTCGCGCAGCGCCCAGAACTTCTCATGAAACGACGCCCGCCCCAGCGTGAGCAACTCCTTCAGCCGGTCGCCCGGATGACGGTACACGGGATAGGCCTTGGAGACGCAACGAAATTCGACAACCGGCTCAGCCACTACAACGAATCTACGGCAGGGGAGATTGGGAGTCAAACACAGCTTCAGCTTATGCGTTTGACCGCCGTGTTATGCTTAGCTCGACGTCGGGTCATCGCACCCGGCATTCAGGCGACGCGCCACCGCGCAGCCACCGCGTTTGACCATGGCAGCCAAGCCCCGGCTCTTGATCTTCATCGTCGCCTACAATGCAGAGAAGACGCTGGTAAGCGTGTTAGGCCGAATCCCCGCCTGTCTGCGGGACGCATATGACACCGAAGTCTTGGTAATCGACGACGCGTCGCACGACGCGACGTTTGAGCACGGCCACCGCGCCAGCCTCTCCGGCGATCTTCCGTTTCCGGTGCACGTGCTTCACAACCCCGTCAATCAGGGTTACGGAGGCAACCAGAAGCTCGGCTATCACTACGCCATTCAGGAGGCCTTCGACCTGGTGGCCTTGATCCACGGCGACGGCCAGTACGCGCCTGAGTGTCTGCCGGACCTGCTTGCGCCGTTGCGCGACGGCGCCGCCGCCGTGTTCGGCTCCCGCATGATGAAGCCCGGAGAGGCCCGGCGCGGCGGGATGCCGTTCTATAAGTTCGCCGGCAACCGCATCCTGACATGGATCGAGAACAAACTCCTCCACGCCCAACTGAGCGAGTTTCACTCGGGCTACCGCGTGTATTCGACTCGCTCTCTTTCGCTAATCCCGTTCGAACGAAACTCCAACGGCTTTCACTTCGACACGGAGATCATCATTCAACTGCTCATCGCGCGTCTCCCGATTGTCGAACGGCCCATCCCCACCTACTACGGCGACGAGATCTGCTACGTGAACGGTCTCCAATACGCGTTCCACGTGGTTATCGCCGCGATGAAGGCGCGGTTGCAGACGCTAGGGGTTTTCTACGACCGCAAGTTTGACTGCGCGCCGCCGGATGCTGCCAATTATGTTCCGAAGCTGAATTACGACAGCCCCCACTCGCTGTGCGTTTCGCTAGTGCCGCGAGGTTCGCGGGTCCTCGATCTGGGGTGCGCGGGCGGGTATGTGGGAGCGCGACTACGGAAGGAGAAGGGCTGCTTTGTCACGGGGGTGGATCGGACGCCGATGGGATTTGAAGCGAGCCTCGACGAGGTCGTTGTGCACGATCTGAACACCGGCCTGCCCGGCCTCGACTGGAACGATTACGACCGGATTCTCTTGCTCGACGTCATCGAGCATTTGAACCGTCCCGAAGAGTTTCTGGGGTCCTTGCATCGCGCCCTCGCCTTGAACCCGAAGGCCGAGGTGATCCTCAGCACGGCGAATGTTGCGTTTTTCATTCCCCGATTGATGATGCTGTTCGGCCAGTTCAATTACGGCAAGCGCGGTATTCTCGATCTGACCCACACGCGGCTGTTCACCTTCGCCTCACTCCGCCGGGCTGTCTCACAATCCGGTTTCGATATTCTCGAGACCCGCGGAATCGCCGGACCGTTCCCGCTCGCACTGGGTGACAACTGGCTCGGCCGGGCGATGATGGGCTTAAACCGTGTGCTAATCCATGTGTCGAAGGGCCTGTTTTCCTATCAGATCTTGCTGCGGATCAAGCCCCGTCCTTCCCTCGAACTGTTGTTGCGAACAGCGATTGACCAATCTATGGTGCGGGCAGGCCGGCATTTCTGTTGAGACGCTCGGAAATCCAGGACACCGGTCGGACGAGGGTTAAGAGAAAGGCGAGCGGTTTTGGCGCAGGTGCATTCCGTGTGCGAGTTGGAATGTCAGGGCGACCGCAAGCCCCTGCTCGGCTGACACGCCGGAGGGTCCTTGCAGCTTAGGCGCTGCGTGCCTGTGAGTTTTCACCTCACCGCGGTCTATGCGGCGCGTGGCACCGATGTCGAGAAGGTCTGTAGCCGCCCTGGCAAGCTCGGAACAGCGATAAGCACCTTCTTTCTGGGCCGCAGCTCGTGACAAGGAGAAGGAAACCTGTTAAGCTTGGCCGCAGCCCATCATTAAGATACTCTAATGTGGAAACGGTGTCAATAGAGGCTTCCCACGGCTGAAAGTGCGGTTGACAGCCTTCGCCGCGGCTCGATACGCTGGTGAGTACAAGCCGGTGTAGCTCAGGTGGTTAGAGCGACGGTCTCATAATCCGTAGGTCGCAGGTTCGAGTCCTGCCGCCGGCACCACCGCGCAGCGTTTGCTGC
>DAIDIH010000199.1 GCA_027459465.1 Bryobacterales bacterium | reverse complement strand
CTCTACATTCCCGATTCCGCGAAAGAGAAGCCGCAGGAAGGCGAAGTGGTTGCCGTCGGCAACGGCAAGCGCCTCGAGGACGGCAAAGTTGCCCCGCTCGATGTGAAGCCGGGCGACCGCATCCTGTTCGGCAAGTATTCGGGCAGCGACATCAAGCTCGACGGGGAAGAGTACCTGATCATGCGCGAGGACGAAGTGCTCGCCGTGATCGAGGGCGGCTCCAAGAAGACCAAGGCCGCCTAAGCGATTTTCTGAAAGCAATTCAGCAAGGGAGATTTGAACAATGGCAGCAAAGCAGATTGTTTACAGCGAGAATTCCCGCCAGGCGATCCTGCGCGGCGTCAACCAGCTTGCCGACGCGGTGAAGGTGACCCTCGGCCCTAAGGGCCGGAACGTGGTTCTCGAAAAGAAGTTTGGCGGCCCCACCATCACCAAGGACGGCGTGACCGTGGCCAAGGAAATCGAGCTCAAGGATCCGCTCGAGAACATGGGCGCCCAGATGGTCCGCGAAGTGGCGTCGAAGACCTCCGACGTCGCCGGTGACGGCACCACCACGGCGACCATCCTGGCCCAGAGCATCTTCCGCGAAGGCGTGAAGAGCGTCGCCGCCGGCGCCAACCCGATGGCCCTGAAGCGCGGCATCGAAAAGGCCGTGGAAGCGGTGGTCGAGGAAGTCAAGAAGCTTTCGGCGAAGGTCGAAAACGACGAAAAGATCGCGCAGGTCGGCACCATCTCGGCCAACGGCGACAAGGAAATCGGCAACACGATCGCCGACGCGATGAAGAAGGTGGGCAAGGACGGCGTCATCACCGTCGAAGAGTCCAAGACCATGAGCACCGAGCTGCAGACCGTCGACGGCATGCAGTTCGACCGGGGCTACCTCTCGCCCTACTTCATCACCGATCCGGACCGCATGGAAGCGGTGATCGAGGACCCCTACATCCTCATCCACGAGAAGAAGATCAGCAATATGAAGGATCTTCTCCCGCTGCTCGAGCAGATCGCCCGCTCGGGCAAGCCGCTGCTCGTCATCGCCGAGGAAGTAGAAGGCGAAGCGCTCGCCACCCTCGTTGTGAACAAGCTGCGTGGCACGCTGAACGCCTGCGCCGTTAAGGCCCCGGGCTTCGGTGACCGCCGCAAGGCCATGCTCGAGGACATCGCCATCCTCACTGGCGGCAAGGCCATCATGGAAGAGACCGGCATTAAGCTCGAAGGCGTCCGCCTCGAGGACCTCGGCCGGGCCAAGCGCGTCACCGTCGACAAGGACAACACCACCATCGTCGACGGCGCCGGGTCGCAGAAGAGCATCGAAGGCCGCATCAAGCAGCTCCGCGCCCAGATCGAGGAAACCACCTCGGACTATGATCGCGAGAAACTGCAGGAGCGGCTGGCCAAGCTCGCCGGCGGCGTTGCGGTGATCAAGGTCGGCGCCGCGACCGAGACCGAGATGAAGGAAAAGAAGGCTCGCGTCGAGGATGCGCTGCACGCCACCCGCGCCGCGGTCGAAGAAGGCATCGTTCCGGGCGGCGGCGTCGCCCTGCTCCGTGCTTCCAAGGTCCTCAGCGGCCTGAAGGTGGAAGGTGACGAGCAGATCGGCGTCGACATCATCCGCCGGGCCTGCGAAGAACCCGTCCGCCAGATCGTCGGCAACGCCGGCTTTGAAGGCGCCATCGTCATCGAGAAGATCCGGACCAGCGACAGCGCCAACTTCGGCTTCAACGCCGCCACCGGGACTTACGAGGACATGGTGAAGGCCGGCGTCATCGACCCGACCAAGGTCACCCGCTCGGCCCTGCAGAACGCTTCCTCCATCAGCGCCCTCATGCTGACCACCGAAGCCATGATCTGCGAGATCCCGGAAAAGAAACCGGCTGCGCCCGCCCCCGGCGGCCACGGCCCGGACATGGACTACTAAACCTAAGTCCTCTCCGAACCTTTCATGCCCACCCGGTTCCCCCGGGTGGGCTTTTTGTTTGCCTGCCACTCGTCACCGTCGCCGTTGTATCATCGCAAAAGTCATGAAGACTCCCTCGATCTCCCGTCGCGCCTTCAACGCCGCTCTCTTGTCTAGCCCGCTCATCCTCCGCGGCGCCCCAAGCTCGCAGACTACGCGCGTCAAAATCGACACGGACCGCAAAATCGGCGAGATCGACCCCAAGATCTACGGCAACTTCGCCGAACACCTCGGCCGCTGCATCGAAGGCGGCATCTTCGAGGAAGGTTCGCCGCTGTCCGGCTCGCAGGGGTACCGCAAGGACGTGATCGAAGCCGTCCGCAACCTGCACGTAAGCCTGCTTCGTTGGCCCGGCGGCAACTTCAGCTCGAACTACCACTGGATGGACGGCATCGGCCCGCGCAACGACCGCCCCAAACGCCTCGAAATGGCCTGGCACACCGTCGAAGACAACCGCTTCGGTACTCACGAGTTTCTCGATTACGTCGAGATGCTAGCCATCGAACCCTACGTCTGCGCCAACTTCGGCACCGGGACTTGGCTTGAAGCCCAGCAGTGGGTGGAATACTGCAACCTCGACCAGGACACCGCGATGACCCAGCTTCGCAAGAAGAACGGCCGCGACAAACCCTGGAACGTCAAATACTGGGGCCTTGGCAACGAGATGGACGGACCCTGGCAGATGGGTCACCGTTCCGCCGAGGACTACGGCAAGTTCGCCCTCGAAGGCGCCAAGCTCATGAAGTGGACCGACCCCACCATCCAGCTCGTCGCCGCCGGTTCATCCAACTACAACCCCAACGCCGACTGGGTCGGCTGGAACCGCACCGTCCTCACTTATCTCAAAAACCACGCCGATTACTTATCGATGCATCTCTATGTCGGCAACCCGAGGGATAACTTCGAATCATTCCTGGCCAGTTCGCTGAACCTCGCCGACAAGATTGAAACCGCCGAAGGTACGATCCGCGGAGTCATGACCGGCGAACCCAAGCGGAAGATCTACATCGCCTGGGATGAATGGAACGTCTGGTATCGCGCCCGCGGCCAGGGCAAGGAAAGCGGCCGGCGCATCCTTGAAGAGCATTACAACCTCGAAGATGCGCTTGTCATCGCGACGATGCTCAATACCTTCGTGAACCACTGCCACATCGTCAAAATCGCCAATCTCGCCCAGTTAGTCAACGTCATCGCGCCGATCTTCACGAACGAACAAGGACTGTTTCTCCAGACCATTTACTACCCGCTCCAGTTGTTCGCCATGAACTCCCGCGGCCACGCCCTCGAGCTATACGCCGACGGACCAAGTTACTCCACCGGAGAGTACGCCAGGGTCCCGATGCTCGACGTCTCCGCCGCGTACGACAACGGCCAACTCGTGCTCAATGTCGTCAACCGCTCCCGCACGGATGCGCTCGCCGCGGACTTCGAACTCGAAGACAAGCAGTTCGGCAGCGAATTCGAGGCCGCCGAAGTCAACGGGCCGGATATCAAGGCCGAAAACGACTTCGGCCAAACCCTCGTCCGGGCCGAACGCAAGTCGGCGTCGGCAAGCGGAAACCGGCTCCACTACACCTTCCCCGCGCACTCTTACACGATGCTGAAGGGCCGCGTCAGCTAACTGCGAGGCTTACTGGCCAAATTCCGCCACGACTGTGGTCTGCTTTCTGTTCAGTTTTACCGTCGTCACCGGATTCGTTCCGTTCGCCAGTCCCGACCACTTCGTGAACGTATACCCAGGATTTGGAGCCGCCGTTAAGGTAACGGCCACCCCTTGGGGGTAAATACCGCCCGCCGGCGTGACGGTCCCGCCGTTGACCGGGGCTACCACGATCTTTAGGTTCACCGGCGGATTCACCTGATACGTCACGCTCACACTGGGCGCGACATTTCCGGCGATATCCGCCGCTCCCGAGCAAGTCGCCGTGAAGGTTCCCAAACCATTCGACGGTCCGATCACCGTCAGCGTCGCGTTCACCGCTACTCCCGACAGCGCATCTGTCGTGTCGCACCCCGCCTGCGGGACATACCCCAGCGCATAGATGGCGCCGTTCATCACACCAGTCACGGTCACTACCGGAGGTGTCAAATCGATTCCGACCCCCTGCGTAATCAACCCGCTGATGTTGCCTGCATTGTCGAGCACCCGCAGCGAAACGGTATGCATCCCTTCGCCGCTCACCATCGTGGATCCGCTCGTCCCGTTCGTCACCAGCGTCGGGCCGTTATCCACCCAGTACCTTAGCTGGTTCACGCCGCTTCCGGTATCGCTCCCGCTGACGCTCGCCGTGACTGGCGAGACGTTTGTCCATCCCTGGTTCAGCGCCACCGGAAGCGAAATGGTCCCCGTCGGAGGGACGAGATCGATCACCGCCGGCGCGACAAACAGAACCACGCCGCTCATCGGAGCCAGATTTATATTCACCACGCCGCTGTTCACCGAATAATTCGTCCCGCTCAGCGCGTCCTGCAACTGCGTCCCGTCCGCGAACAGCCCAGACACCGGAATCGCCGCCGCGTTCGCCGCGCTGCCATTGTTCAGCGCGACAATCGCCGTCTCGCCCGCGCCCATGCGAGCGAATGAGTACGTGTTGGCGGCTGTGGATGCAGCCTGCGTATCCCCAATCAGCAGCGGCGTGAAACTCCCCAACCGAAGCGCCGGATGCTGCTTCCGCATATGCGCCAGCTCCGTATAGAAATGAATCACGCTCGCATCCGGCGGCCCATAGATGTCCGGATTGCCGCTCGCATCGGTCCACGGATACGGGGCCCGCGTATAAGGATCGCCCACCGGTCCATTCGTGCCGCTGTAAAGCGATGGCGAATTCAGCGCCGCCTCGTCGCCATAGTAAATCTGCGGAGCGCCCAGATAAGTAAATTGGAACAGCGCCGCCAACTCAAGTCTCTGCTTGGCTTGCACGAGTCCGGTGTCGCCCAACTCCGTCAGCACATACAATGCCCGGTTCGTGTCGTGCGAATCGATCAGGTTCATCATCGCCGATGTCGCCGGCGCCGGGTAATCGTCACGGATCGCCCGCATCGCATGGTCGAACTCGCTCGGCGTCAGCGCCAGAATTGCGTCATTCCCATTGTCGTTGTCGTCCACCCAGTTGTACGCTCCGCGCGCGAATCCCAGCACGTTGCGCCGGAACCGGTAGTTCATCACCGAATCCAACTGGTCTCCGGCCAGCCATTGGCTCGCATTCGGCCAGATCTCGCCGATCAGCGGTCCGTCGCTCTTGTAAGTCTTCGCGTACGGCCGGAAATCGTGCCACCAGTCGTGCCCTAACTCGTTCGCCACATCGAACCGCCATCCGCTCGCGCCCTGGCTGTACCAGTTCTCCACCACGTTCGTCGAAGCCCGGTAGAAGAAGTCGCGCACCGCCGGCAGCGTGTGCACAAACACCGGCAAGCTGTCGAAACCCGCCCACGATGTGTAGTCGGCCGACGTACAAGGAACGTTGTTATCCAGGAATTGGAACCATGGCCGGAAGATCGAGGTGAGTGATTCGCACGCCCCCGGATCCCCGCCCGTCCAACGCTGATAGCGATTGAAGTATTTACTGTCCGAAGAGGCGTGGTTGAACACCCCGTCCAGAATCAGCCGCATCCCGCGCCGGTCCATCTCCTGCGCCAGCGATGTGAGTGCCGCATTCCCGCCCAGCGCCGGGTCCACCTGAAAGTAGTCGTCCGTGTCGTACCGGTGATTGGAGCTCGCCAGGAAAATCGGGTTCAAATACAGCGTGTCCACGCCCAGCGACTGCAGATAATCGAGCTTATCCTGCACACCCTTCAGGTCACCGCCGTAAAACTGATTACTGAAGTCGCCGGCGTACTGCGTCGAGTACGGATCGAAGATCGCCTCGTTCCACGTCGCATGCGTCATGATCCCACCCTGGGTCCCAAACGCGGCGCCATACAGCGGCGGGCATCCCGCCGTACTCCCGGTCACGCAGTAATCGTTCGTCGGGTCGCCGTTTCGAAACCGGTCCGGAAAAATCTGGTATAGGTTCGCGCTCGCCATCCACGCCGGCGTGGTAAACGCCACGTCGTAAGTCGTCACCTGAAACGAGTCGAACGGCTCGCTCAGCGAACCTTTCCCGGTCCCGTCCTTGTTCACGTTGTCGTAGTCGTCGACGTAGTCGTCGCTGTAGAACGCGGTGTCGGAACCGTTGAACACTTCGAATTTGTAATACACAATCGCCGGCATCGTAGGTAGCGAGTACGTAATCGTCCACTCGTCGTACAGCACGTTGTTCTCGGTCCGGTTCTCCAGAAACGTCATCGGTGAATCGATTGGGCCGTTCGTCGTGTCGGTGGCCGGATTGTACAGATACACCCGCAAATTCACGCCGGTCGCCCCGTTGTGGGCTGTCCGGAACCGAAGCACCGCGGACGTCCCCGCAGGCGCCGCACCCGCCGGATTGCGGTAGTAGGGGTCGAACGTGTCGTGCTTGAGCGAGGCCAGGTCAATGCTGTTACTCACGGCCTGGTCGTTCGAAAACGGCGGCGTACTCGATCCGTTCGCCGTGCTCGTCACCAGGTAGTAATTCGGAAACACTGCCGATGTTCCCACGGTCCCGCCGGGATCCTCCGGCGGCAACTGCCCGTACACATATCCGCCCGAAGACGTCAGCAAGCACAAGAACGCAAAGGAGGCCGGCATTCCTCCGCCCGTGATCGCCGACCAAGGAATCGACAATTCCCGAACGTTCCCGGCGCCTGACGACGCATACGCGCCGGCGTTGGCCACCTGAGTCCCCCAGCCGCCGGAACCATTCGAGTTCCGGTACTCGCGATAACCGTCCTTGAAGTAAGTGACAAACTGCGCCCGGAACGGCAACGTGCCGATCTCCTCCCCGTCGTAGTTGAACCCGACGAGGTTCCCGTTGAGATTTGTCCCGGCATTCGGCGGAACCGGGAGGTTCGCCCCGATATACAGGACCGCCCCTTCGCTCAGGTTCGCGTTCGTCACCGCGACATACAGGTTCGTGGCGTCCCAGGTCATGTACCAAGTCTGCGCGGTAGCCGCCAACTGTTGATTGTTCGCACCGTACTCGCCGGACTGAATCACGCCGTCGATCGATGGCGTACTGAACTGTGCAAAAGCAGGAAAGGAAGAAAATAGCGCCGCTAACAGCAGAACCCTCGTCATGGGCACTTAGACTAACACCATCGAGAGCCGATGTCGAGGCCGGTGCGGATGGCTGGTACGGATGAATTGTCGGTGAAGACCAGGCTCGCGCTACGCTACAATTTCCAATTGCCCCGGGCTAAGCACTTTCCGCAAGAGGTCCTCGCGATATGGTCGGTTGTGGGTGCTCCGTGCCCTCGGGTCTTGTTTCTAAGCTGCACGAGGGTGCTGAACCACCGTCGTCCGTCGACTCGGCTTGGGAGTGGCTCGATGTCTGGAAGAACTTTGGACAGTGCTTGATGGAGTAGTTCCACGGCCTGATATACCCAGGTTCCTCTACCAACCCTTTCGGTTAGTTCTTTCTGGAGCAGAGCGGCTCCTGGCAATAGGTGCTGTGAGGCGGGTCCCGTTGACACGTCGGCCAACGCTTCGTCCCACTCCCCGATCCCCGTGGCCCGGATCAGTTTGTGGCAGAGCCGATACCGGTGCCGATTCGGTTCGTCAGGAACGCCGGCGACGATCGCTCCGGTGTATGTCTTCAGGAGCGCTTCAGCAACGTACAGTAAGCTATTGACGTGCTCAGCCGTCGATTCCGTCCGGCCGGCTTCGACCCTTGCCCTTACGAGTTCGATCGGTGGCAGTCCCATCTCGGCGTACCGTCCTAGTATTACTCCGTTAAGTGATTATGGACTGCACGAGCGCCACACTTCAGCGCCGCAGTAGGCGCAAACGCCCGTCCACGTGAACAGGAGATACTGAATCTCACGTCGCGTCCTCGGCGGGGTCCACCCAGAAGTTTTTTT
>DAIDIH010000198.1 GCA_027459465.1 Bryobacterales bacterium | reverse complement strand
AGTCGCCCTCCAACTCCCTGACCATCGTCGATCTCACGGCCCAAAACGTCCAAACCTTCGCTCTCGGATCCAGCCCCATCGGCGTCGCATTCGGCGCCGACGGCAAGGCGTTGATTGTCACCACCACGGCGTTCCTGCTCTTCGATCCCGTGCTCGGAACGGCACAGCAGATCGCGACCGTCTCGGGCGTGACGAGTCAGACGTTGCCGGTGACCGCCGGTACGCCGCCGACGCAGATCACAAGCGCTTCCATGGCAGTCTCCGGCGACGGGCTGACGATTTATGGCATGGCCGGGGCCTCCAGCACCTTTACCTTCCGCTATCTGGTCAACGGCCATGCGGTCATGCCCGGAGGGATCGTGCTCGCCAGCGGGACCATGCAGCCCCGCGTGGTGAGCGCCAACCAGAACGGAACCAGCTTCCTGGCGGGCTGGGCAGAGGTGGACACCCTCAGCCGGATCACAAACCGGTTCGCGACCGCCGGCAACGTAACCGGCGTCGGAAGCTCGGCGTTCGACACCACCCGCGGTCTCGTCTATGCGCAGATGCCCCAGACAGCGGGCGAAACGCCGACGCTGCTGGTCGCCAATGCCTACAACCTCAGCGTGGAACAGTCGCTTCAGTTGCCCGAGAACCTGCGCGGAAAAAGTCTGCTCAGCCCCGACGGCAATACGCTCTACGCCGTCTCCGACAGCGGTGTGCTCGTGATGCCGGTGGGCGAGTTGAATCAGCAGCCGCGGGTCATCGCAACCGCCTCCGACCTGCTCTTCGTAAGCCAGCCCTGTTCGCGCACCGTCCAGACGCAGTACTTCTCCGTGGTCGATCCCAGCGGCGGTAACTCCGATTTTCAGATCACCGGCGCCGCCAACGGCGTCACCGTGAGCCCGTCCAGCGGCATGACGCCCGCCACGATTCAGGTTTCGGTCGACCCGGCACGCATGGGAGGCCAGAGCGGCACGGTCACCGCCATGCTCAATCTCAGCAGCGCCGCGGGCGTGAATCTTCCCTCCCCGGTGCGGGTCCTGGCGAACAATCATGAACCTGATCAGCGAGGGATGGTCGTCAACGTGCCCGGAACGCTGGTCGATGTTCTCGCCGATCCGGGACGGAACCGGTTCTACATCCTGCGGCAGAACACCGACGAAGTGCTCGTCTTTGACGGCACGAGCTACGCCCAGATCGGTTCCATGCCCACCTACAACGTCCCATCGGGAATGGCTATCACCTACGACCGGCGATATCTTCTTGTCGCGTGTGCGCGCGCTCAGGTCGTCAGCGTCTTCGACCTACAGACCCTGCAGACCCTCGACCCCATCCGGATGCCGTCGGGTTACGAAGCGGTCTCGGTCGCCGCTTCCGCCACGCGGATTCTGGCCGTCGGACATTTCTATGACGGAACCACGCGCATTGTCAGTCTGGATGTTCCAAGCCGCACCGGGACCGTACTGCCCTCGCTCGGCGTCTTCACAAACACGGTAAGCAACGACACCGTCGTCGCCAGTTCGCCCAACGGCGCCAACATTCTGGTGGCCGGCTCGGATGGAACCGTGATGCTGTACGACGCGACGCAGGACACGTTCGTGGCTTCGCGCAAGGACCTCGCTTCCTTATCCGGCGCCTACGCCGCCTCCGACTATCATCAATACGTCGCCGGAAATTACTTATTGAATTCCTCGCTGGTTCCGGCCACCCAACTGGAAACTGGGACCGGAACCTCCTCCGGCTTTGCCTTCGCCGGCCAGACCGGATTTCGTTCCACCGTGCCGGTGTTGATCACCACAACCGGCGCTGGCTCGGCCTCGACCGGCACGTCCGGCTCCGGCACGGGACCCGCCACCACCGTCTCCACCCCGAGCAGCGCCCCGGGAACGATGGAGCGCGTTTCCCTTGCCAGCGGGACGAGCGTCGGGCCGATGGTCAGTTCGGCGCACCTGGCCGAAGCGCCCCTGCTCGGCTCCATCACCGCAGTCAATCTGTCCGGCTTCACCCGAACGGTCGCCCCGCTCGCCAATCAGCAGGCGATTGTGAGCCTTTCGGTCTCCGGCTTCACCGTCGTGCCCTGGAACTTCGACGCCGGCGTGGCGCAACCCGTGATCGCAAGCGTCGTCAACGCCGCCGATGGCAGCCCCGCCCTGGCGCCCGGCGGGCTCGTGAGCGTCTATGGCCAAAACCTAAGCCCGGTGAATCAGGGCTCCACGGAGTTGCCGCTTTCCACCGCCATCGGCGAGAGCTGCCTCCTGGTAAACGGATTTCCCATGCCCGTCCTGTTCGTCTCCGATACACAGATCAACGCGCAGATGCCGTTCGAGGCGATCGGCGACGTGACCCTCGTGCTCCATACCGCGGGAGGCGTGAGCGGGAACTACAACCTGCAGGTGCTGCCCGGCGCCCCGGCCGTGTTCCGTTCCGGAACCGCCGGCCCCGTGACAAACATTCCCACCGTCGTCCGCATTTCCAACGGCCAGCTTGTCACCAACGCAAATCCGATCCACCCGCAGGACCAGCTCTCGATATACCTGACTGGCCTCGGCGCAACGCTTCCCTCCGTAGCCACCGGCCAGCCCGCGCCCTCGAACCCACTGGCGCTCACCATCGCGCCTCCCCTGGTCACTCTCGGTGGCGTACAACTGCCCGTAATCTATTCCGGACTCGCGCCGGGAGAGATCGGCGTTTACCAGATCAACGTCAGCGTTCCGCGCGGCGTTCCGGCCGGCATGTCGATCCCGTTGCAGGTTTCGCAGGCCGGCGAATCGACTTCCCTCAATGTCCGGGTGCTGAATTAGACCCTCAAGCCCACTAACCTTCATGATGCATTGGCGTTCTGGATCGCTCATTCTCCTCCTCGCCGCCGTCCCCCCTGCCGTCGCGCAGAATTGGGAAATTGGCGGCGCGGTGGGAGGCAGTTTCTACACCAGCCAGATGGCACAGTCCGCGGCCGGTTCGGCCAGCGCAACGCTCGCCCCCGGGGTGACCGGCAGCGCTTGGTTGGGTAACAACACCGGCGACCACCTCGGAGGCGAACTCCGATACGACTTTTCGACCGGTGGCCTGAAACTATCCGGCAACGGCGGCTCGGCCGAGTTCGCGGCCATAACCCAAAGTTTTCACTACGACTTCCTCTATCACTTCGCTCCCCGCGAAGCGCGCATCCGCCCGTTCGTGGCGGGCGGCGGCGGCGTCAAGATCTACACCGGCACCGGCCAGCAGCAGGCCTATCAGCCGCTCGAACAGATTGCCCTGCTTAGCAAGACAAACCAGGCCACCGGGTTGGTGTCCGTCGGCGCCGGAATCAAATTCAATCTGTCGGAACGGCTCCAGTTCCGCATCGAGGTGCACGATTATTTGTCGCCGTTCCCCACCAGCGTCATCGCACCCGCGCCCGGCGCCAAAATCTCAGGCTGGCTGCAGCAGTTCGTCCCAGGCTTCGGCCTCGCATACACGTTCTGATCGGGCGAATATGCCCGTGGGCGTTAGAATCAGGGCGTGAACGAAAGAACGTTTCAAGCCGGCCACGCCCACAAACTCGACGATCCGGCAAGGCTCGAATATCTGCCCCCATCCGAAGTGCTCGACCGCCTGGCCGTGCAACCCGGCGCGATTGTCGCCGACATCGGCGCCGGCACCGGTTATTTCACGATTCCCCTGGCGCGAGCCGTAGGCCCGAACGGGCGCATCTTTGCGGTCGATTTTCAGCCCGCGATGCTCGCACGCATCCGCGCCAAACTCGACGCGGCCGACGCGCCGGCCAACGTCGAGTTAGTGGAAGGTTCGGCGGACCGCACTTCCCTGCCCGAGGCAAACTGCGATCTCGCGTTTTTCGCCAACATCTGGCATGAGGTGGACGACCCGGCGAAGGTGCTCCAGGAAGCAAGCCGTATCCTAAAGCCCGCGGGCCGCCTGGCCATCCTCGATTGGCGTAGCGATCGAAGCTCGCCCCCGGGGCCGCCGGACGGTCATCGCCTTGCGGCCGCGGACGTCGCGGCCTCACTCTCTCGAAACGGCTGGAGCGTGGATACGAACCGGAACGTGGGCCACTACAGCTACCTCATTCAAGCCCACCGCAAATAGCCGCTGCCGCTTCACCCCTGCCGGTCCACGCCCACGGCGACCCCTGAAACAATCTGCCCGAATCGGCGTACCCTAAAAAAGTACGGAAGGTCGAAAATGACATTGCGATGGATGATGGCCCTGGCTCTGGCGCCTGCCTGCCTCCTCCAAGCCGCCGATCCGCCCGCGCGGCCCGGCGTCTTGATCGAGTTGTTCACCAGCGAAGGTTGTTCAAGCTGTCCGCCGGCCGACGACCTCCTCGCAAGGATCGACAAAATCGGCCAGCAGAACGGCACGGCCCTGATCGTATTAAGCGAGCACGTCGATTACTGGAACAGCGATGGGTGGACCGACCCCTACTCCTCGGCCGAATTCAGCAAGCGGCAGCAACGCTACGCGCAGCGTTTTTCCGATCTTGGCGTCTTCACGCCGGAGATGATCGTCAACGGCGAGTCCGCCTTCGTGGGCAGTGACGGCCGGAAGGCGGAGCAGGAGATCATGAAGGCGATCGCTGGGGCCACACCCGATGTCCAGATCGCCGGCGCGGCCCGCGGCGCTGACGGCAGCGTAAGCTTCCTTGTGACAGCCCGCGGAAAGAAAGGAACGCGCGTGATGGTGGCCCTCGCCGATGCGCGCGCCGCGACCCAGGTGCGCCGCGGCGAGAACGCTGGCAGAACTCTCAGCCATGTCGCCGTCGTGCGGGAACTCCGCGAGGCGGGCCGGATCGGCAAGGACGGCGAATACCGGCAGACCGTCCGGTTCGCTGTGCCGCCCGGCGCCGGCAAGGCCGGTCTCCGCGTCATCGCCTTCGAGTCGCAGGGCGAGGAGGGCAAAGTCCTCGGCGCCGCCGAAGCCCCCCTCTAGCCGATTCAGAATACAAATCCTCGAACCGCCCTCCCGCTACGTTCAAATATCCACGCGCCCCCGGCCGGCGCCTGCCGCGGCGTCCCTTTTATTTGCAGGCACTTAAAACATGGCGCTCCACTTGCGTTCTATTCGGACAGCGATGCCCGCTTCATCGAACTGCTCGTGCGAGGGACTCACAGCCATGAGAACGACACATGTATTACTTGCCATAGCGGCGGCTCCGCTCGTTGGCCTGGCTCAGGACAACGGGAACACCGCGGCTACCATGAAAAATCTCCAGGCGGCCTTCCGCGGCGAAAGCAACGCGCACCAGCGCTACCTCGCCTTCGCCCAAAAGGCAGACGAAGAAGAATACTCCGGCGTAGCCAGCCTTTTCCGCGCGGCAGCGCGCGCCGAACAGATTCATGCGGCCAATCATGCCGCCGTCATCCGTAAGTTCGGCGGCGTGCCCGATGTGCAATTGGAAGAACCCGTCGTAAGATCGACGCGCGAGAACATCGAAGTCGCCATCAAAGGCGAAACCTACGAGCGCGACCAGATGTATCCCGATTTCCTCCGCCAGGCCGGCAGCGACGGCAACGCGGAGGCCGAACGGACCTTCACCCTCGCCTTGGCCGCCGAAACCGAGCACGCCAAACTCTTCCAGAACGCGCTCGACAATCTCGAGAACTTCAGGGAAGCCAAAGTGTTCTACGTCTGCCCGGTCTGCGGATTCACGGCCAGCGAGCTGAACTTTGATTCCTGTCCTAGCTGCGCCACCCCCAAAGAGCAGTTCGAGCAGGTGAAATAGGAGCGATTCCTGTGGCGGCGTTGCCTTCACTCCCGGGTTGGCAGGCCTTGCACCCCATCGCGATGCATGTCGCGATTCCGGTGCTCGGGCTGGCGCCGCTGTTCATCGTGCGGGCGGTTGTCTGGCGCAAGGCGCCGAGCCTCCCATTCTTGCGGACGGCGCTGGCGCTGGTGGCCGCCGGCACGATCCTTTTGTACCTGGCCGGCGGCAACGCATCGGCTCTCGAACATTTCGGTGATGCCTCTTTCCGTCTCCGCGCGGTCCTGCACGAACATGTCAAACTGGCCGAGCTAACGCGAACCACCTTCACGGGGCTCACCGTGATCCTCGCCGCGATTGTATTCGCCCCGCGGCGGCTCAACAACGGCGCGGCACGGCCCGCTCCGGCGGCACTGCCCGTTGTCTACCTGTTGCTCTACGCGGCCGGCATCGTGATTCTCGCTCACACGGCCCGTCAAGGCGCCCACCTATCTCGCGAAGTCGAAGCGGCGGCCTCCGGGCCCGCCTCGCCGCATGTCGTCCAGGTGCGCGCCTCCACCAACGGCGACTGAGCCGCCGTTCAGTCCTTGCTCGCCCGAATCTCAAACTTGCTGAGCTTGTACGAAAGGTCGCTTCGCGACAATTGTAGCCGGCGCGCCGCTTCGGCCTGCACGCCATCGCTCGATCGCAGCGCTCTCTGAATCAAACGCTTCTCGACGTCGTCCAGAAACTCGCGCAGAGCAAGCGACTCCGGCATCCCATCGATCCAGGAGTACGAATTGTTGACGCCCGGAGCCACGGGTTGCGCCGGAGCCAGCGGAAAATCCTCCGGCCCAAGCTCCTTCGCCGTCGACAGAATTAACGCCCGCTCGATGAGATTGCGCAGTTCCCGAATATTGCCCGGAAAATCGTACCGCCGCAACTTCTCGATCGCTTTCGCGCTTATTCCGCGCTGAGGCACTTTCAGCTCCTGCGCCACCTGCCGGCAGAACAGAGCGCACAGACCAGGCAGATCCTCCCGCCGCGCACGAAGCGGAGGTAGCGTGATCGGCACCACCGCAAGCCGGTAGTACAAATCCTGGCGGAACGTGCCGCGCCGCATATCGTCGGCCAGGTCCCGGTGCGTCGCCACCAGCACCCGCGTATCGACATCCCGCGGCTTGGTCGAACCCAATCGCAGTACCTTCCCCTCCGCCAGAACCCGCAGCAACTTGGCCTGCGCGGCCGGTGACATCTCGCCCGCTTCATCCAGAAAGAGCGTGCCCTCGTGCGCCGCTTCGAACAGGCCCGGCCGCACCCGATCGGCGCCCGTAAACGCGCCCTTTTCGTGGCCAAACAACTCGCTCTCCAGAAGCGTCTCCGTAAACGCCGCGCAGTTGATCGCCAAAAACGGCTTCTGCGCCCGCGGACTGCTCTTGTGAATCGCGCGCGCAACCAGTTCCTTCCCCGTCCCCGTTTCCCCGCTGATCAGCACCGTCGCGTTCGTCGGGGCCACCCGGCTGATCATCTCCCGCAGCGCAAGGATCGCCGGACTCTCTCCGTAAATCTCCGAGGACCCTTCCAGCCGGTCTACCGTGAGCTTCAGCAGACCGTTTTCTCTCAGCAGGTTCGTGTGCTCGCACGCGCGCCGCATCGCCGCCCGCACCGTCTCCGGCTCGAACGGCTTGACGATAAAATCGAACGCGCCCCGCCGCATGCTCTCCACCGCAAGCTGCACCGTCGCAAACGCGGTCAACACCACCACCGAAAGCGCCGGATCCGATTCGTGCGCGAACGCAAGCACTTCCAGCCCCTCGCCGTCCGGCATCTTCTGGTCCGTAATCACCGCGTCGAACTGCGTCGCCGCCAGCGCGGCTTTCGCCTCTGTCACGCCGCCCGCCTCCGATACGATGTGGTGCTCCTGCAGCAGGTTCGCCGCAAGAATGCGGCGCAGATTGCGCTCGTCGTCGACAATCAGAATTCTACCCACGGTTCTCCTTCGCCTCCGCGGCTGCGGGAAATGTCGCGCGGAACGCTACCACTTCCGGTTCATTCCGGGCCAGCACCACGTCCCCGCCATGACTCCTCGCGATACTGCGCGCAATGGCCAGACCAAGCCCGGTGCCGGAAGGCTTCGTCGTAAAAAAAGGTTCGAAAATCTGCTGCACGGCGTTTTCCGGAATCGGTCCGTTCGTGTTCTCGATTTCCACCCTCACCTCGCCGTTCTGCGCGGTCCCGCGCAGCGTCACCGTGTCGCCCTCGCGCGACCCGTCAATCGCATTCATCACCAGGTTCAGCAACGCCTGGTGTATCTGCCCGCTGTCCATCTCCGCCGGCAGCCGTCCGCAAGGCTCCAGTCGAATCTCCACGGAACGGCACGCCGCCCGGGGCCGGCAGATGTCCGCCACATAGGCGATCGAATCCGCCAGATCGGCCGGCTCTTTGGCCGGAGGTTTCGGCCGCGCGTACCGGAGAAAGTCGGTCGTGAGTTTCTCCAACCGCGAAGCCTCCCGCGCCGCAATATCGAACATCTCCCGGCGCTCGGGCTCGGTCAGCCCTTCCCGCATGGCCGTGGCCAACGCGCAGGACACCATCGCCACCGGGTTGCGGATCTCATGCGCGATCGCGCTCGACAACCGGCCCATCGCGGCCAGTTTCTCCTCCTCCAGCAGCTTCTCCTTGGCTTGGTCGAGCGCCACCAGGCTCGCTTGCAGTTCGCTGTGCCTGTCCCTCAGATGGTTCACCAGAATCCATACCAGGATCCCAATCATCGAGTAAATCGCCGCGATCGTCACCGCCTCGATGTACTCGACCGCGTCGGCTGGAGGATGCAGGCGGAAGTAATTCCACACCCAGAAAAGAAGCAGTAAGTCGCTCAAGAGAACAACAAAGACTGCCGCACGGAGAGAAAACCGGAATGCGCTCTGGACGATCGGAACGGCAAGTAGCGCGAAGTACTGTATATCTTGCCGGTAGGAAAGCGTCGCCAACGCGAAAGCCAGCGTCATGCTCAATCCGATCGACATCCATGTGAGCACCACCATACCGCCGGCCGAAAGCGTCTCGGCGCCCTGAATCCAGATAAGTTCGACCACATTCGCCAGGAAGCCCGCCGTCAGAACAGCCACGAGGCTCGCGGGAGGGACGCCCAAATAAGAGGGGAAAAGGGCATGACTCAGCAGCAGCGCAGCGAGGACAAACAAATTGACGATCAGGAACCCCGTCTCTTGGCGCCGGAAGGAGCAAACATCCGGCGCCAGCAGCGACGATTCCCGAACTAGCCGCCGAAACACGTCCGCCATCAGCATAGCAGGCTCGGCTACGGCCAACGTGACCGCTCCCCGCTCTCATACTCCACGGCGTGCGGCTTCCCCTCTAGCCGGGAACCTCACTTCAGTCAACAACCTTCAGCTTTCCCGCCAACCGTTCGTACGTCTGCTTCGCGTTGCCATAGTCGACGTAGTCCCGGATCAGCGTCTCAAGATCGCGTGCCAGAGCCAGATTCGCCTTCGCGAGATCCTTCATCTCCGGCATGTGGACCCGGTTCTGATTCTCGTTCAGGTGCTTGATCGTACGCTCCGTATTTGCCGCCAGTTCCTGCAGCAGCGGCTCAATCTGGTTCATCGCGGCCTTCTGCCACGGATCGGCTACCGCCTCCGCTTCCCGCATATCGGTCAACAGTTTCCCCGTCGCGTTCACGTGCTCCTTGATCATCCCGATCTTCTCGCCATAGGTCTGCCACGCCTTCGACGAACGCGTAATCGCCGACAGCTCGTCGGAGTCATTTCTGAGCTGCACAGCCTCTGCCTTCGCATCGGAGAGCAGCTTCAATACCCGCTCCCCATCGGCCTGCTGTGCCCGCATCGCGGCGGGCGCCAAAAGGCAGCCCGTTGCCAGGAGCGCCAGATTTAGCCCACTGGTGAGTGAGCGAAGTGGTCTCATGTGGTCCTCTCTTCCTGGAGGGCGACACAACGGTGCCGACCATCCGGCTATGACTCCCGCAATCTTCCTGCCACCCCCGAATTCCAATCGACATTGATAATACGGGACTTACATTAGACGACCCCCTCCAGTGTTCAAATTTTCGTACATATCCCACCCACGAAGTCCGTAGATTCGTACCGCCCAAGTGTGACCGAACCTACATCTCCATCCCCCACGTTCCCAGAGGCCTTTCGCCCGTTTCGGCTCGCTTTGTTAAATCGTTTGAACGCCCCAATGAGTCGCGTTCAAAGGTTTGTGCACCAAGCCGGACGCCACTGCGGGCCGAATCCTTGTAAATGCCGAAAGATGACGCGGATGGCAACCTGGTTGCCCTTCCGTGTTCCGCATACCAGACGAGAGGCGTGGAAGATCGTGACCGTCAGAGAACCTATCAGCAGCCCCGTAGTGATCCGTTCCCCGGAATCCAGGCAGGTCATCGGAGCGCTGCATTCGGTTGCAGCGCACACACAATTCGGGATCGACCGGACTTCGGCCAAAAGAACTCCGGCTGAAGCCGGGCCGAGCCACGCGCCGGCGTGCGAGGCGCCGGCCCGGATCGAGTCCTCTCACGCCATCGCCAGAATTCTCCTGCCGATAGACTTTTCGTCGCGTTCCTCGCAGGCGGCACACCAGGCTGCCGATTTGGCGCGGCATTTCGGTTCCACCATAACCGTGCTTCACGTAATGGAAGGACGCAAGCTCTCCCCCGCGCCATCGCACGCTGGCGAACGCAGCGTTATGGTGAAGTCAACCGCATGCCGGCCAACTCAGCGCGAGTGGCTCGATCGAAACTGGCCCGCGCTGTTGGATGGCTTGAAGGTGCGGCCTGTCGTGCGGTACGGAACGGACCCCGCTGCCGCCATCGCCGAATGCGCCGTGCGGGAGCACTCGGACCTGATTCTGATGCCGACGTGCGGAACCAGCCCCTTCCGGAAGCTGATTCTCGGCGCAGTCGCCGAACGTGTTCTGCAAACGGCGCCCTGTCCAGTCTGGACCTGCGCCCACCTCGAGCAGCGTGTCGGACACGTGCGAATGAACCTGCGCCGTATCGTTTGCGCCGTGGACCGCGATGCGCGGGCGCGGCAAGTCCTCGGCTGGGTCCGCCGGCTGACTTGGAAAATTCGCGCCTCCGTCACGGTAGTCCACGCCATTCCTCCGGGTGAGCGCCTCGCCGCCGGTGCGCGCTGGGCCGCCGAATTACGGCGCGAAGCGCAAGAGGCGGTGCAAAGGCGAGTAAGCGAATTAGGTTTGCGGGCGGACGTTCACGTGGAAACCGGCGAGGTGCCGGCCGTCGTCGCCTCGACGGCGGAAAACGTGGACGCAGACTTGCTCGTCATCGGGCGGAGTGTCGACAGTTCCTCCTTCGGGGCGCTGTTGACCAACTCCTATTCGCTGATCCGGCAGTCCCATTGCCCCGTGGTCAGCGTGTGAGCGCACAGCGGGGGCGGGCGCTCATCTGGCCGGGAAGCCCTCAGCGTTGGGCTGAGGGGCAGGGTGCAGGGGAAACCCGGGCGGCGATCGCTTTGGCGATCGCCGCCCCGTGGAATCGCCCGTTCTCGATAAAAATCTCGTTCGTGTGCATCCCCGCTACAATCACTCCCGCCAGATACACCCCCGGCCGGTCGCTCTCCAACGTCTCCGGATTCGTCCGGGGCCGCTGCGTCTTCGCATCCAGCACAATCCCGTTCTCCGAAAGAAACTCCAGGTCCGGCCGGTAGCCCGTCATCGCAAACACAAAATCGTTTTTGAGCCACACTTCCCCCTCCGGCGTCGAAAGCACCACTTCCTTCGGCAGAATTTCCCGCACCGTCGTGTTGAAATACGCCCGGATCTCGCCGTTCTTGATCCGGTTCTCGATATTCGGCTTGATCCAGTACTTGATCTTCTCCGATAGCCGCGCACCGCGATGCACCAGCGTCACCCGCGCCCCCGTCCAGTGCAGTTCCAGCGCCGCGATCGCCGCCGAATTCTTCGCCCCAACCACAAGCACATCGTGGTTGTAATACGGATGCGCTTCCTTGTAATAATGAATGACCTTGCTCAGGTCCTCGCCCGGCACGTTCAGCAGATTCGGAACATCGTAATAGCCGGTCGCCAGAATCACCTTCCGGCACCCATACCGCCCCTTATCCGTCACCACCGTGAAGTTATCGTCCGAACCCTCAATCGCGAGCACCAGTTCGTACTGGCGAACATTCAGCTTATAGTGGTCGGCCACCCGCCGATAGTATTTCAGAGCCTCCGTCCGCCCCGGCTTCTCGTTCAGCGACGTCATCGGCAGCCCGCCAATCTCCAGCAACTCCGGTGTGGTGAAAAACACCATGTTCGTCGGATAGTTGTACAGAGAATTGACCACGCAACCCTTGTCGAGAATCAGCGCCTTCAACCCCACCCGCCCGATCTCAATCCCGCACGCAAGCCCCGTCGGCCCCGCGCCAATGATCACAACGTCGTAACTGGCCGCCATTAAAGCTGCGCCTCAATCGACGAGTAAATCTGATCCAGCGCCCCCGCCAGCGCCGCCGGATCCTTCCCGCCCGCCTCCGCCATGTCCGGCCGCCCACCGCCCTTGCCGCCCACTGCCTGCGCCAGCACCCCGGCCAGTTTCCCCGCATGCACGCGCCCGGTCAGATCCTTGGTCACCGCCGTCACAATCGACACGCTCGCATCCTCCGTCGAAGCCAGCACCACCACCGCCGTCTTCCACTTCGCCCGCAGCGAATCCGCCAACGCCCGCAACTGCGCCCGGTCCATCCCCGGAGCTTCCGCCGCCAGCACCTTCACTCCCTTCAACGTCCTCGCCGACTGCTCCAGTTGCCCCGCCCGCGCCTGCGCCAGCCGAGCCTTCAACTGCTCAAGCTGCTTCTCCAGCGCCTTATTCTCCTCGAGCAATTTCTCAATCTGCGGCGTCGGATCCGCATGCCCGCTCGAACCCACCAGCGACGAAACCCTCCCCAGCGACTGCAGCGCTTCCTGGAACCGTTCCAGCGCCACGCCGCCCGTGATCGCCTCAATCCGCCGCACGCCCGCCGAAATCCCGCCCTCACTGACGATCTTGCAAACCCCGATGTCCCCCGTCTGATCGACATGCGTCCCGCCGCAAAGCTCGCGGCTGAAATCCTCGATCGTCACCACACGCACCTTCTCGCCGTACTTCTCCCCGAAAAGCGCCATCGCCCCGGTCTTCAGCGCGTCATCGAGTTCCATCACATCGGTCCGCACCGCGATGTTTTCTAAAATCTCCCGGTTCGCCAGCAGCTCAATCTGCGCCAACTCATCCGCGTGCACCGGAGCGTAATGCGTAAAATCAAACCGTAGCCGGTTCGGATCCACCACGCTGCCCGCCTGCTTCACGTGGCCGCCCAGCACCCGCCGCAGCGCGGCATGAAGCAGATGCGTCGCCGTGTGGTTCCGCATGATCGCCTCGCGCCGCGGCCCATCCACGCGCGCAATCAACTTTTCCCCGCCCTTCAGCGGCGCTAGCAGCCGCGCCTTGTGCAGAATTGCGCCCGGCGCCGGCTTGTACGTATCTTCCACCTCAGCCGCCGGCTCGCCCGTCGACGCAAAAACCAGCACCCCGCGGTCGCCCACCTGCCCGCCCGCTTCGGCGTAAAACGGCGTCACATCCAGCAGTAGCTCCACGCGCCCATCCCGCTCGATCACCCGCTCCAGCCGCACCGGCGCTTCCAACGTCTCCCGCCCGATGAACTCGGTCGTTGGCAGCGTCCGGTACACCTCCGGAATCGCCGCCTTCGCCGCCCCTTTCCACGAAGCCCGCGCCCGCGTGCGCTGCTTCTCCATCTCGGCCTCGAAGCCGGCTTCGTCAATCGTCAGCCCATGCTCCCGCGCCAGGTCCCGCTGCTCATCGAGCGCCAGGCCGTACGTGTCATACAGCTTGAACGAAGCCGCACCCGGCAGCAGCCCGCCTTCCGCCGACCGCGCCTCATCGAAGAACACCCTCTCGGCCACCTGAAACGTCGACGCATACCGATGTTCTTCTTCGGTCACCACCCGGCTCACGCGGGGAATGCTCTCGATCATCTCTGGATACCCCGGCTCCATCAACCGCGCCACAAACGCGGTCAACTCGGCCAGATACGGCGCCGTCCGCCCGGCCAGCCGCCCATGCCGCAGCGCGCGCCGTATGATCTTCCGCAGCACATACCCGCGCCCTTCATTCGACGGCAGCACGCCATCATGAACCAGAAACGCCGCCGCACGCGCATGGTCCGCATTGATCCGCAACGCCGCCACCGGCGCCGCCGGCCCGAACAGCCTCCCCGCCAGATCCACAATCGGGCTCAGCAGGTCGCACTCGTAGTTCGAAGTCTTCCCCTGCAGCACGCTCGCAACGCGCTCCAGCCCCATCCCCGTATCGATCGACGGCCGCGGCAGCGGCGTCATCGCCCCATCCGCCGAGCGTTCAAACTGCATGAACACCAGGTTCCAGATCTCCATGAACCGCCCGCCGCCGTCCTCGGGAAATTCTTCATGCTCCCGCCCCGGCTCCGCCGCCTCCGGACCCAGGTCGTAGTGAATCTCCGAACACGGCCCGCACGGCCCCGTCTCGCCCATCTGCCAGAAGTTGTCTTTCTCGTCCATCCGGAAGATCCGGCTCGCCGGCACACCCGCCACTTCCGTCCACAACCGCGCCGCCTCATCGTCCTCGCGGAACACCGTCACGTACAGCTTGTCCTTCTCGAGCGCCCAGTCCCGCGTAATCAGTTCCCAGGCAAACGCAATCGCCTCGGCCTTGAAATAGTCCCCAAACGAAAAATTCCCCAGCATCTCGAAAAACGTGTGATGCCGCCGCGTGTACCCCACATTGTCGAGGTCGTTGTGCTTGCCGCCCGCCCGCACACATTTCTGGCTGCTCGCCGCGCGCGAATACGCCCGCTGCTCCACGCCTGTGAACACGTCCTTGAACTGGTTCATCCCGGCGTTGGCAAATAGCAGCGTCGGGTCGTTGGCAGGCACCAGCGACGAACTGCGCACCACGCGATGCCCGCGCGCCTCGAAAAAGTCAAGAAACTGCTGGCGGATCTGGTTTCCCGTCATGTTCTTTCATTTTGGCATGCCGGGTCTTCGGAAGCGGTTTTTGCCGCCGTTGGAACAATCGACTCGAGAAATGGTTTCAGCCGCGGATCCAGAAAGTTCTCCACCATCAGCGACACGCCGCTCAGCGCCCGCACATGCGTCGCCACTCCCACCACTTTCGCCCCCGCATTCAGCCCCGCTTCCACCCCCGGCGCCGAATCCTCGAAAACCACACACGCCCCCGGATCCACGCCCAATAGCTCCGCCGCCCGCAGATACACGTCCGGCTGCGGCTTCCCCCGCGCCACCTGCTGTCCGTCCACTATCACGCGGAAGAACCGCCGGATCCCCGCCCCATCCAGAGTGAACGTGACATTGTCCGGCTCCGCGTTCGACCCGATCGCCATCGGCGCGCCCTCCACCGCCGCGAGAAACTCGCGGATCCCGGCCACCAGATGCTCCTCAATCCGAGGCGCCATCATCTCGCGGAACAGCCTCTCCTTTGCCGCCCCGTGCTCGAACACCTCCTTTGGGCTCATCGTCCGCCCGAAGAAACGCTCGACAATCTGATCGTTTCGCGCCCCATGCATCCGCTGCGTCAGGTCCGCCACGTTCACGCCATGGCTCTCCATATACTTCTCCCAAGCCAGCGTATGCATCGGCATCGAATCGATAATGACCCCATCGAGGTCAAACAGCAGCGCTACACCCGGCGCAAGTTGAATCCGGCTCACCTTAACGAACGTAACAGAGCCCGCAACCGCGTCGGCCCGAACGCTCAACTGCTGGCCAACAACAGCCGCTTAGCCTCTAAAAGAGCCTCCAGAGCCATCTCGCGGGAAACCCTTGGGAACCCCTCAAGGAAATCCTCCAGCGTCTCTCCGCCCTCGAGATAGTCGAGCAGCGTCTGGACGGGCACGCGCGTCCCCCGGAACACGGGCACGTCGTGCATCGTCTCCGGGTCCACGGAAATTGCCCTCGGCACGTCTCAATTATGCCCGATCGCTACTCGGGAGTAATCCCTAATGAGTCCGTTGCCGAAGTCACCCGATGCGCATCCCTCATTTCCACGGCATTAATTCGGTTCACACCACTCGACACCCTTGCGCATCACGAGCCGCGTACATACTCGAGGCATTCTCGGCGGAACTGGCAACGCGTCACCTGCCTTCCAAAGACCTAGCCGCCGAAGGGTTTCTGGCATTTCTGAATCGATGACCGCGAGAAGATTGCCGTCGCCGTAACGGGTGTGACCTCGATATCTCAACACCCTCGAATACTCCCCGTCGGAAATTCGCTTGTAGACCTCCACGAAGTAAGTAAATGGTGGATCGTTTGTCGGATAAGCGACAATTACACTCCCAAGCAGCGGGCCGTTCTCAACAAGCCGCGCTTCCTGGTTGTTATTCCGTCCCATCATGTTGAAGAAAACGACACGAAACCTGTCCGCCCTTCGATCGTAAGCGAACAGGAACGTCGAAACTCCGCAATTCCCATTCGCCCCGCTCATCGTACAGCTCTTTATCCTTAGCAACGGGAGCGTTCTCCCCGGTCCCGCAAATACAACGTCGCTCGCAAAGAGTTCGTAGAATGGCCCCGGCCCGGGATCGAAGCTAATTTTCTCTTCTCGATACTTCGCGACGAACATCTCCTCTGAACAGTCCGGCTCGTCGTTCTTCACAAAGCAAAGAGATATCGCCCCTCTTCGGTTGCCCGCTCCGTCCTCGGCGCTACTGTCCTCATCAGGCTGTTTAGCGGCGACGAAGCTCCACCGGGATTTCGTTTGAAACGGCTGTGTCAGATCCAGATGCGTGATGACTATGGAGTTGATTCCAAACTGGGCCGACAGTTTAGAGATCACGGCCTGATCGATTTCCGTCGTATCCAGATGCGTCTGCGCGTCAACGCTGCCAGCCATGAGTATCAACGTTGCGGCGAAGATTACGGCGTCTCTGGATTTCGTGATCATTTGTTCTCAAACGGGCGCCCGGGAGCCCGGAGAAATTGAGCGTCTTTGCCTTACTCGGACTAACGAATGGACCTGCCGGTAGTTGGTCAAAGTGAGCCTGAAATCGGTTTCGCAACGCTGATCCGTCACTTGCCGCCTAACGCCCAAACCGCAGCGCCAGTTCTTATTTGGCTCGTGGCGGCATTTCATCGCCGTCACGGGGCGCCGCCCCTCGGCGGCGCCGCATGATCTTATCGAACGAGGCAAAATCCGCCCGCGCTTTCCGGTCCGCGAAGAATTCCGCGGTCTGGAGCGCCGACACTTTTTCCGCCACTGCCGTGGCGACAAATTGATTAATGCTGGTCTGGTCTTCCCGGCTGAGCCGCTCCACCGCCGCTTTTAGCGAGCGTGGAAGCCTTAAAGGATATGTCTGAGTCTCCTTCATCGTCTGATCCTCCCAATTGCGATTCGCGGAAGCAGAAGTTCCACCCCAAAACGGTTGGGCGCCTCTCCATAGTCCCGCCTGTTAAATGTGACAAGCGCATCCGCGCGGCCGTTGACCGCCGCCTCCAGCACCATCTCGTCGCCGGGATCCCTGAGTTGCGGACGCCACAGAAAATGGGTTCGCACGGGCTCAGCCATCGCGATCACCGCCGTCACAAAGATATCCAATTGCGCCTGGCTCAACCCGGCAGAGAAACGATGCTCTCCTTGCTGGCAGATGGCTTCGTACTCCATGGCGAGGGGAACACTCAAGAGCAACGTCGCCTCTCCCCGGCGAATCGAGCGAAGGATAGCAGCCGAAGCGCCGGCCGGACTGCGCATTGCCGCGACGACGACGTCGGTGTCCAACACCAATCTCACATCGCATACAATATCATATCACCCGCGATGTCAGTCGACCGGCTTGCTTCGCCACCTGGTTGCGTAACGCCCCACCCGCGAATCTGAAAGAAGGACTCCGGGCGCATTGCCGGCGATCCTGAACCCAAGTGGACGGTTTGTCGCTGAGACGTCCCGGTGCGGAATCAGGAACGGACCCCGGTTCGAGGCGGCCCGTCCAGGCACGCTACCGAAACGGCCACGCCCCGCTCACGCCCCGTGAGCCGCGGCGCCGGCGCATAACGCCCCTACAAGCGAGCGATCGTCCCACCAATCGCCCACACCGCACTCCGCCCGAATCGCCGCCACCCGGCCTCGTCCAATCGCCGGGTTGCGCCTATATCCGTCAAGTCGACGAAGAACCGGCCAAATTCCGGGTGGCGTGTCATCCAGCACTTCGCTGCGTCCGCCTCCTCGATCCCATCCCAACGAACTGAACTGCGTCGTCTCTGTCGCGACACGATTCTGGACTGCTCAGTTCACTGCGCCGGAGTAGCTCTGCTTCTATCGCGAGCGGTTCCCGTAATTGACGTGCGCCGCCGCGGGAAATGTTCGTCCCTCATCACGCGACGAAGGGCCATGTCCTATTCCTGCCGAAGAGCCGCCAGCGGATCAATCCGCGACGCCCGCCTCGCCGGCGCGTAACCGGCGAGAATCGCGGCGCTAAGCAGTACGGCGCCGGCCAGCGCCAGCGTTCCCGGATCATTGGGCCGGGTCTCGAACAGAAGCGATTTGATAAGCCGGGATGCGCTGAACGCGGCAGGCACGCTCATCGCCAGTCCCACTCCGGCGAGTAGTAGAACCCGGCGCAGAACCATCCAAACCACGGCGCCGCGTTGCGCACCCAGAGCCATACGGATCCCAATCTCGCCGGCCTGCCGCGCGACGCTGTAGGACATCGTCCCGTAGATTCCCACGCACGCGATCAGCAAAGCGAGAACCGCGAAACCCGTGCATAGTTTCGCGAACGTGACTTCCTGGTTGATCGTCCGATCGATTTCCTCAGCCTGTGTGACCACGTTTGTGATGGGTATGCCTGAATCTGCCTCCCGCACGATCTCACGCACACTCCTGAGATACCCCAGCGGATCGCCCACGGTGCTCAGCGCGTAGGTTACCCGGTCCGGAGAAAACTGGCTGGCCGCTACGAACACGGTCATCGGACTCTCCCGTTTCAGACCACCGTAGTGCACGTTCGCCGACACGCCGACGATTTCGAGATCGCGATTGTCGCCCACGAACGTGATCCGGCGGCCCACCGGATCCTCGTTCCCGAAGTAAGTCCGCGCCAGCCGCTCGCTGATCACTGCAACCGGCGCGGAGTCCGGCCGGTCGCGGTCGTCAATCTCACGCCCGGCCCGGATCGGAATCCGCATCGTCGTGAGGAAACGCGGCCCCACTACCATGACGCCTGCGCCCAGGACGGTCACAGCGCCGATCTTCATTGTTCCCCTGTATGCGCCCCCAGCCTCGCCCGCGCTGATGATCGACGATTGCGAAAGCGTCGCGCTTCTCACTCCGGGGATCGATTCGAACCGCTTGCGCAGATCCTCGTAAAAAGTGCCGATCTCCGGGTCGCGATGCCCGGCCTGGCGCGCATTCAACGAAAACAGAAGGATGTTCTCGCGGGCGTATCCCAGCTCGACCGAGTGCAGCTTGTTGAGTGTCCGGACAAACAGACCCGCGGCGGCCAGGATGAGAAAAGAGAACGCGATTTGGGCGGCCACCAGAACATGCTGCGCGCGGCGGCGCGGTCCACCCCCGCGGCCACTCTGTAGCGCGGGCATGACATCCGGACGCGTCGACTGAATCGCGGGAGCGAGGCCAAATAACAGGCCGCAAACTACGGAGAGCGCCGCCGTCACGCCCAGCACGTTCCAGTTCAATTCCGCGTGCAGCGTAAAGTTCTCCCGCCCGTTGGAGAGCAGAAATATCAGCGCTCGTACGCCCCAGATCGCAAACAAGACCCCGAATGCTCCGCCCAGCGACGCCAGCATCACACTCTCGGTAAGCAACTGCCGCACGACGCGGAACCGTCCCGCTCCCAGGCTGAGCCGGACCGCCATTTCGCGGCGTCGCGCGGCGGCCCTCGCCAGCAGCAGATTCGCGATGTTCGCGCACGTGATCGCCAGAATCAATCCAACCATCGTCAGAAGCACGTACAGAGGCTTGGAATACCTGCGGCGCAAGCTGCCCAGACCGGCGGCGCCGGGATTCAAAATCAGCGCGGGCAGCCTGGCGCGCTCACCGGCGGTCTTCGCGGTGGTGGCAACCCATTGATGGAAACGAGGAGCCAGCAATGCCTGAGCCTGGGCCATGTTTACGCCGGGACGCAGACGGCCCATCATTTCGATCCAGTAGAAGTTTCCGTCGGGATACATACGAGCCGCTTGGGCGCCGTCCACGAGCAGATTCGTGTGCAATGGAAGGTAAAGGTCCGGCGCCGCCGCCGGGTCCACTCCGAAGAATTCCGCCGACGCCACCCCGATCACCGTCAAGGAGGTGTTATCAACGAGAATCGGCTGCCCAATCGCATTCGCCGGTCCTCCAAAGCGATTTTGACTCGTAGCAAAACTGATTACGGCCACCGGCGCCGCGCCGGGACGGTCGTCTTCGGAATCGATCAGACGTCCCGCGGCCGGCGTCACGCCCAGGCCTCGGAAATAGTCGCCGGTGACGTACTCCGTCCTGGCGCTCGTGGCCTGCCCGCGGACGGCTAGGTTATGGTGTTGTCCATTAAAGTATCCAAAGAGCGTGGAAAAGACGGGATTCTCCTCGCGAAGCGTCTCGAACGCGGCGTACGGGAACATCCCGCTGACCATGTCGCCTCTCTCGCCCGGCCAGAGAATGCCTTGCACCCCGTGTATGACGTGTTCCTATTCCCCACTGGCGTCCTGGGGCGGCCGGCTATGCCAATTCAAAACGACCAGTGATTCGGGATCGGCCACCGGCAACGAGCGCAACAGAATCGAGTCCATTAAGCTGTAGATCGCAGTATTGGCCCCGATGCCCAGCGCCAGCAACAGGACCGCGAGCGCGCTGAATGCCTTGTTGGCCGCCATGGCGCGGCACCCATAGCGGACATCCTGGCCCAGCTCGAGCCAAAACCGCTTGATCCAAATCTCCCGTGCCTCTTCGTGCTTCAGGCCGACGTTCCCAAATCTCCGGCGCGCTTCCGCCCGCGCGCTCTCCGGCGTCGTTCCGTCTGCTTCCAGTTCCGCGGCCTTCTCCGCAAGGTGGAGCTCCATTTCCTCACGCAGCGCCTCGCCGCGCCTGGCGCTCTCCATCCAATACCTCAGTCGCCGTATCAACATCTTTCGTTACTCCGCTCCCATCACACGGGCGATCGCCAGCGTGAGTTTCGCGTATTTCCGGGTCTCAACCGCCAACTGTTTGCGTCCAGCCGAAGTGATCTTGTAGATCCTCGCCCGGCGATTGTTCGATGTCACGCCCCAGTCACCGTCGATCCAGCCGTTTAGCTCCAGCCGCTGGAGAGCGGGGTACAGCGAGCCCTCCTCCACGAGGAGCTCGTTGTCGGACGATCGTTGCAGGAACTGGACTATGCCGTATCCATGAAGGTTGCGCAGCGACAGCGTCCGCAGAATCAACATGTCCAGGGAAGCGGGCAACGAATCGTTCTTTTGCGCCTTCCGTCCCATACCAAGAATTCTTAGCTTAACCCACAATTTCCCCACCAAGCGCCCACACCGCGGGTTTGCTCGAGTCCGTCCCACCCAACCCCGCCGCGCTAAACTAAATCTCAGATCCGATGGACGTCTACGAGGAGTTACTGCGTCTCCGCAGACAGGGCCAGAAATGCGCCCTCGCGACCATTGTCGAAGTCAACGGCTCGATCCCCAGCTACGAGTCCGCCAAAATGCTCGTTCGCGAAGACGGCTCCATCGCCGGCACCATCGGCGGCGGCTGCGTCGAAGCCGAAGTCTGGAACGCCGCCCGCGAAGTGATGCAAACCGAACGCCCCCGCCAGTTGCGCTTCACCCTCGGCGAGGACGCCGCCTACGACAACGGCCTGATCTGCGGAGGACAGTTGAGCGTCTTCGTCGAACCCGTCATCCCCTCGCCCAAAGCCTACATCTTTGGCGCCGGCCACATCTCGCGCAGCCTCTCCAAAGCCGCCAACCTCGCCGGCTTTTCCACCATCATCGTCGACAACCGCGAAGCCTTCGCCAATCGCGACCGCTTCCCCGAAGCCGAAGCCATCTACGCCGAAGAGTACGAAGACGTCTTCCCGAAAATCGAACTCCGCGACACCAGCTACGTCGTCATCGTCACCCGCGGCCACCGCGACGACATGCGCGTCCTCCGCTGGGCCGTCCAAACCCCAGCCCGCTACATCGCCATGATCGGCAGCCGCCGCAAGGTCATCGGCGTCGTGAAGCATCTCCACGCCGAAGGCATACCCGCGGACGCATTCGACCGCATCTACTCCCCCATGGGCTTCGACATCGGCGCCATCACACCCGAGGAAATCGCCGTCGCCGTAGTCGCCGAAATGATCGCCGTCCGCCGCGCCCCCGACGGCTCATGGCGCGGCCTCGCCAAAACCATCTTCGGCGACGATCGCAAATCCATCCTGCAGGAAAAGTGACCCCGGCCGGCATTATCCTCGCTGCGGGCGCCTCCGTTCGCATGGGACGCCCCAAGGCGCTGCTCACCCTCGGCGGCGTCACTTTCCTCGATCGCGCCATCGCCCTGCTCGCCCCGCTCTGCAACCCCCTCGTCCTCGTTCTCGGCTTCCATCGCGAAGAAATCGAATCCTCCCTCGCCGGCCGCCCCGGCATCCGCATCGCCGTCAATCCCGACCCCGCCCGCGGCATGCTCTCTTCCCTCCAGTGCGGTCTCGCCGCCGCGCCCATCGCCGATGCCGGCGCCATGTTCACCGTCGTCGACTGCCCCGCCGTCCGCTCCGAAACCGCCCGCGCCGTCCTCGACGCATTCCTCCAACGCCGCGTCGCCGTCGCCGTTCCCGTCTTCAACGGCAAGCGCGGCCACCCCGTCTGCATCTCCTTGGCCGTCGCCCGCGACCTCCTCGCCGCCCCCGCCAACGAACCCGCCCGCGACATCATCGCCCGCCATCGCACCCCGGACTCGCTTATCGACGTAAACGACCCCGGCGCCGTCACCGACGCCGACTCCCCCCAAGACCTCGCCGCCATCGAGGCGCTCGCCCCATGACCTGGAAACGCCTCCTCACCCGCATCGTCCTCCCCGCCTCCGCCGCCCTCGTCGCCATCGGACTCCTCGCCCCCATGGTCAACGCCGGTCCATATCGCGAGCGCATCCGCGCCGCCCTCGAGCGCAGCCTCCACCGCCCCGTCAAAGTCGGCGAGGCCCACTACAGCCTCTTCCGCGGCCCGGGGTTCGAAATCAAAGACGTCCTCATCGGCGACAACCCCGCCGCCGGCCCCGAACCCTTCGCCTACGTCGGCTCCCTCGAAGCCGTCGTCCGCCTCACCTCGCTCTGGACCGGCCACCTCTCCTTCTCCACCCTCCGCCTCAACGACGCCACCGTCAACCTCGTCAAAACCCCCGCCGGCCCCTGGAACGTCGAAGAGTACCTCACCGGAGCCCCCGCCTCCGCAAACGTCCCCGCCATCGAAATTCGTTCCACCCGCCTCAACTTTAAATTCGGCGACACGATGTCCATCTTCTACTTGAGTGACGCCGACGTAGATATCTACCCCGCCCCCAACAGCGCCATCGGAGTCCGTTTCTCCGGTTCCCCCGCGCGCACGGACCGTCCCGCCGAAGGCTTCGCCGCCGTCAGCGCCCGCGGCCTCTTCCTACCCGGCCCCGACGGCCGCAACCGCCTCAGCATGGGCCTGCAACTCGAACAAAGCCACATCTCGGACCTGATGACCCTCCTCCTCGGCCACGACCCCGGCGTGCACGGACTCGTCGACGCCTCCCTCCACCTCGACGGCTCCCTCTCCGGACTCGCTCTCACCGGTAACCTCAACCTCGCGGACGTCCACCGCTGGGACCTCATGCCCGCCCAGGGCGAAGGCTGGCCACTCCGCGTCCGCGGCACCGCCAACCTCGCCGGCCAGACGCTCGATCTCGAAACGGAATCCGCCGAAGCCAAGACCGAACCCGTGAGCCTCCATCTCGCCGTGGACGGCTTCCTCCGCACGCCCAAGTGGAGCCTCGAAGCCACCATGAAGGACGCTCCTGCAAATCCCATGGCCGCGGCCGCACGCCACTTCGGCGCTCCCATACCCGATGGCGTCCCCATCACAGGCGTCTGGAACGGAACCCTCGGATACGACAACGCAAAAGGCTGGAGCGGCAGCGCCGTCCTCACCTCCGCTTCCGTCGCCGGCATGTCCATCCCGCGCGGCGAGTTGAACCTCGACGGCGACGAGGCTTCGTTCGGTCCCGCGGAGATCACCCTTCCCGGTGGGCACACCGCGGAGGCAAGCCTGCGATACAACATGACCGCGCCAACCCTGGCCATTCACGTTTCCACAACGCATCTCGCGGTCACCGAAGCCCGCCAGCTAAGCGACGCCCTCGGCGCGTCCCCCATTCCCCTGCTCAACTCCTGCCGCGCCGGAACCTGGAGCGGCGAGGCGAACTTCACCATCGCGCCGGGCGAGGACATCGCCTGGACCGGACGCTACGAATTGCAAGGCGCCGAAATCGCCCTCCCGGACCTCGCCTCCCCGGTGCGCCTCTCCGCCGTCGTGTCCTTCGAAGACACCCGGCTGCAAATTACCCGTATGCGCGGCCGCGCCGGCAAAATTCATTTCGAAGGCGATTACCATTCCAGCCCCAACAACGCCCGCCTCCGCCTCGTCGTCCCCGAACTCGACCTCGCCGATCTTGCCCACGCCATGCGCCCGCTCATCAACGGCGAGGAGGGCCTGCTGGCGCGTCTTCGTCTCCGCCGCCATCCGGAACCCGCATGGCTCGCCGGACGCGACCTCACCGGAACCCTCGATGTCCCCTCCTTGCTCGCTTCCGGCGTCTCGCTCGGCTCGGCAAAGGCGCAACTGAACTGGCAGGGCGCCTCCCTCGCCCTCGACAACATCACCTGGCAGCGCGGGGACGCCGAGGGCTCCGGAAAACTCGCCGTCAACTTCGCCGCGGTTCCCCGCTTCCGCCTCACCGGCCGTGTCGATGGTCTAAGCTGGCGCAACGGCACTCTGCGCTTCGAAGGCTCGCTCTCCGCCGCCGGCGCCGGAGTCTCGCTCGTCGATTCCGCCCTCGCACAGGGCACGTTCGCCGCCGAAGGAATTCAGCTCGCCCCCGACACCCTCTTCGACCAAATGACCGGAACCTTCCATCTCACCTTCGCCGGCGGCCGCCCCCGCGTGCGGTTGGAAAACCTTCAGGCTGCCCAGGGCGCCGAGGTCTTCGCCGGTCAGGCCGACACACAGGACGACGGCAAAATCCTCTTCGAACTCGCCTCATCCCGCCGCCAAATCCATCCGCTCGCCGCCGGCTTGCACTTCGCTCCCGCCCCGGAGGCGCAATGAGCGCCCAGTTTCTCGAAATCCTGCACCGCGTCCTCCGCCGCGAGAACCTCGACGCCGAATCCGCCCGTCAGGCCATGCTCGCCATCCTCGACGGCGAACTCAATCCCACCCTCACCGTCGCTTTCACCGTCGCCCTCAAAATGAAAGGCGAAACCGAAGCCGAACTCACCGGCTTCGCCCGCGCCATGCGCGAACGCGCCACTCGCGTCGAAGTCGACCGCGCCCCCGGCCCCCTGCTCGATACCTGCGGCACCGGCGGCGAAGGCCCCCGAACCTTCAACATCTCCACCATCGCCGCCCTCGTCGCCGCCGGCGCCGGCGTCCGCGTCGCCAAGCACGGCAACCGGTCTCTTTCCAGCCTCTGCGGCAGCGCCGACCTCATCGAAGCCCTCGGCGTCCGCATCCCCATCGATCCCGCCGAAATGTCCCACTCCATCCGCCAGACCGGCATCGGCTTCCTCTTCGCCCCCGCCCTCCATCCCGCCATGCGCCACGTCCAGCCCATCCGCCGCGAACTGAAAACCCGCACCGTCTTCAACCTCCTCGGCCCGCTCACCAATCCCGCCGGCGCCAAACGCCAGTTGATCGGCGCTCCGAGCGTTCACACCGCCCGCCTCATGGCCCACGCCCTCGCCTCGCTCGGCGCCGACTTCGCTTTCGTCGTCCACGGCTCCGACGGCATCGACGAAGTCACCACCACCGGCTCCACCGCCGTCTTCGAAGTCACGCCCGGACAAGTCGTCGAACGCGTCTGGTTCCCCTCCGACTTCGGCGTCCCCCGCGCCTCCCTCGCCGACATCGCCGGCGCACACCCCGAACACAACCGCTCCATCGCCGAAGCCGTCCTTGCCGGCGCCAAAGGCCCCGCCCGCGACATCGTCCTCATCAACGCCGCCGCCGCCCTCATCGCCGCCGGCCTCGCCGATTCCCCAGCCCAAGCCATGCGCCTCGCCGCCGAATCCATCGACTCCGGCGCCGCCCGCGCCAAACTCGATCAACTCCGCGGCCTCCAGCCGGTTAAATAACCTACTGCCGCTTCCCCTCGATCCTCTGCCCTCCCTGGTGCAGCACCAGGCCCGTCACCGCGCCCGCCGCGTTCCGCTCAAACGTAATCTGCGCATCCACCACGCGATAGAAAAACTTGTCCGGCGCCTCCGCGTAAATCGGAAAACTCGGCTGCCCCGTAAGCTGCGCCGCAAGCTGTCCATTGCCCAGCGTCACCTCGATCGTCATCCCTTGCCCCATCGAGTAACTGCCCGGATACTGCGCCAACGCTTCCGGCGATAACTCCACCGCCGTATGCTCCGGCGTCGCCCCACTCTTGCGCGGGGCCGGCATGTCCCGCCCGTTCTGATGCAGCACCAGCGACGTCACCTTGCCCGCCGGGCTCTTCTCAAAGTCGATCTGCGCATCCACCACCTTCAAAAAGAACCGCGTCTCGGACTCCGCAAACAGCGGAAAACTCGGCTGCCCGCTGAGTTGCGTCGTAAGTCCGTCCCCCGCCCGCCGGATGTAAACCTCCACATTCGGAGCCAGCTCATAAGTCCCCACGTAAGAATCAAGCACCGCCCCCGGTACCGTCACCTCCCGCCGCTCCGAAGCCAGCACCACTTTCTCCCCATGCGCCGCCGCCGCAAGCTTCACCCCAATATCCTGCGGCGCCGTCCCGTTCACATTCGACAGCGCCACCACTGCAAGCCGGTCCGCCGGATAGTACGCCAGATACGTATTGAAACCTTCGATCCCGCCCCCGTGCGAATACACCATCCGCCCACTCTTCTCCTCCACAAAAATCCCGCACCCGTAGTGGTCGAGAAACGGCGTCGTCATCTTCTTGAGCGACTCCGGCTTGAGTAACTTCCCCCCATATAGCGCCTCTTCCCACCGCAGCAGATCATGCGTCGTCGAATACATCGCCCCCGCCGAATACGGAATCGTCATGTTGATGTAGCCCGCATGGTCCATCTGCCCGCCCTGGTTGACATATCCCTCGGCCCGCCGCGCCAGGATCATCGCGCTCGAATCGAGTCCGGTGTCCTTCATCCCCAGCGGTGTCAGGATGTTCTTCTCCAGGAACTCCCCATACGGCTCGCCCGCCGCCTTCTCGATCAGATAACCCAACACGATGTATCCCGAGTTCGAGTAACTCATCTTCGTCCCCGGCGAAAAATCCAGCGGCTTGTCCCGGAACGTCGCCACAATCTGCTCCGGCGTCATCGGGAACGGCTCCAGTTTCCGGTACTCCGGAAAACTCGTGAAATTCGGAATCCCCGACGTATGCGTCAGCAGGTTGTAGATCGTAACTTCCCGCCACGCCGCCGGCGCGTCCGGCATCAGCTTCGAAACCGGATCCGACGTCTTCAGCTTGCCCCGCTCTTCCAGAAGCAGCACGCACGCCGCCGTGAACTGCTTGGTCAGCGACCCCAGCCGGAACTTCGTCCGCGGCGAGTCCGGTATGTTCCACTCAAGATCCGCCGACCCGTAGCTTCTGTCGAACAACACTTCCCCGCCCCGCGCCACCAGCACGGAGCCCATGAATTTCCCGCCCGAGACATACGACCGCACCACCTCGTCCATCCGCGCCGTTTCCTGCCCCACGCACGCCGCCACGAACAACGCGAGAATGAAGAAATGTTTGGCAATGCGCACAACCGCCCCCTTCTGCGCCAAGCGTAGCACCGGAGCCGCGCGCGGATAAACACAAATCATGCGAAAAGAATCGGGAACCGTTCACAACTGGAAGCTCATCATCGAGTACGACGGCGGCCGCTACAGCGGCTGGCAGGAACAAATCAACGCCCGCACCATCCAGGGCGAACTGAAACGCGCCGCCTCCGAGTTCCTGCACACCGACGTCGATCTCCAAGGGGCCGGACGCACCGATGCAGGCGTCCACGCTCTCGCCCAGGTCGCCAGCCTCCGCGCCAAGCTGAAATTCTCGCCCTCTCCCGCCGAACTCGCCGATGCCTTAAACTCCCTGCTCCCCGCCGACATCGCCATCCTCAAAGCCGAACGCGCCGATCCCCGCTTCCACGCCCGCCACGACACCGAATCCCGCGCCTATCGCTACCAGATCTCCACCCGCAAAACCGCCTTCGCCAAACGCTACGTCTGGTGGGTCAAGGAAGCTCTCGATGTCCCTGCCATGGCCCGCGCCGCCCGCTCCCTCGAAGGCCGCCACGACTTCGTCAACTTCCGCGCCCAGGATCCCGCCCGCCCCACCGAATCCACCCTCGTCGTCGTCGACTCCGCCCGCATTGAAACCGATGCCTCCCTCATCGTCTTCCGCATCGAGGCCTCCCATTTCCTCTGGCGCATGGTCCGCCGCCTCACCGGCGTCCTCGTCAAACTCGGCAAAGGCGAAATCACCGAAACCGACTTCGCCGAACTCCTCGCCGCCAAAAAAAGGAAGGACCTCGACGTCGCCGCCTGGACCGCCCCCTCCTCCGGCCTTCTCCTCGAAAGCGTCCGGTACAAATAGCCCGCAGTGAAAACCTACGACGCCAATATCGCCGCCGCAAACTCCCGCAGGTCATCCAGCAACAGGTCCGGTGGGTCCGCCGTCAGCGTCTCCGGTTGGAACCCGTACGTCACCCCCGCCGCCGCAATCCCCGCATTCCGCGCCGTCTTGATATCCACCGCGCTGTCGCCCACCATCCACGCCCCCTCTTTCGTCTCGCCGCTCTCCTTCAGCAGCGTCTCAATCCCCACCGGATGCGGCTTCTTGTACTCGAAGCTGTTTCCTCCGTAGACACGGAAAAAATACCGGTCCAACTCGAGCCCGCGCACGATCTCCTCGCTGAACCGCACCGGCTTGTTGGTCAGCACCGCCATCCGCGCCCCGGACTCCCGCAGCGACTCCAGCGCCTCCCGCACCCCGGGATACGCCACCGTGTAGTCCAGCATGTGCTCCCGATAGTACGCGTAGAAAAACTGAAGCGCCTCCGCCGCTTCCTGCTCGCTCGGCTCTCCTCCCAGCGCCCGCCGAACCAGCACCGGCGCCCCGTTGCCCACGTAGCTGTACACGGTCTCGACCGTCAGCGTCGCCCGCCCGAAATGTTCGAGCATCGCATTCACGGAGTTCGCCAGGTCCCGCTTCGAGTCGATCAACGTCCCGTCCAGATCAAAAACAACCAGAGGCATTACTGTTTTTCGTCCCCGTCCGCCACCTTGTGTGGTTTCGCCGTATCCCACATATCGTGAATCTTCGATTGCGTCGCGGTGATCGCGTCCTTCAACTCTCGCGGCGTCACCTCCGCCAGCAGTGTGGCCGAACGCATCACGTACGGCAAACTCCGCGAGTCGATCAGCATCTGCGGCGGCGGATTCGGCGCGAACGCCAGCACCACCGTCATCAGCGCCACCGCAATAACCGCCCCCCGCACAAGTCCCGCCAACCCGCCCAAAAACCGGTCCAGCCATGAAAGCCCCGTCCACCGGAACAGCGCCGCCAACGCCTTCCCCAGCAGCGCCCCCACCGCGATGCTTGCCCCCAGAATCACCAGAAACCCAATCGCGTTGGCAATCTCCGGCCGGCGCACATAGGGCAACAGCGCATCCCCCACCAGCCCATAGAACCAGAACCCAAGAAAAATACCCACAATCGTCGCCGCCAACCCGATGATCAGCCGCGAAAACCCGCTCATAAAACCGGCCACCGCCGACAAGCAGATCAGCAACACGAGAATGATGTCGATCGCGTTCAAAGCGTTCTCCCCGTGAGAGCCAGATACGCCTGCGCATATTTCTCCGCCGTCCGCGCCGCAATCTCCACCGGCAGCGCCGGCGCCGGAGGCTGCTTGTTCCACCCGCTCGCCTCCAGCCAGTCCCTTACGAACTGTTTATCGAACGATGGCTGGGGCCCACCCGGCTTGTACGTCTCCTTCGGCCAGAACCGGGACGAGTCCGGCGTCAACACTTCGTCCCCCAGATGAAGCACGCCGTCCAGAAACCCGAACTCGAACTTAGTATCCGCAATCAGAATGCCCCGCTCCAGCGCATAACCCGCCGCCCTCTTGTACAACTCGAGCGTCAGCCTCCGCAGCCTCCCCGTCAACTCTGCCCCAATCGACTTCTCCACCTCCGCCGCCGGAACATTCTCGTCGTGCCCGCTCTGCGCTTTCGTCGCCGGTGTGAAAATCGGCTCGCTCAGCCGGTCGCTCTCCACCAACCCTCCCGGCAGCGCAATCCCGCAGATCGCCCCCGTCCTCTTGTAATCCTTCCACCCCGACCCCGCCAGATACCCCCGCGCCACGCACTCTACCTCAATCATCTTCAGCCGCCGCACCAGCATCGACCGCCCTTCCAACTGGTCCGCGAACCGCTGAAACTCCGCCGGATAATCCTGCACCCGCGGCGACACCAGATGATTCGGCACAATGTCCTTCAACAAATCCAGCCAGAACAAAGTCGTCGCCGTCAGCACCCGCCCCTTGCCCGGTATCGGCGTCGGCAGTATGCAGTCGAACGCCGAAAGCCGGTCGGTCGCCACAATGACGAGGTATTCCCCGGCTTCGTAAATGTCCCGGACCTTCCCCCGTCCCCGAAGCCGAAGACCGGGCATGTTGGTTTCAAATAATGGGGTGTCAGACACTCTTCCTAAACAGGTACCACGCCGAGGCCAGGCACGGCCAGAGCGCACAGGGCCGCACGGCTCCGTTGTGCGCGATTTTGAAGACTAGGACAACTGGTAAACTAATCTAGATCGGCGGAGACGCATTCGCCCAGGCTATGGACCTCGACCAGCTACACACCTTTCTCGAAATCGTGCGGCTGAAGAGCTTCTCGAAAGCCGCACAAACCTGCTATCGCACCCAACCCGCGATCAGCGCACAGGTGCGCCAACTCGAACAGGAACTCAACACCTCGCTCTTCGAGCGCCTCGGCACCCGCATCGCCCTCACCCCCGCCGGCAAAATCTTCGCCTCCTACGCCGAACAGATCCTCTCCCTCCGCCGCAACGCCCAGGACGCCATCAACGAACTCGAACGTGTTCCCCGCGGCGAACTCCTCATCGCCGCCAACGAAGCCACCTGCGTCTACATCCTCCCCGGCGTCTTCTCCGAGTACAAAAAACAGTTTCCCAACGTCCAGATCCACGTCGACCGCTCATACGGCGCCCGCGTCGTCGAAGCCGTCACCGACAACCTCGCCGACTTCGGCATCGCCCAACTGCCCATCCGCGAAAAACGCCTCGAGGTCGCGCTCTTCCACACCGATGAGATTAAATTGTTGGTCCCCGGTGGAGATCCCATCGCCTCGCGCCGCTCCGTAACCTGCCGCGATCTGGCTGGCAAGCCGCTCCTCCTTCCCAAAACCGGCACCACGCGCACGCGCCTCAACGCCTGGTTCGAGCCCGTGGAAAGCCAACTGCAAATCTCCATGGAACTCGACTCCACCGAGATGATGAAGCGCTTCGCCATGGCCGGCCTCGGATACGCCTTCTCCGCCGCCTCGCACTGCAAGGAAGAAATCAGAAGCGGGAAACTGGCCGCCGTCTCGCTCGCCCCCGAACCGATGATCCGCCGCCTCGGTTTGATCTATCGCAAGGATAAGGCGCTTTCCAAAGCCGCCTTGGGCTTCATTCAGGTAATAATGGAACAGGCGGGCATGCCGGAAGGTGCTCCGGCGCCCCCGCGCAACGGACAGGCCGTGGCTACCAGTTGAGCCGGTCCGCGGCGCTGCAGGCCCGGAGGATGGTTCGCAAATGTCTCGCGTAACTTTGAAAACGTCGACGATCTTCATCGCAGTCGATGGCAAAACCCGCGTCTACCGCTCCGTCGAAGAAATCCCCGCACCCCTGCGCAAACGCCTCGAACAAAGCACCAACGGCGCCAACTCCGCCACCATCCTCATCGCCGACCGCCGCGGCCGCCAGGAAATCGCCCGCGCCATCCGCGGCTTGCCCGCCGCCGTCCGCTCCCCCCTCGCCAAGAGCCACCCCGTCGGCGAACCCATCCCCCGCGATTCCCCTCTCCTCCGCACAACCCAATTCCTCCGCGATTCCTGGCTCGAACTTCTGCTCCCTCCCCTCCTCGGCGCCCTAGTCTGGGCCGTCTACAAGTTCTTCTAGGATCCTCACATCCCGGCCGATAAGTCCTTCGTGGAACGTCGCAGCGAACCTCGCTTTCAGCTCAACCAACCCGCGCGCGTCACCGTCCTCCGCGACGCCAGGCCCGTCCTCGAAGGCCGCCTCCTGAACGTCTCCGGCCGCGGAATGCGAATCGCGCTCCCCTCCCCGGTGCCCGTCGGCACACCCCTCAAAATCGAAATCGGCGACGCCCTGATCCTCGCCGAGGTCGCCTACACCACCCAAGACGCCGGCTCGCTCCAGGCCGGCTTGAAAATCGATCAGATCCTCTCCGGCCTCTCCGAACTCATGCGACTCCACCAAAGCCTCCTCCGCGAACAAAAGGCTCCATCGCTTCCGGAAGCCAACCCGAACCGCGATGTTATTCTGCCCTTAGATGCCGCAACGTGAGAAGAAGGCCGTCGTCTTCGGCTGCCGGGGCCAACTCGGCGTAGAGCTTGTCCGCGAACTCGCCGCCCGCGGATATTCCGTCCAGGGTTTCGACCGCTCCGCCGTC
>DAIDIH010000197.1 GCA_027459465.1 Bryobacterales bacterium | reverse complement strand
GCGCGCGCTCTGAAACAGATCGTTCAGCATCTTCAGCGTTTCCAGATACCACGCCTTGCTGAACGGAGACGGAGCGAAAACCCCCGCAAGCCCCTTCACGGCCTTCATAACCACCGGCAGCGGATTCGCAATCAGAAGAGTGCCCAGCCCGGCGCCGCCGATAATGATCAGCTCCGCCGGTTGAATGAGCACCCGCAGGTTACCCTTTTCCATCAGGTAACCACCCACGACCGCTCCGATGACGACAACAATCCCGATGATAGAGAACATAAGTCAGCTCAGGACCGGCATCCGCGTCCCTTGGCTGCTTATCGGAGTCTCAGGGCAAAGCTTTAGAGTGGCTGCAGTTAGTTCCCCGAGTCCGCACGCTCAATCGGCACGCCGTTCACCACCAGCGCCCGCTCCACGTCCTGCTCGCTCATCCGCGACGCGTCATAATCCACGCTGATCTCATCCAGGCCCGGCGCCACGCGGATGCGATAAATCCCATAATGGCTGTGCGCCCGGGCCACCCCTTCGGCCTGTTCGTCCGTCAACGGATTCGTCAGCTTGAAGCGCAGTTCGACTCGTGTCACAACCAAGAGCGTACCATCCCGGCGTCCCGGCATCCGCGCACGGTTCTCTTACTCCTGCTCCCCCTTCGGCGGTGCCAACTGGTTCATCGGCTTCCCATTCTGCGCCGGCGGTTTCCAACCGTCGTTCGACGGGCCGTTCTGGAAGAATTTCGAATCCTTGCTCAGCGCGTACCCGAAGGCGTACTTCGCGTTCGCCTGCCCGAAAATCTTCCCCGCCCGCAGCGTGTCGTCGTGGACTTTCTTCACCATCTGCTGATACCGGTCGTCGTCCTGCGGATAGCCGGAAAACGAGCTCAGGTCGTTGTTCCCGATGATCACCACGTCGATCCCCGGTACCGAGGCGATGTCGTAGGCATTCGCCACGCCCGTCGGCGTCTCGATCATGATCACGACGAGCATGTTGTCGTTGATCGTCTGCCGGTAGTTGATCCCGTGGATCCCCCACAGCATCGGCGCCTGCCCCGCGCCCATGCTCCGCCGCCCCACCGGAGGAAACCGCGCCCACTTAGCCGCCTCCCGCGCCCGCTCCACATCGTCCACCGTCGGAACCACGACGCCAAGCGCGCCGATGTCGGTGGCGTGCTGGATGTGCCACTCCTGCGCATCCGGCAGGCGGACCATCGGCGTCGCCCCCGCATACGGACACGCCGCAATCATCTTCTCCACGTCGCGAAACTCCAGCGTCGAATGCTGCATCTCGAACCAGGCGAAGTCGTAGTGCTTGGCGTACTCGCAGTACTGCTTCACATCCGCCTTCATCTGCGTGAAGCTGAACACCTGCTTGCCTGCAAGCAGCTTCCGTTTCACCGTGTTGTACAGCTTCGAAGGATCCTGGATCGCGGGCGGCGGGTTCTGCGCCCACCCCACCCCCACTCCACCCGCCATCATCAATCCAAACAGCACCGCGGACAATCGGCCCATCTCGGGTTCCTCCAGTTGGGTGGAAGTATATCCCAGCCGAAGGTCGTTTGGGCCGCTCCGCCCCTAAGTCGACCGCACGGGATCGTCCGGCCCAGGCCGCCAGCCAAACATCTCTCCGGTCGTCCCAAGGTTCCCTACACCCCACGCGTTCATCTGCGCCTTCCAGTGTGTGTTCAGGACGATCTGAAACCCGAGATCGTCCACGACCCGGAAAAAAGCCGCCCATTGCGCCGGCGCAGGGACGCCGCCAGGCGACTCGACCCCAACGATGTAACTCGCCCCCGGCGCGGGGATAAACGCAATGATGTGATCGTCAATGCCGGAAATAAACGGCCGCCCGGCCTCATCGCTGTGGTGAATCACATCCCGAGCCGGACCGCGCCCGCCGCTTAATTTCGAGTGCACCAGCGAATTCACCATCTGCGCCACGGTATGCACCCGGTTGCTGATGTTGCCCAACCGCTTGTCCTCGAAGTCCTCGATCTGTTGATCGACGGCCTTCTTCTGGCGTCCCGGCGGCCCAACCAGCGTCGTCCGCGTCGACATCCCCGCAATCCGCCGGTCTTCTCCAAACGGCTGGAAGACCGCGGGCGAAGCTCTCCCAACCCTGGACCCGAGAACACTTCTGCGCTTCAGCGGCCAAACCCCGAATATGTCGTAATCGCCCGTGCAGCAGTTCTTGTAATGCCCCACCGGATACGGCGGATACGGATTCACAAGCGCCAGAAGCGGCTTCAGCTCATAACTGCCCGCCACTAAATCAAACGCCCGCCACGTCACCGCGGTCCGCGGCAGCGCCTTGTCTGAGTAATACAGCGCCCAAACCAGGTCGCCGTGGCGTGTCTCCCGCCGTAGCGCGTAATGGATCTGCACCGGGCGCGCTACCGTCCCGGCCCAGACGTCGGCATTCATCTGCACGGGATCAATCCGGGCATCCGGCGCCTCGTCGTCGCGCCAGTTCCGGAGCTCCTGAAACCGTTCCTCCGTCAAACACACCTGTTCGGTCGTCGCCTTCCAGCGGCCGGTCTTGTCCCACACGTCCCCATGAAGCGAATGCTCCACGTCCGCCTTCTGCCTCGGGTTGTACGCGGCGCCCTTCTTGTGTAACCGTTCATCGACGCAGATAAAGCCGGCCATCGGGCCGAAGTCACAGCTCTTGCTCTTCATCCGGAAGCCCTTGGTGTCATAACCACCCCGCATCAGGCCCGTGCACACCCGCCCCAACTGCCGGCTGCTGATCACGCATTTCTCCTGCCGCGCGATCTGCATGAAGATCTCGGCGTGTTCCCACGGCATCCCCACCAGGTGAGCCGCCGCCTGGTCGCGTTTCAACTTTCCCAGTTCGCTGAACGTGTTCATCAACATCCCGATTACCTCTACGCCGGTCTCGTTCCGGCGGTCTTTTCGCCGCCTCAGTATATCGCTCGCCGTACGGCCGCGAACGCGGTCGTGGCCCGTGTTCAGTCGCACGAACCTTTCGCTTGCAAAAACTTGTTTTATTCCCTAAACTGGCTTGAACCGCGGCTCAAGTCCCTCCGCGACCCAATGCATCGATCCTATCGAATTCCTCACTCCGGCTCCACAGCCAATCCCGTTCGAGCGCACCATCCATGACCGCGCCATTGTGGCTCGGCCTTGCTCTAACCATGGCCGCCGGCCTCATGTCCGGCAACTGCATGCTCCCCGCCAAGTTCGTCCGCCGCTGGCCGTGGGAAAACACCTGGCTCGTCTTCACCCTCGTCTCGCTCGTCGTCGCGCCCGCCATCCTGACCTTCGCCACCGTCAAGGACCTCGGCGGGTTGTACTCGAGCCTCTCGCTCGTGCAGGTCGCCCTGCCCTTCCTGTTCGGCTTCGGATGGGGAATCGCGCAGGTCCTGTTCGGCCTCTCCGTCACCCGCCTGGGCCTTGCGCTCGGCTACGCCATCATCGTCGGCCTCGGCGCCTTGCTAGGCACGCTCGTCCCCCTCCTCTTTGAGCGCCCCCATGTCCTCGTCACCGGCCGCGGAGCCCTCATCCTCGCCGGAGTCGCCGTCATGCTCTGCGGCATCGTCGTCGCCGGTAAAGCCGGGCGCATGCGGGAACGGGAGTCCGTGCCGGTCCCCGAGTCCCCTCACGCCCGCTACGGCGCCGCGCTAATGCTCGCCATCGTCTGCGGAATCCTCGCCCCCATGATCAACTTCTCGCTCGCCTTCGGCCAGGACATCGCGCAGGAGGCCGTCCGCCGCGGCACATCGCCCGCCAACGCGGCCTACGCCGTCTGGCCCATCGGACTCGCCGGCGGCTTGATCCCCAATCTCGCCTACAGCATTTACTTACTGAACCGGAACCGCACCTGGAGCCGCTTCCAAACCCTGTTGCCCGACATCTGGTTTCCCATCCTGATGGGCCTCCTCTGGATGGGCGCCATCGCCGTCTACGGTACCGCGGCCGCGCTCCTCGGCCCTCTCGGCACCTCCGTCGGCTGGGGACTGTTCCAGATCTTCATGATCATGACCGCCAACCTCTCCGGCGTCGTCACCGGCGAATGGAACCTCGCCGGCGCACCCGCCCGCCGCCTGCTCTGGACTGGTCTCTTCCTCCTCGCCGCCGCAACCGTCCTCATGGCCCTCGGAAACCGCTAACCTTTCCGCACCTGTCCCAGCGTCGAGCCGCGGTAACCTCTCTCACCCCGCCCAAGGGTCGACCACACGCACGCCGCAGTGCTGAAAGTCATTCACATTGCGTGTCGCAACCGCGGCTTCGCGAGAGCGGGCAATCGCAGCGATCATGGCGTCGAACTGCGAGATCGGCCGCCCCATCGCCTCGCGCCCAACCACAATCTTGGCGAACCAGCCCGCCGCCTCTTCGTCGAACGGGAAAACCCGCCCCCGGAACTCCTCCGAAAACAGCCTGCCGATCGCCTCGTGCAATCGCACCCGGCGTTTGCCCGCCGGAAGCGCCTCCACCCCGTAAAGCACCTCGGCCTGTGTTACGGCCGTCGTCGCAACCATGTCCCGCGGCTGCGCCGCCAGCCATCGCATTACACTTCCGGCCGGCGACGGCCGCAGCGCCTCGGACAGCACATTTGTATCCAGCACAATCACTTCGCCAGCTTCGGAGGCTGCCGCACGGCCTCGCGCATCGGCAGCCGTAGTTCCACGCCGCCCAGCGGTTCAATCCGGCGCCGGATCGCCTCGGCAAGGTTCCTCCGCCGCGATGGCCGCTCCACCAAAGCGTCCCGAAGAATTTCGCGCGCCTCCTCCTCCATCGACCGGCCATGATGCGCCGCGCGGACGCGGAGCCGCGCCTTGACCCCGTCGTCGAGCCTACGAATCGTTATGCTCGCCACACATCAATGATAGCAGTGCAATCAGACATCCCCGCCCGCCCTTACCCCTTCCGCACCTTCCACAACACCTGCCGCACCATCCCCAACAGCACCTCCGCATCGTGCGGCCCCAAACCCATCCGCATCACCAGCCGCCGCACCTTCACCGGCGTAGAATCCGAATGCACATACCCGCTCTCGTTCAACGCCTCGGTCAGCAGGTCCGCTACCCGCTCCACCATCGCCGCATCCGCTAACTTCTTCCCCGGAGCCGGAGCCATACTTACTCCCCCCGTCTCCATCCGGATCAACTCATACAAGCACACCGCCACCGCCTGCCCCAGGTTCATCGACCCGTGCTCCTCCCGCGCCGGTATCCGCATCAGCCAATGGCAGTGGCTCATGTCCTCATTCGACAGCCCGAACTTCTCCGACCCGAACAGCAGCGCCACCGGCTCCTCCGCCGCAAGCGCCGCCCGGATCAACGCCCCGCCCGCCTCCAGCCTTCGCACCGTATGCTTCAACTCCCGATGCCCCACCGCCGTCGTGCCCACCACCAACTTACACCCCGCCGTCGCCTCCGCCACCGTCCCCCACTCGCGCGCGGCCTCGAGCACGGCGCCCGCATGAACCGCCGAGCGCGCCTCGCGAAACGCCACCTCATAGGGGTTAACCAAATGTAAGTCGAAAAACCCGAAGTTACTCATCGCGCGCGCCGCCGCGCCGATGTTCAACGGATTCCGCGGCGCCACCAGCACCACGCGGAGCTTCTCGCCGCTCACTGCTCCAGGTACGTGTAGCCGTTCAGGCCGTCTTCATAAAACCGGAGCAGCCGCCCGGATTCCTCATATCCGATCCGCCCCTCCCGAAGCGCGCTCTCCACATCCTTGCGGAACTGATCGAGCAGCGCCTTGGCCTGAAACTGCACGTAATCGAGAACCTCGCGCACCGTGTCGCCCTTCACCACCGTCTCGAGCAGCACCTCGCCAGATTCGCTCAACCGCACGTGAACCGCGTTCGTGTCGCCGAACAGGTTATGCAAATCGCCCAGGATCTCCTGGTACGCTCCGATCAAAAACGCCCCCAGGTAATACGGGCTCCCGTTGAACGCGTGCAACGGCAGCGTCCGCTTCACGTCGCGCCGGTCGATGAACTGGTCGATCTTGCCGTCCGAATCGCATGAAATGTCGCCCAGCACGCCTCGGTGCGTCGGCGTCTCCCGCAGCCGGTGAATCGGCATGATCGGAAAAAGCTGCTTGATCGCCCAGCTATCCGGCATGCTCTGGAACAGCGAGAAGTTACAGAAGTAAGTGTCCGCCAGCAGCCCGTCCAGCCCTTCCAGTTCCTCCGGAAAGTAATCCAACTCCTTCGCCATCCGGTACACCTTCCGGCAGATCGCCCAGTAAAGATTCTCCGCCAGGCTCCGCTGCTGCAGCGGCAGGTAACCCTCGCTAAAAAGATTCAGCGCCGAATCGAGCGCCTGCTGCGCGTCATGATAACTCTCGAGCAGGTTCTTCGCGCTCAACCCCCGGTAAGTTTCCTGTAAGTCCAGCAGCGGCTGCTCGGCGTCGTCAGCCACCGCCCGGATCTCTTCCTCGCCGAACCCCGTCACACCCACGACGTTGAATACAAGCACACTGTGATAGGCCACCACCGCCCGCCCGCTCTCGCTCACAATCGTCGGATGCGGCACCTCGGCCTCATCGCAGATATTCTGCACGTGATACACCACGTCGTTGGCGTATTCCTGCAGCGTGTAGTTCACGCTCGACTCGAAATCCGTCTGCGAGCCGTCATAATCGATGCCCAGCCCGCCGCCCACATCGAGATACTGCAAACCCGCCCCGGCCTTCTTCAACTCCGTGTAGCAGCGAGCCGCCTCGATCACCGCACCCTTGATCTGCCGGATGTTCGTAATCTGGCTCCCCAGATGAAAGTGCAGTAACTGGATCGAATCCTCCAGCCCATGCGCCTTCATCTCCTCGAGCGCCTTCAGCGCCTCGCTCACCGTCAGCCCGAACTTCGAACGGAACCCGCCCGAGGACTTCCATCGCCCCGCTCCCCGGCTCGCCAGCTTCACTCGCAGCCCGATCACCGGCTTCACCCCGACCCGCTCGGAGTGCTTCACAATCAGGTCCAGCTCGGTGTACTTCTCCACCACCGGGATGATGTGCCGGCCGATCTTCTTCGCCAGCATCACCATCTCGATGTATTCGTCGTCCTTGAACCCGTTGCAGATGATCGGCGTGTCGTTATCGGCGATAGCCATCACCGCCAGCAACTCCGGCTTCGAACCCGCTTCCAGCCCGAATCCGTACGGCCGCCCGAACTCCAGCACCTCTTCCACAACCTGCCGCTGCTGATTCACCTTGATCGGATACACACACCGGTAACCTCCGCGGTAGTTGTGCTCCTGGATCGCGTCGCGAAACGCCTGATGTACTTCTCCCAGCCTGTGCTTCAATATCTCCGCAAACCGCATCAGGATCGGCAGCGAAATCCCGCGAAGCTCCAGCTTCTCGGTCAGCTCCTTCAAATCGATCCCGCGATTCAAATCCTTACTTGGATGCACCCACAGGTGCCCGTTATCGCCGACGGAAAAGTAGCCCTTCCCCCAACTGGCGACGTCGTACAACTCCGACGCATCGCCGGTCGTCCATCGCTCGGCGGGCTCGCGAACCGCAGTCTCGCTAAGTTTCAAATCCGTTACTCCGTCTCCTCCGCCTCCGGGGAGGCTAAAACTTCAGTGTCCGCTGAATCCCCGCCGCCCGCAAGTGTTTTTCGCTGCCAGCCCGCCTCCCCCCGGTTTCAGTACCCTGAATCTCGTGACGCCCGAGCAATCCCAAGCCCTCGCCGCTGGCGCAGCCGTTCTCACTTCCACCGCCCACCTCGCCGCCCGCCTCCGCGCCGAACACTCCCTCGCCCAGTCCGCCGCCGGACTCCGCGCCTGGCCCACCCCCGACATCCGCCCGCTCGACCGTTTCCTCGAAGACACCTGGCGCGCCTGGCTCTACACCGCCCCGTCGCAAGCCGCGCCCACTCTCCTCACCTGCCACCAGGCGCTCTCCGTCTGGGAACAGTCCATCCCCGCCGGCGATTGGCCCCTGCTCGACATCCCCGGCGCCGCCGCCAACGCCTTCCGCGCCTGGAACCTCGCCCAGTCTTACCGTCTCCCCTTAAACAGCGGCGCCTTCCAGGCCCACGAGGACTCCCTCGCCTTCCTCCACTGGGCGCACGATTACGAACAGCGCTGCCGCGATGAGCGCTGGCTCGACGAAGCCACTCTCCCCGATTTCCTCGCCGGCCGCATCAAGGCCCGCGAAGTCGATCTCCCCCGCCATATCTGCTATACCGGCTTCGATCCCCTCCCGCCCGCCGTCGACGAATTTCTGCACGACGTTCTCCGCGCCCACCCGCTCGCCGTCCCCGTCCACGCCGCCACCCTATCCCTCCAGCGCTTCCCCAGCCCCGCCGAGGAAGCCCGCGCCGTCGCCCTCTGGGCCCGCGCCGCCCTCATGCGCAACCCCACCGCACGCCTTGCCCTCATCGTCCCCGATCTCGACTCTCGCCGCCTCGAACTCGAGCACACCCTCCGCCTCGAACTCTCCCCCGAACCATTCGCCGCGCCGGCTCCCTTCCACATCGCCCTAGGCCCTCCCCTCGCCGCCGCCCCGCCCGTCTGCGCCGCCCTCGCCTGGCTCACCCTCCTCCTCGAAGGCCTGCCCACCCCCGAAGCCCTCGCCCTTCTCCGTTCGCCCTATCTCGCGCCCGCTCCGGAAGAAACCGTCGCCCGCGCCGAACTCGACATCCACCTCCGCCGCCGGAATCGATATTCGATAACGATATCCGATATCATCTCGCGCGCCGAGACCTGCCCCCTTCTCCGCGCCGCCGGCCTCGACTGCCGCGCACAAGTGAACTCCCTGCCGGATCGCGCTTACCCCCACACCTGGGCCGAAGCTTTCGCCAAACTGCTCAACACCGCCCACTGGCCCTCCGCCCCAAACCTCACCAGCCCCGAGTATCAAGCCGTCCAGGCCTGGACCCACCTGCTCGCCGCCTTCGCCTCGCTCGATGCAACCCTGCCTCCGCTCAACCGAAGCGCCGCCCTCTCCCGCCTCCGCCGCATGGCCCAGTCCCAGCCGTTCCAGGTCCAGAACGAAGGCGCTCCGCTCCAGGTTATGGGCCCGCTCGAATCCGCCGGCCTCGATTTCGACGCCCTCTGGCTCACCGGCGCCGACGAGCGTAACTTCCCCGCCCCCGCCAATCCCAACCCCTTCCTGCCGCTCTCGCTCCAACGCGCCGCCCGCCTGCCCGGATCCTCGAGCGACCAGTCCCTCGCCTTCTCCGCTCACCTGCTGGCGCGCATCGGCCGCGCCGCCCCGTCCCTCACCTTGAGCTACGCCGATCACTCCGGCGACGAACCCATCCGCCCCTCCCCGCTCATCGCCGGCCACTGGGAACACCAGCCCAACTCCCTCCGCACCCACGAACTCGCGCCCCTCGATCGCGTCGCCGAATCCCGCGGCCCAGCCATCGCTCATCCCGAACAGCCCGGCGGCGCCTCTCTCATCAAGGACATGTCCCTCTGCGCCTTCCGCGCCTTCGCCGCCTATCGCCTCGCCTGCCGCGAACTCGACGACCCTGAACCCGGAGTCACGCCGTGCGTCCACGGCTCAGTCGTACATAAAGCAATGGAAATGTTCTGGGCGGAAACGCAATCCCACGCCGCCCTCCTCGGCCTCTCGCCCCCGGACCTCTCCGCCCGCATCGAGCGCTGCGTCGACGCCGCCCTCGGAACCCTCGCCGGCCATCCCCTCCAGACCGTCGAACGCCAACGCCTCATCGCCACCATAGCCGAATGGCTCGATCTCGAAAAAACACGCTCCCCCTTCACCGTCCTCTCGCGTGAGCAGCGAACCGCCGCCGATATCGGAGGCCTCCACCTCGACGTCCGCATCGACCGCATCGACTCGCTCGCCGACGGCCGCCGCCTTTTCCTCGACTACAAAACCGGCAAAATCGGCAAATCCGTCTGGGCCAGCGACCGCCCTTCCGAACCCCAACTCCCCCTTTACGCCGTCACCGCCCCCGAACCTCCCGGCGGCCTGCTTTTCGCACAACTCCGCACCGGCGAGATGCGCCTCACCGGTGCATCTTCGGACCCGCCGCTCCTGAACAAGAAAGACGTGCAGCAACTCGACGCCGGTAGCTTCACGGACCAACTCCCGCTCTGGCGCGAACGCCTCACCACCCTCGCCGCCCGCTACGCTTCCGGCGACGCTTCGCTCGACCCCGCCCCCCAAGCGTGCAAAGATTGCCCCTACCCGCCGCTCTGCCGCGTCCACGAAGCCAACCTCACCGCCGGCCAGGAGGACAACGATGAAGAAACCGTCTGACCAACCCGCCCGCGACCGCGCCCTCGACCCCACAACCTCCTTCATCGTCCATGCTCCTGCAGGCTCCGGCAAAACCACACTCCTCACCAGACGCTACATCGCCCTGCTCGACCACGCCGCTCCCGAATCCATCCTCGCCATCACCTTCACCCGCAAAGCCGCCGCCGAAATGCGCGACCGCGTCGTCGAAGCGCTCGACGGTACACCTCACGCACACCTCGCCGAAAACCCCGCCCGCCTCGCCATCCAGACCTTCGACTCCCTCGCCCTCCGCATCGTCAGCCAGATGCCCTGGCTCGCCCGCATGGGCGCTGTTCCCGCGCCCACTGAAGATGCCGCGCCGCTCTACCTCGAAGCCGCCCGCCGCACCATGGAACTCGCCGCCGAAAAATCCCCCACCGGCGAAGCCGTCTTCCGCCTCCTCCTCCACGCCGACAACCGCGCCGAACGCTGGATGGATCTCATTCGAAGCCTGCTCTCGCGCCGCGATCAGTGGCTCCACTGGCTCATCCCCGCCTCGCTCGATCTCACCAAAGCCCGGGCCGAATTCGAACGATCCCTCGCCCGCGTCCGCCAGGCCGCGCTCGAACAAATCCGCGCCGCCTTCGGCGCCCTCGCCGGCGAAACTCTCGCTCTCGCCCATTTCGCCGCCGAAACCCTCAATCGCACCCTCGGCGACGAAGTCGACACCTGGCAGTTCGCCGCCGAGTGCTTTCTGAAAAAGGACGACAAGGCCCCGCGCAAGTCGCCGAATGCCCGGCAGGGTTTCCCCGCCGGAACGCCCCAAACCTCCCGCGCCAAATCCCTCTGCGCCACCCTCGCCAACCACCCCGGCGCCGCCGCAGCCCTCGCGGAATTCCGATTCACCCCACCCGCTGCCTACACCGACGACCAATGGCAGGTCCTCTCCGACGCCCTCATCGTCATGAAGCGCGCCACCGCCGAACTCCAACTCGTCTTCCGCGAACGCAACGCCATCGACTTCATCGAACTCAACCTCGCCGCCGCCCAGGCCCTCGGCGATATCACAAACCCCACCGACCTCGCCCTCGCTCTCGGCTCACGCTTCGAACACATCCTCGTCGACGAATTCCAGGACACCTCCCGCCGCCAGTTCCACCTCCTCGAACAACTCACCGCCGGATGGACCCCCGGCGACGGCCGCACGCTCTTCCTCGTCGGCGATCCCATGCAGTCCATCTACGCCTTCCGCCAGGCCGAAGTCGGCCTCTTCCAGCAAGCTCGGGAAAACGGCATCGGCGATCTCAAACTCGAATCCCTCAACCTCACCGCCAACTTCCGCTCCGCCCCCGAACTCGTCCACTGGACCAACACAACCTTCCCGCCCGTCTTCCCCTCCCACGACGACGCGTCTCGCGGCGCCGTCACCTTTCACTCCGCCGTCGCCGAACACACCGAATACTCCGGCCGGATTCACCTCCACGCCTTCATCGACGGCGCCATCCCGGAGCCGCCCCTCGATCGCATCGTCGCCATCGTCCGCGCCGCCGCGCCAGACAAAAAAGTCGCCATCCTCGGCCGCAAACGCAGCGTGCTCGGCCCCATCGCAACCGCGCTTCGCGACGCGCAAATCCAGTTTCAAGCCGTCGAACTCGAACCCCTCGGCCAGCGTCCGGTCGTCGAGGACCTCATGTCCCTCACCCGCGCCCTGCTCCATCCGCTCGACCGCATCGCCTGGCTCGCCCTTCTTCGCGCTCCCTTTTGCGGCCTCTCGCTCGACGACCTCCACTCCCTCGCCACCGCGCGCAACCCGAGCATCTGGCAATGCCTCGAAACCCCTCCCGCCCAACTCTCGCCCGACGCACTCGCGCGCCTCGCCCGCATCCGCCCCGTTCTCTCCGAATCCCTCGCCCGCATCGCCCGCGCAAGCCTCCGCGCCGTCGTCGAAGATACCTGGCGTGCCCTCGGCGGCCCGCACTGCCTCACCGCGGCCGACCTTGAAGACGCCGAAGCCTTCCTCGCCCTCCTCGACGAGTACAGCGCCGGCGGCCTCCTCTGGGACTTCGCTGCCCTTCGCGAAAAAGCCAACGAACTCACCGCCCACCCCGACCCCACCGCGGGCGATCACATCCAACTCATGACCATCCACAAAGCCAAGGGCCTCGAGTTCGACATCGTCGTCGTCCCCGGCATGGAGAAACAAAACTCCAGCCGCAACGACTCGCTGTTGCGCTGGATCGAATCCGGCGACAGCCTCATCGCCGGCCCCGTCAAGGCCGCCGGCGGAGAAGAAGATCCCATCTACAAATGGATCGGCGAGCAGGAAAAGATCCGCGAGGACCAGGAACTCCGCCGCTTGACCTACGTCGCCTCCACGCGCCCGCAGTTCGAACTTCACCTGCTCGCCAACCGCACAACCGGGCAGAATGGGCTTCTCCGCCCTCGCAAGAACACGCTCCTCAGTATCCTCGAATCCGTCTTCGAGCCCCTCTTCGCCGCCCTGAGCGGCGCCGCCGCATCGGTCCAAGCCCCCGCGCCGCCGCCCCCCGCCTTCGCCCGCGTCCCCGCATCCTGGACCCCGCCGCCCTTCCCGCCCGCCCCGCCCTGGGAACGCCGCGCCGCCGCCGTCGAATCCGAACTCGAAGTCACCTACGACTGGGTCGGCGCCACCGCCCGACGCTGCGGCGAGGTCGTCCACGCCTACCTCCAGCGCATCGCCCGCGAAGGCCTTGACCGTTGGGACGCCGCCGCCATCTCCCGTTCTCACCGCGCCTTCGCGAACGCTCTCCGCAATCTCGGCGTCCCCGAAGACGAACTCCCCGCCGCCGTCGCCCGCGTCGCCCGCTCTCTCTCCTCAACCCTCGCCGATGACCGCGGCCGCTGGATCCTTTCCCCCCACAAAGAAGCCGCCACCGAACTCGCCCTCAGCACTCCCGAAGGCGCCTTCCGCATCGACCGCACCTTCCTCGACTCCAACGGCACGCGCTGGATCGTCGACTTCAAAGTCAGCGACCACACCGGCGGCTCACTCGACGCCTTCCTCGACAACGAACGCGAGCGCCACCGCGAACAACTCGAGCGCTACGCCCGCATCCTCGCCTCGATCGACGCTCGCAAAACCAAACTCGGCCTCTACTTCCCGCTGCTCGGCGGCTGGCGCGAATGGGACGCCCCCGAAGCCTTAGGAGCCCAAGGCTAACCTCCGTTCGATTTCCTCAAGCACAGCTTCGCACTCGCCCACACGATCGGCCACGAAATCCGCGCCCGCATCGAGCAGCCGCCGCCGCGCCGCCTCCGCCCGCCGCGCGCGCTCCCCTTCGTCAATCGCCCTCCACTCCTCTTCGCTCAACCCCACCTCGTTCCCCGTCACCGCAATCCCGATCGTCCACATCCCCGCGTTGCGCCCTTCTTCGATATCGCTCACCGTGTCGCCGATCTTCACGCACGCGCTCAGCGGATACACGCGCAAACGCACCGCGTTGAGATAACACATCAGCGGCGCCGGCCGCCCCATCCCCGCTTCCTCCGGCGTCACGCTCGCCTCCGGCGCGTAGCCTTCACACGCCGCCCGCTTCATCACCACCTCGAGCATCTCCCGCGTATAGCCCGTCGTGGACCCGATGCGAACCCCTCGCGCCCGTAACTGCGCCACCAGCGGCGCCACGCCCGGAATCACCCGCGAGTATTTCTCAATCGCGGCAAGCTGCATCGGCAGAAACGAAGCATAAATCCGCTCCACGTCCGCTTCCGTCGGCCGCGCTCCGTACTTCTCCGCCCACCGCGCCGCCACCGCCGCATCCATACACGTCGCGCGAATGTGCTCCCGCTTCGGCAATCCCATATGCGCCCGCGCCTCATCGGAGGAAAGCGGCACAGCAAACGCAGCGAACGCCTCCCGAATCGCCTCCACCGGCGCCCGGCAGCCGAAGTCCACCGTCGTCCCCGCCCAGTCGAAAATCACCGCCTGAATCTTCATCGCCCACCCCACGCGGCCACCGTCTGCTCCCCCAGGCCGAATGACAGCGTCATCCCCACGCCGCGCGTCACCGTCACAACATCCACTCCCTCCGCCGGCCTTTCGCGCAAGTACAACTTCGAACCGTGCCGGGCATACACCCCGTGCCATCGCCGCGCAATCTGCATCAACGGCAATCGCGCGAACCCGCGCAGCGCGCCGAGAATCAGCTCGTCGATCTCCGGCTTGTCGAACACATCCACGCTGCGTCCGTACTCGTGCGAATCGCCGATCGTAATCTCGCCCGCCGCCGTCTGCGACAGCATCACGTGAACGCCCCACTGGTCGAACGCCGGCGTCTCCTCCGCCACCCTCCGCTTCAACGCGCCCAGACTTGAGCACAATTCGAAGCTCGGGTAATACCGCATCGTCAGCCCGCCGGCCAGCGCCGGACCAAGCTGCCAGCCGTTCGGCTGCGGCGGCGTCCGCATCATCTGCAGTTTCGACCGCACCACGCCCGCGGCCGCGAACACTTGCGGAAATAGCGTCTCGAAATCGTCCCCCGCGCAAACAATCACGCGGTCCGCCTCGAACTTCCCGCGCGCCGTCTCTACGACCGGCGGCGCCGCCACATGCACCGCGTGCCCGTATGCAAGCTTCACCCCATACCGCTCCGCCAGAAACTCCGGCAACCGCGCCAGCACAATCCGCGGATCCACCGTGATCTCCGTCGCACTCCACAACGCTCCGCGCAAACCGTCCGCCACCAGCGCCTGCGACCGGATCAGCGCTTCCGCCGCCGGCAGCCACCGGCAGTCATACCCGTGCCCGGGCCCCGTCTCGGCAAACTCCCGCCCCACCGCTTCCTCATCGTCCCGGTACGCCGCGTGCAGCGACCCCGTGGCCAGATACGGCAATCCCGCCGCATCGAGCATCGCCAGCCAAATCTCCCGGCTGCGCAGCGCCAATTGCAAAATTTGCCCCGCCGGCTGCCCGATCGGCCAGATCAGCCCAAAGTTCCGCACCGACGCTCCCTGCGCGCGCTCGTCGCGCTCGAACAACGTCACATCAAAACCGCGCCGCGCCGCCGCGTAGGCGTGCGCAAGCCCGGCAATGCCGCCGCCGACAACGGCGACTCTCATTTCGCTTCACCACCAAAGCCGGCATCGGGCATGGGTCAGTCTTCGCGAAGAATTTCGAGCGGCTTCTGCCCCAGAATACGAAAACTCGCCAGCCACCCCGTCCCATCAGCCACCAGCGCCGTGATCGCGACCGCAACCGGAATCGGTCCCCACCCCACATGACCATGTCCCTCGAGCAGCCGGTGCAGCACCAGCGTGGAAAAGCCCGCCGCCAGCACCCCGCCCATCAGTCCCGCCACGGAGCCCAGCACCAGAAACTCGACCGAGAAAACCCGCGCAATTCGCCGACGCGTGCCGCCCAGCGTTTTCAGAATCACCACTTCGCGAATTCGCCGGAACCGCGTCCCCGCCACGCTCGAAGCCAGAATAATCACGCCCCCGGCGATCGCAAACGCCGACAGGAACCGGATCAGCAGCGCCACCTGGTCCACCACCTCCTGCACCAGCGCCAGCGCCTCCGCAATGTTGATCACCGTCACCGTCGGAAACTTGTCAAACATCACCCGCTCGAGTTGCCCCACCTGCGCGCGCGGCACGTGCAGCCCGCCATAGTAAATCGCCGGCAGACCCGCAAGCGCCGCCGGTGTGGCCACAAACTCGCTCATGCCCGACATCCGGAATCCGTCAACCCGGTAAATCGCGGCCACGCGAACACGAATGTCCCGATCCATCGCGCTAAGTTCCAGCGTTGAACCGGGCGTTAGGTGCAGCGTCTTGGCCGCTCCTTCCGCCACCGCAATCTCCATCCCCTTGCCGCCGTCTTTCCACCACTGCCCCTCGCGAACCTCGATCCCCGCGGGCTGCCCGCCCGCCGTCGTCATCGCCCGCGTGTGCGTGAACCGCCGGTCAAATCCTTTGAGCGGCAGGTCCCCTACGGGCACGCCGTTCACCTTCGTGATGCGCACCTGGATCGAAGGGACAATATCGAGCGACGTCTTCACGCCCAGCGTCGACCGAACCAATGAAATAACGGCGTCATGCTGGCTCGGCTGCACGTCGATCAAAAAGATGTTCGGCAAGCCCGGCGGCGCCGTCTCCACAATCTCCGCCACCAGCGATTTCTGCACCAGAAAAATCGAAAGCGTGAACATCACGCCCACGCCCAACGCCACCAGCACCGCCTGCGCCTGGTTCCCCGGCCGGTCCAAATTCGCAAGCCCTTGGCGAAGGCTAGCCGGCATATGAAGTCCAAACGCGCGCAGCAAAACCCGCACCGCCCGCAGCAGAACCCAAGCCACAGCCGACAGCGCAATCAGGCTGACCAAAAGCCCGCCGGCGAAATACACGCCCGCCCGTAAGGAACCGCCCAGCCACGCCGCCAGCGCGCCCAGAGCCACAAGAATCACCAGCCCCCACGCCGCGCTCTGCCGCGATTCCCACAAGCGTTCCCGCCACGGCGGCCTGCTCTCCGGCATGTCGCGCCGCAGAATCAGATTCGGCCGGATTCGCCGGATCCGCTCGAGCGGCGGCACCGTGAACAGCAGCGTCGTCAGCATTCCGCACGCCAGCCCCTGCAGCGCCGCCTGCCAGTCCCAACCAATCTCCACCGGCAGCGGAAAATACCGCTTCAACAAAACCGGAAACGCATGCTCAATCCCCGCGCCGGCCACAATCCCCGCAAGCGACCCGCCCAACCCGAGCAGCAGCGCTTCGATCGTGTACACGCGGATCACCTGCGCCGACCGCGCCCCGATCGACTTCATCACCGCAATCGTGTCCATCTTCTGGCTCAGATGCGCATGCATCGCCGAAGCCACGCCGATCGCCCCCACAATCAACGCAATCAGGCACACCAGGCTCAGGAACATCGTCGCCCGGTCCAACCCGCGCGTCAGCCCCGGATTCGTCTCCCGATAGCCCAGCACCTGCGCCTCCGGGAACGCGCGATGCAGCTCCGCCTTGGCCTCATCCACCGTCAGCCCCTTCGCCGGCAGCTTGAACAGCAGCCTCTGCGCCGCCCGGCTCCCGAACCGGATCAACCCCGTCCGTTCCAACCCCCCGCGCGTCATCAGCACGCGCAGCCCCACGTTGATGTTCCCGCTCATCCGGTCCGGCTCGGAAACCACCGTCGCCGCAATCCGGAAGTCCTGCCCGCCCAGCCGCACCGTGTCGCCGATATGCGCGCCCAGCCGAAGCAGCACGTCTTCGCCCACCGCGATCGTCTGGTCGTTCAGCAAGCTCGCCGGCGGTCCCGCCGGGTCCAGCGTCACGCTGCCATAGAAAGGATAAACAGCCGGATCCACCGCCTTCGCCGATACCATCGCCGGAGCCTGGCTCCCCGGCGCCAGCAGCATCGTCAGCGTCTCCGTCACCTGCGTGAATCGCGCCCCGCGCCGCTCCAGACTCGCCACCACGGCCATCTGCGCCGCCGTCGGCGCCGAAAACTGCCGCACCGACACATCCCCCGCCATCAGCGCCCGCGCCCGCAAGGAAAGCATGTCCCGAAACGCCACGCTGAAACCGCGCACGCCCGTCAGCGACCCCACCCCCGCCGCCACCGCCAGCATCACGAAAGCGAACTTCGCCGGCGAGGCGCGCAACTCGCGCCAGGCAATCTTCAGCGCGGTGAGCCAGAACCCAGGCATGAGCTTACGCGGCCGTGCCGGTGCGCAGTTCGTCGGATGCGATGCGCCCGTCCACCAGCGTGATCACGCGGTCCGCATGCGCCGCCAGGTCCCGGTCGTGCGTCACCAGAATCAGCGTCGTCCCCTCGCTGCGGTTCAGCGAAATCAGCAGCTCCAGCACGTGCCGCCCGTTCGCCGAATCCAGGTTCCCCGTCGGCTCGTCCGCCATCAGAATCGGCGGATGCACCATGAAAGCCCGCGCCAGCGCCACCCTCTGCTGCTCGCCGCCTGAAAGCTGGATCGGGTAATGATTCATGCGCTCTTGTAAGCCCACGCTCGCGAGCAACTCGCGAGCCCGCCCAAGACCGTCACGCGCCCCGGTCAGCTCATGCGGAAGCAGCACGTTCTCCTCCGCCGTCAGCGTGGGAATGAGTTGGTAGGATTGAAAAACGAACCCGATCTTGCGGCCGCGCACGCCCGCGAGCGTGTCCTCGCCAAGCCCCGTGATGTCCTCCCCATCGAGCACAATTCGCCCGCTCGTCGGCGTGTCCAGCCCCGCAAGCAGGCCGAGCAGCGTGCTCTTCCCGCTCCCCGATGCGCCCATGATCGCGACAAACTGTCCCGCCGGAACGGAAAAGTCGATCCCGCGCAGAATTTCAACGCGGTGCGTGCCGCTATCGATGGTCTTTGTAAGCCCGGAAACGTCGAGAATGGGGCGCGAAATCGACATCTGGGGCGTCTGCTCTTTATTATGGCATCAGTGCAGCGGACGCTCTTTTTTCTATCCCTTTTCTCTCTCGCCCTGTGCGCAGCCGCCGCGCAACCCGATACGCGGCCTCGCATCGTCGTCTTCGGAGACAGCCTCAGCGCCGGCTTCGGCGCCGGACCCGGCCTTAGCTTCCCCGATTTTCTCCAGAAAGATCTCGACAAAGCCGGTTATCGTTACCGCATCGTCAATCAAGGCGTCAGCGGCGACACAACCTCCGACGGCGTCACCCGCCTCGCCGCCGCCCTCGCCGAAAAACCCGCCGTCGTCATCCTCGAACTCGGCGGCAACGACGGCCTCCGCGGCATCCCCATCGCAAAGTCAAAACAAAATCTCGACGAAATGATTCGCCGCCTCAGGGCCGCCCGCTGCCGCATCCTCCTCGCCGGCATCACCCTGCCGCCCAACTACGGCCCGGACTACATCAAACCCTTCCAGCAGATGTATCAGGACCTCGCCGCCAAGTACCATCTCCCTTTGATCCCCTTCCTCCTCGCCGATGTCGTCTACGCCCATCCCGAACTGATGCAGCACGACGGCATCCACCCCACCGCCAGGGGCAACGAAATCGTGGCCCGCACCGTGCTTCACAAGCTCGAACCCATGTTGAAGAAATGACCCGCCAGGCCTTCCCCATCCTCGCCGCCGAAGTAATTTCCTGCCGCAAGTGCCCGCGCCTGGTCCACTACCGGGAGCGCGTCGCCGCAGAAAAGCGCCGCGCCTTCCGCGACTGGGAATACTGGGGCCGCCCCGTGCCCGGCTTCGGCGACGAACAGGCCCGCCTCCTCATCGTCGGCCTCGCTCCAGCCGCCCACGGAGCCAACCGCACCGGCCGCATGTTCACCGGGGACCGCTCCGGCGATTTTCTCTTCCGCGCGCTCTACGAAACCGGCTTCGCCTCCCAGCCCGAAAGCACCCACCGCGACGACGGCCTCACCCTCCGCGGCGCCTACATCACCGCCGCCGCCCGCTGCGCACCGCCGGACAACAAACCCACCCGCGCGGAGCTCGCGCGCTGCCGCCCTTACCTCGAATACGAGTTAGATCACCTGAAACACCTGCGCGTCGTCGTCGCCCTCGGCCGCACCGGCTTCGACGCCTATCTCTCCATCCTGAAGGACCGCGGCCTCATCGCCGCCCGCGCCCCCTTCCGCTTCGCCCACAACGCCGCCCACGCAACCGGCGCGGGCACACCGGTCTTACTCAGCTCCTATCACCCCAGCCAGCAAAACACTTCCACCGGCCGCCTGACCCTCGAAATGCTGACCGCCGTCTTCGCCCGCGCCGGAACCATCATCGGCGGAACTTAGTGCTCATCCTTTCCCGGGCAGCACCGGTACTCCTGCGACTTATCGAGTAAGTCGATCTGCCGCTGCAGCAGCTTATTCCGTAACTCTTTCTCATCCAGTTCAAGCTGAATCCGCCGCTGCAACTCCGGCTCGCACGTCTCGCACTCGTCCAGACACCCCTTCACAATCACGCCCGGCGTCGGCAAACACGACTCGCTGATCACCTCAAACGACTTCTGCGCCGCCGGCGCAGCCACTCCGCCCACCGCCGTCAGCAGACCTGCGTTCACCAGATCCTTGTCCACCTGCTCGAGCGCCGCCTTACGCACCGCATCCGGCAGCGGCGCCGCGAAACCCTGTAGCAGCGTCAGATTCACCGCCGTCGTCCCGGCCAGCGTCGCACTCCCGAGGTTCTGCCGCGCATTCGCCGCCACGCTGTCCCGCCCGATCTGCTCCACCGCAACCCGGTTTGCCTGCGTCGCCAGCACCGTCGACGGAATCACGCCGATCTGTCCCCGCGAAACCGGCGGATTCAGCGTTACTCCCGTCGGCGCCGCCGGATCGTCCACTCGCCGCTCGATCGCTTCCAGCGTGATCTTCACAATCTGCTTCCGGTTCAGACGGTAGAAGTAGTAAGTCACCGCGTGACACTGGTTCCGGTTCGAAAACTCGCGCGACGAAGCTTCGTACTGGTCCTCGGACTCCGTCTGCACGTGAGTCCGTGTCGCCACCTCCCCAATCGACAAAGACGCCGCGGCATGAGTCGCCTGAACGGATTGCGACGCCGAAGCCGTGGCATGCGTGTGAAGCTGCCGCAGGAAATCCGAAGTCGACTGCCCGCTGTGGGACCCGCTCGCATTGGTGTCCGCGCTCGCAGAGAAAAATCCCAGCGACCCGCTCGCCCCGCCCTGAAAATCCCACTTCCCGCTCTCCGAATTCGAACTGTGCGCCGAATCGGTCACCGAAAGATCCGACATCGAGTTCTGCATCGCCGCCATGAAGTACCGGTCCTCGGAAAGCTGCTCGTCCCGGTAACTCAAGTTCGTCGAACTATCGAATGTGAACCGCGTCCGCCGGTCCGTCGTCGCCATCTTCACTTTCTCTCCCGGCAGAAGCGTGATCGTGTGAATCGGGTCGCCCAGAAACAGCGGTCCCGGGCACCGCGTAAGACGCACGTGCAGCGTCACCTCCACATTGACTGTCGCCGGCCGTCCCGCCGCATCGCTCACCTGAACCCGATGCGGCAGACGGTAGCGGAAGTCGAGCACGTCGCAGCAAATCTCGTTTGAAAGAACAGGACAACAGTCGGACGGCGCAGGCGTCTGCGCCGCTGGCTTTGTGATAGAAGTTGACATAGAACTTACACCTCCTCAAGGTTGTGGCTTGCGGCGCTCGGCGCGCCCGGCCCCCTGCGCTAAGTGGCATTCATCGTTCACACGTTTCAGAGAACCATCGGGCTAGAACCATTCACCTAGCTTCCGTCTGGGATTGGTTCATTTCTTCTCGTCACATATTGATATTTACTTACTTCCTGAAACGTGGCCTCACGAGCACTCACTAAGCCATGGAGAGGGGGCGCGCTGGCCGGGTCACGAGGAATCGAACCCGGAGTTTTCCCAGAAGCCGCAACTTATCCGGACTTAGGAGGAAACAATCATGGCAGATTCAAAGGATACCGCCGCAAGCGGCTCCATTCCCATTCAAGTAACCGTTACCCTGCAGCCTTCCGGCAAAGGCGACACACCCCCGCCGGCGATCGCTTACGCGTTCACCGACACCGGCCACTTCATCGGGCGCGCCGCCGTCGACGCCAAAGGATCGGCCACCTTGCAGGTTCCCCGCTATCAGAGCCCGCAAATGGTGCGCGTCGTGGTAGGCCCGGCAGCGTCCGAAGCCACAACTGACCAGGCCCCGGCGCTTTCCGGTCTCACCCGCCGCGGAGCCCAGGAACAGTTCCTCCGCACCGGACCCGATGTCAAGGCTCTGCAGGCGTCTTTCATCATCCCGAGCGATATCTGGATCTGCTGGATCCGTTTCTGCTTCGTCAAGGGCACACTCCTGAAGCGGATTTACTCGAGCGG
>DAIDIH010000196.1 GCA_027459465.1 Bryobacterales bacterium | reverse complement strand
GCCCGGCGAGGGCCATTTGCGTTATGGATGGAGCGTTTCGTCAAACTCCTCCATCCATGCCTCGTACATCTGGCGCGAGGCCTTCCCGATCACGCCATGCATCTTCTGCGGGTAGACGATCATCCGGAAGTCCTTGCCGGCTTTCTCGAGCGCGTCGGCCAGCTGCATCGTGTTTTGGAACAGCACGTTGTCATCCTCGATGTTGTGGACGATCAGGAGTTTGGATTGAAGCTGCGAGGCATAAGTGATCGCCGAGCCATCCTTGTAACCGTTGGGATTGACGTCCGGCAGGCCAAGGTATCGTTCGGTGTAGATCGTGTCGTAGTTATGCCAGTCGGTAACCGGCGCGCCGGCGATGCCGATCTTAAACACTTTCGGCGCGTTCAGCAGCGAGTACAGCGTCATGTAGCCGCCGTAACTCCAGCCAGTAATCCCGATGCGGTCCGGATCCACATTGCCAAGCTTTTCCAGGTAGCGGATGCCCTCTAACTGGTCGGCCAGCTCCGTTTTCCCGAAGCGATGATAGAGTGGCGTTTCAAAGGCATGGCCACGGCCCGTCGAGCCGCGGTTGTCCAACTGCCATACGAGGAAGCCCTTGGTTGCGAGAACCTGCGCCAGGCCCACGCCGCGCCAGGCGTTGACCACCGATTGCGCGTCCGGCCCACCGTAAACCATCACGATCAACGGATACTTCCGTCCGGGTTGAAAATTCTTCGGTTTGATCAGGCTGGCGTAGAACTTGACGCCCGACTCCGATGGCACCTCGACGATCTCCGCCGGAAGAATGTCATATTGCTCGTAAGGTTTCCGGACCGCCGGCCGCAGCACCGTCACCTCGGCGCCGGCCGCCTCGCGCAAGGTGGTTGAGGGCGGATCGGAGATGGTTGAGTACCGGTCGAGGAAATAGTCGCATTTCGGACTCATTTCGGCCATGTGTGTCCCGGCCCCTTGCGTAATGCGCTGCTTGCCGGAGGCGTCAAAGCCGATCACATACAACTGGCGTTCGAGCGGACTCGCCTCGGTCGACACGTAGTAGATCTTCCGATGGGTCTCATCCACGCCGGCCAACTCTGTAACTTCCCATGACCCGGATGTGATGCGATTCTTGAGCTCGCCCTTCGCTCCGTAGAGATACAGATGCCGGAAGCCGTCGCGCTCGCTCGACCACACGAAATCCCCGCTCGAGAGAAACTCGTAGCAGTCGCTCATGTTAATCCAGTAGGGGTCGGATTCGCTCAGCAGGGTGGTGACCGTTCCGCTTGCGGCATCGGCGCGGAGCAGGTCGAGATGGTTCTGCACGCGGTTCAATCGCTGGATGGCGACAGCGGAGCTGTCGGGAAGCCAGTCGAGGCGCGCGATCAGGCTGCCGCGGGTTTCGCCCAGGTCCAGCCAATGCGTTCGGGGCTGGGCGTCCTTGACCGTAACTAAACCGACCCGGACCTCGGCGTTCGGCGTGCCCGCCTGGGGATACCGCTCGGGCTCGGCCACGGCGCGGCGGCCCAGGAGGTCCGCTTGCGGGTAAACAAATTCGTGCCCGGTATCGAACTGCATGTAGGCCAAACGGCGGGAGTCGGGCGACCACCAGAAGGCTTCTCCGAGGTCGAGTTCTTCCGGATAGACCCAGTCCAGCTTTCCGTTCATCAGCGTGGGTTCGCCGTCAAAGGTAAGGCGTTTCGGCTTCTTCGACGCCACGTCGAGGCAGTAGAGGTCGTCATCCAGGCGGTAGGCGACCATGGTCCCGTCCGGCGACAGCTTGGCATCGCTTTCCTCCTCGGCGGTGGCCGTAAGCTGGTCCCACTTGCCGGTACGTTCGCGCCACAGGAACAGATCCCCCTCCGCGGCGATCAGAACTTCGTCGCCCGACTCGGACCACGAGAACTGGCTTTCCCGTACGCGCCGGTTCTGCCACCCGAAGCGCCCATCCACAGGCGGCTTCACCGCTGCCGCTTCCAGGGCCGGGAACGACAGGACTTCCTTCTCCGACTTCGAGGACACGTCGTACAGCATCAGTTTGTCGCCCTTGCGATAAAGGAATCGCCCGCCTTTCGGAGACCATTTCGGGGAAGACAGCGGCGCGCCGGCGGCCTTGCGCAGCGCGTCGATCGCATCGAGAGTGACGGGCTTTTTTTCCGCGCTCCAACCGGCGGGCGAAACTACTGTCAGAACCAGTGTTGTAAGGGTAGCTGCAACGGAGCCGCGAGACATGGTTCTTCATTGTATCGCCGCCCGTTTGATCGGCCTGCTGTGGCATTCTCGGAAGGATGAAGCTCACATTTTGGGGCGCTGCGCGGACCGTGACCGGATCCATGCACCTAGTTGAGGCGTCGGGCCGGCAATATCTGCTCGATTGCGGCCAGTATCAGGGCCGGAGAAAAGAGGCCGAGGAACGGAACCGGAATTTCCCGTTTCCTTCAAAATCGATTGAGGCCGTGATGCTCTCCCACGCGCACATCGACCATAGCGGGAACCTTCCGCTGCTGGTTCACAACGGCTTTGCCGGCCCGATTTATACGAGTCCGGCGACGGCGGACTTATGCGGACCCATGCTCACCGATTCGGCCACGATTCAGGAGAAGGACGCCATTTACCTGAACAAGCGCGCCGAACGGCGCCGATCGCTCGGCGCTAACCACGGTGCGGCCGTGATTACCCCGATGTACACGGTGGAGGACGCCCAGAACACGTTCCCGCATTTCCGGGCTCGCGCCATGCACGTGGCGCACTCCGTGGGGCCGGATCTGACCTATCAGTCGTTCGACGCCGGCCACATGCTGGGGTCGACGTCGATGGTGCTGGAACACGCGCCGGCGCCGGGCAAAAAGATTCGTCTGGCCTTCTCCGGGGATGTGGGGCGGCCGGGACTGCCGATCATTCGCGATCCTGAGGCGGTGCCTGCAGTTGATTACCTCATCATGGAGAGCACCTACGGCGGACGATTCCATAAGCGCATCGAGCATGTGGCCGACATGCTCGCCGACGTCGTGAACCGGACGTACCACCGCGGCGGGAAACTTGTCGTACCTGCCTTCGCGGTCGGGAGGACGCAGCAACTCGTGTTGCTGCTTCACGAACTGATCGAGGCCAAACGGATCCCGGCGTTTCCGATCTTTGTCGATAGTCCGCTGGCGGTGAACGTCACCGACGTTTTCCGGAAACACCAGGAATTGTTTAACACCGCGGCGGAGGCTTTCGAAAACGAAGGTGAGGACCCGTTCGGCTTCAAGCGGCTGAGGTACCTGCGCGACGTTGCCGACTCCAAGGCGTTGAACGACCTGCGGGGTCCCTGGATGGTGATCTCGGCTTCGGGAATGTGCGAAGCCGGGCGCATTCTTCACCATCTGAAAAACAACATCGAAGACCCGCGCAACACAGTTCTCATTACCGGTTATCAGGCCGAGAACACACTCGGGCGGAAGATCGTGGACCGGCATGCGGAAGTGCCGATTTTCGGTGAACCTCACCGGTTGCGCGCCGAGGTCGCGGTGTTGGAAGAACTCAGCGGCCACGCCGACCAGAAGGAATTGCTCGCCTGGCTGGCGCCAATTACGAACGGGTTGAAACGCATCTTCCTGGTGCACGGCGAACCGGCGCAGCAGGAGGCGCTGGCTGCGGCGATCCATGCGCGATTCGGGATTGAGGCGATAGCGCCCGAACGCGGGCAGTCTTTCGACCTGACTACTGAATAGGCACCAGGACCGTATTACTCTGGTGGCCATTCAGAGAGAACTGGAGGGGCAGGGAAGCACCCGAGGCCGCGTCCTGAGGAATGACAACCTGAGCCGAATTGAACCCGTCATAGCCCGCGGCGCACCCGGCCCACGCCACCTGAATGTTTACGCCGCCGAGGCTGACCTGGGGCGTATCAATTAGCGGATCGAGCGGAGAAGCAGGCACGGGGAAGCCGTAGACCGGATCCGTCTGGCACGGGCCGAAACCAGTTCCGAGGATGGTGATCGTCTCTCCGGCCTTGGCGGGCGCCGATTGCGTCACAGCGGAACCGTCGGCATGCGTGGCGGTGACGAACTGCTTGTTGTTAATCCATTGCGGGAACAGGCCCGGAGCGTTGCGGATCGCCGTGAAGTCCCCCGAAACGTTCGTCAGTCCGGCGCCGGATACGGTAATCGTGTGCTGGCCTTCCGGCAGGTCGGGAGGAAGTACGGCGTTAATCTGCTGCGGGGAAACGTACATCAGCGCGAGCAGCCGCCCGTCCACCATCACGCTGGTTCCAGCTAAGGCCTGCGGCAGCGGGTTCGACTGGGCGGCACCGGTAGAGCCAGCCAGATTCTGGCCGAAGATGGAAACCACCGAACCGGGCGCCACGGCGTCGTCCGGCGTCGCGCCCACCGCATTCTGCACCGCCGCCGGCCCCAGATAAGGCGACTTACCCATCTGCGCGACGAGAACGACGGGGCTCTTCATCGTCACCGACACCGCAGGTGTTGCGCTGTCGGAGGCGCCATTCCAGGCTTCGAACTGATAGCCCGGATTGTCCTTTTCCGTGACGGAAACCACAGTCCCCAGTGCGTAGAAGGAATCCGTGCTCGCCGGATTGATGAGGAATGTTGCTCCGTTGGCGGGATTCGCGCTCACGCTGAGCCGGTATTTCTGCTGATACGCGGCATTGATTGTGATCACATTGGAGGTCAGCGTGACGGTTCGCGTAGCGGCCCCGCCGTCGGACCAACCGAGAAAATCCAGCCGTGAGTTTGCAGACACCGATATCGAGGCGGGGGCAGAAACGGCGACCGCGACGCCGGGCGCATGATCGACCTGGCACGGTGTCTGGCACACGTTGCCGTCCACGGTCAGATTCAATCCCGAGGGCACGCTTTCGACCACCAGCCGGCCCTGCGCCTGGTAGTTCGCCGTCAGTGTCAGCCCGGAGCTCACTGCGTTCTGATCCACCGTTACGGTCTGAGACTGTGGCCCGCCGTTGGACCACCCTTGAAACACATACGTTCGCGTGTCTGAACCGGTCTGTTGCGAGGCCGCCGACACCTGGTGGGTGCTCCCCAGGGGCCAGTAATAGTTGTACTGCCGCTGGTTACTTACGCCATCGACGGTGAGGGCCAGGCCGAGTGGATTGGTGAGAAAGGCCACGTGGCCGGCTGGGGCAAAGTTCGCCGTTACGATGTCGCGGCCATTGACGATGGAGGGCGTGACGTATGTATTGCCCTGGATTGCGCTGCTTCCGCTCCATCCGGTAAAGGCCCAAGCCTTCCCGCTCGAGTCTGTAGCCGGGGACGGCGCCCCGATCTGGTGTACGGAATTGGGTGCGAAATCGAAGTCCCCGATGCACATGGGGGCGATGGTAGACGGCGCCTGCACGGGCAGGGCCGCGCCAGACGGGCAGGCTCCGCTCGCGTTCGGATTCACCATCGTCTGGACCAGTTCATGATCCACAATCACCGCCAGGCCCAGGGGCGAGGTGAGGAAGCGCACCCGCTTGGCGAGCTCGAAGTAAGGGTAAAGAGTCGCCGGGCCGGTGAAGTTGATGGTAGTCAAGGGCTGGTTGCTCGCCGTGATGCCGTTCAACCAACCCTGAAACACGAATCCCGGGAACGGGAAGACATTGAGGGTGAGGGTTCCTGCGGGAAAGTACGCGCTCGCCGAGCCCCAGAAACACGAGCCGTTAACGTATACCAAGCCTGGGACGTAGACGTTCGGGGGAATGCTGCCCGGCGCTCCATTGCAGGTTGGGGTGACGCCGGGCGGGGCGCCGGAGGCGAAGACGAGTTTCAACAAGTAGAGGGCCGTCACGTTGGCGGTAATCGATGTCAGGCCGGGCTGGGCGGTCACGGTGACGACGGGGTTTGATCCCTGCGTCAGCAGTCCTAAATTGTCGCTCCAACTCTGGAACGAGTAGATGGTGTCGAGCGATGAGGTGGTCTGCACGTCCCCGCCGCCGGGTACGGCGAGGGAAGGAGGCAACGGCGCCTCGGGGAATGCCAGGACATGCTTGCTCCCGGCCGGCCAGAGAAAGACCTGAGCCGACGAGTACTCGACTCCGTCGACGCCGAAGACGGCGCCGGGAATACTCGTTGAGATCTGTACGCCCGTCGTAGTCTGGGCAGCCAAACGGGTCGCTGCCAGCAGGAAGAAGGCGGAATACATGAGTCGCATAGGTTGGCTCGGCCCCCAGGGGTGGCGTCATCCTGTTCATCGGCGAATCGCACGGGAACTTTAGCGCGCAAAATTCCTCGGGCGGAGCCGTGGCGTTCCGCTACACTAGAGGCTTCCGATGCAAGAAACGATCCGTCCCGCAGTGCGTCTGGAAGGCGCCGTCACGCTTCCGGGAGACAAATCCATCTCCCATCGCTATGGAATGCTGGCGGCGCTCGCCGCAGGCGACTCCGTTCTCCACAATTACTCGCTCGGCGCCGACTGCCAGTCCACCCTTGGGGCCATGCGCGCCCTCGGCATTTCCATCGAGACGTCCAACGGCGTCACAACGGTGCACGGCAAGGGCATCGAAGGGCTGAGCCGGCCGAACGGGATGCTCGATGCGGGCAATTCCGGGTCCACCATAAGGATGCTCTCCGGTATTCTCGCCGCGCAGGCTTTTTGCAGCGAGATTGGAGGGGACGAGTCGCTCAGCCGCCGTCCGATGCGCCGCATTATGGACCCGCTGGGCCGGATGGGCGCCCGCATTACCGCGCGCGATGGGCAGTTCCCCCCGCTTTCGATTGACGGTACGGCGCTTCGCTCGATCGAGTACACACTTCCGGTGGCGAGCGCGCAAGTGAAGTCGTGCGTTCTGCTCGCGGGGTTGTTTGCCGACGGAGTCACCTCGGTGGTTGAGCCGATGCGCACGCGCGACCACACGGAGATCGCGCTGCAGCAGTTTGGCATCCCGGTGGAAATCCGCCACGGCGCCATTTCACTGAGTGGGCGGCGCCCGCTTCAGCCCGCTGAACTCACGGTGCCCGGCGACCTTTCCGCCGCCGCCTTTATCCTCGTGGCGGCGCTGCTTGTTCCGGGCTCCGATGTCGTCCTCCGCGGTGTCGGCCTCAACCCGACCCGCTCAGCGCTGCTCGATTTTCTCGTTTCGATCGGAGCTCCGGTAGAGGTACTCAGCATCGGCGAACATTCCGGCGAACTATCCGGCGACCTCCGAGTCCGCGGCGCGCAGGTCACCGGCGGGACACTGTCCGGAGCGATGACCGCCGCCCTCATCGATGAAATTCCGGTTCTCGCGGTGCTCGGCGCCGCAAGCCGGGATGGTTTGGCCGTTCGCGACGCGGCTGAGCTGCGGGTGAAGGAGACCGACCGGATCGCGACGGTCGCCGAGAACTTCCGGCGCATGGGGATTCCGATCCATGTCCGCCCGGATGGCTTCGACGTGCCCGGCGGCCAGCGTTTCCAGGCCGCCGCGCTCGACTCCTTCGGCGATCATCGCATCGGCATGGCCTTTGCCGTGGCCGCGCTAGCCGCCTCCGGCGAGTCCACCGTCGAGAACGCGGAGGCAGCATCGGTGTCCTTTCCCGGCTTCTACTCCCTGCTGCGGGATCTGGCGCGATAAACTTCTCGGAAAGGATCCCTTTGGATACCGCCGACCTAACTCTTGAAGGTCTCATCCACGACCTCAATAACGTCTTTCAGACGATCCGTGAAAGCGCGGAACTGCTCGCCGCCGACCCGAAGTGGAAGAAAGTCGCGGGCACGCTCACCCGCAGTGTCAACCGCGGCCAGCGCATCGCCGGCAGCATTGTCGAAACGAGCCGCCCGCCGGCCGAAGTGGGCGCGGTAGCCGCAGCGGCCGTGGAAGCCGCCACGGACTACCTTGACTGTCTTCGGGCCAAACCGGTAGCCTTCGACCTTGCGATCGAGCCTGGATTCCGCCTCCCCGGCGATCCGGCGGCTTGGGAACGCGTGCTGGTCAACCTCATTCTGAATGCGGCGCAGGCGGGAGCCACTCGCGTCACAATCCGGGCCCAGTCGGGGCGGATCGACATCGAAGACAATGGCGCCGGGATCGATCCGCAGGTTCTGTCGCGTCTGTTTGAACCGCGCGTCTCTACAAAATCGTCGCGCTCCGGCCTCGGTCTTTCGATCGTTCGTTCCATCGTCACGCGACATGGTGCGAGCGTGACGGCGCGCAACCGCCAGCGCGGCGCCGTTTTCACGATCCAGATGCCGGCTGCCAACCCGGCCTGAGGCGATTTCGCGCCTTGCATCCGGGGGCAGGAGGGCTGCATCATTGCCCGGGCCGGCTTCCGAAATTGCGGAAGCAAAACTGCAGGGTAGTGTGAGGGGACCCAGCCGAAGTGAGTAGCTGCGACAGCATTGGATTCTATTCCGGCGATGACGGGCATAATGCCGAGGCCCGAACCGCGTTCGAAAAATCCGCGCGGATGAACCGCAGTGAGAGCAGACCCTCCCCCTGGCCTCCCGCCAATCTCGGCTCGCTCCTTCTCCGCCTGGAGAAATTTCCGGAGGCCGAAGCCGCTCTCCGGGAAGCTCTTTGCTACGACCCCCGGCTTGCCATTGCGCACTATCATCTGGGCCGCACGCTCGAGGGTGAAGGTAAAAAGGAGGACGCTATCGCCGAATACCAGGCTGCGGCGGAGTTGGATGCAAACCTTGCGGCTCCCTTTTATTCGCTGGGTCAACTCTACCGCCTCCTCGGCCGCGTTGAAGACGCCCAGCGCGCTCTCGCCGAGTACGAGAAGCGCAAGGCCGCTTCCGGCGACACACTCTAGCGCGGGTCTCCGCCGCGGTCCGGGAATTGGGTTAGCTCCCGCAACAGTTACTCGCCCGGCTGCGCCATTCCGCGCTGTTGAGCTGTGCGTGCGTGAGCGTCGATTTTCGCCGGGACGAGCCCCGCAAAGATATGCCGCAGGATGACTGTTTTCCGGTGGGCCGATTGCCGTTTGGTAGTCATCGTGCTGCCGCTGTGCTGAGGATTGAATGCGACTTCTTCAGGAAGCCGGGCACTTGGTTCGCGTGGCACTGGTGCTAGCGGCCGGGGTGGTCTTATTTCTCGTTGTCAGGAACATGGTTGTTCCTAAGGACTTTGGCCGTTACGGCCACTTTCGTCCGGAGGCGCTGGCTGTGATCCGGGCGCACCCGGTCGCCTTCGCCGGCCAAGGCACTTGCGTGGCCTGTCACGACGACCAAGCCAAGGAGCGGGCCGCCGGCAAGCACGCGCATGTGGCCTGCGAAGCCTGCCACGGCCCACAAGCGGCACACGTGGCCGACATCGCCAACGTCAAGCCGGCTTTGCCGGATGTCGCCACGCTCTGCGCGCGGTGTCACGAGCAGAACGCGGCGAAGCCCAAGGGTTTTCCGCAAGTAGTAACCGCGGAACACTCCGGCGGCGTGGCCTGTAACACGTGCCACAAGCCGCACAATCCGCAGATATAGGAAGGAGCCATGGAGATCACACGCCGCCAACTGCTTACGCGCTGTACTCAGCTCCTCGTC
>DAIDIH010000195.1 GCA_027459465.1 Bryobacterales bacterium | reverse complement strand
AGGCAGTTGTAGGAGCGGACGCTGAGTTCGAGTTCCTCGACCGAGCGGGACAGCACTTCGTTCATCTGGCTGACGGCGCGGTCCGCGGGCTCTTCGCTGGCCTCGGCGATCTCTTCAAAGTTGATGAAGATCGTCATGTGGTCCTTGAGCAGCTTAGAGGCCTGGCCGATCGCGTCTTGCGGGGAAATCGCGCCGTTGGTCCACACTTCGAGAGTGAGTTTGTCGTAGTCGGTGGTTTGGCCGAGACGCGCACCCTCGACGGAAAAATTCACCTTGCGGACGGGCGAGTGAACCGAGTCGATCGGGATGTAGCCGATCGGCAGGTCCTCGTCGAAGTTGCGGTCCGCCGCGACGTAACCGCGGCCGGCCTTGAGACGCACTTCGATGCTGAGCTTGCCGCCCTCGCTGACGGTAGCGATCGGCAGGTTGCGATCGAGCACCTCGACGTCGGAGTCGGTCTCGATCTGCCCGCTGACCACGAGGCCGGGCTGATCGACCGTGAGGCGGGCCGTGCGGACGCCTTCGCCGCTCATCTTGAACGGCACCTGTTTGAGGTTGAGGATGATATCGGTGGCGTCCTCGACCACGCCCGGGATCGGGCTGAATTCGTGAGCGACCCCCTCGATGCGGACCGCGGTGATGGCGGCGCCTTCAATCGAACTGAGCAGCACGCGGCGCAACGCGGTGCCGATGGTAGAACCAAAACCGCGTTCGAACGGCTGCGCGGTGAACATGCCGTACCGCTCGGTGAGCGTTTCGGTGTTGGCGGCCAGCCGTTTCGGTTTTTGAAACCCTTTGAACATATTTGACTCCTTGTTCCTCCAGGCGTTTTGCGCCGGCTACTTGGAATACAACTCCACGATCAACTGTTCGTTGAGCTGAATCTGCACCAGGTCCTCGCGCTTGGGCTGCGACAGCACGCGCGCCTTTAGCGTATCGCGATCGACTTCGAGCCAGTTCGGCGCCGGAGCGTGGGCCGTGGCGTCGCGCGCGGCGAGAATCCCGGCGTTCTTCTTGCTTTTTTCGCGGATCTCGACGACGTCGTTTGGCTTGACCATATAGGAGGGAATGTTCACCTTGCGGCCGTTCACTTCCACATGGCCATGGCGCACTACCTGCCGCGCCTGCGCCCGGCTGGTGCCGAAGCCCATCCGGTAAATCACGTTGTCCAGGCGCCGCTCGAGCATGTTGAGCATGTTGTCGCCGGTGACGCCTTTCATGGCGGCGGCTTTCTCAAACAGGTTGCGGAACTGGCCTTCGAGCAACTGATAGTAGCGGCGCGCCTTCTGCTTCTCGCGAAGCTGGAGGCCGTAGCCGACGAGTTTCGGCTTGCGGTCCTTGCCATGTTGGCCGGGCGAGAAATTGCGTTTCTCGATGGCGCACTTCTCCGTATGGCAGCGCTCGCCCTTCAGGAACAACTTCATGCCCTCCCGCCGGCATTGCCGGCAAACGGGGCCGATATATCTTGCCATTTACCTTTCTCCTGACTTGCAGTTAAGGTGCAGTTTACAAGCCCGCGCCGGGCGCCGGCCCTTCATCCTGCTTGCCCAAAAGCGCAACCGCGCCCGCATCGGGGAACGGCTGCGAAAAAATCAAACGCGGCGCTTCTTCGGCGGCCGGCAGCCGTTGTGCGGAATCGGCGTGACATCCTTGATCGAACGGACTTCAATCCCGGCGGTCGCCAGAGCGCGCACCGCCGATTCGCGGCCGGCGCCCGGTCCGCTCACCCGTACCTCCACCGAACGCAGGCCGCTCTCCTTCGCCTTATTGGCGGCCGTGAGAGACGCCTGCTGGGCGGCGAACGGGGTAGCCTTACGCGAACCGCGGAATCCGAGCGACCCGGAACTCGACCAGGAGAGCACATTGCCCACCGGATCGGTGATGGTGACGATGGTGTTGTTGAACGAAGCCTGGACGTACACCACGCCGCTCGGGATATTCTTCTTTTCCTTCTTCTTGAAGGTCTTCTTTTTTGTCGCTTTTGCTGGAGCCTTGGCCATTCTCGCGCTTCCTTAGGTCTTCGCCGACGCCTTCTTCTTGTTCGCCACCGTGCCGCGCCGCGGACCCTTGCGGGTGCGCGCGTTGGTGTGCGTGCGCTGGCCCCGGACCGGAAGACTGCGCCGGTGCCGCAGCCCGCGGTAGGAACCCATCTCGATGAGGCGCTTGATGTTCATCGAGAGTTCCTTGCGCAGGTCGCCCTCGACGAAACCCTCCGCTTCAATCAGCGTACGGATCCGGTTGACCTCGTCTTCGGTGAGGTCCGCCACTTTCTTGCCCGGATCGACTCCGGCCCGGTGAAGCAGTGACTGCGAGCGGCTCCGCCCGATGCCGTAAATGTAGGTCAGGCCGATTTCGGCCCGCTTCTTCGCCGGTAAATCAACACCCGCAATTCGCGCCATAGTTCTCTCTTATCCCTGCCGCTGCTTATGCTTGGGATTCACGCAAGACACCCGGACCACCCCATGGCGGTGAATGATCTTGCACTTGTCGCAGATTTTTTTTACTGATGCCCGTACTTTCATCGTCTGAACCTATCCTTCGAGTAACTTCACCAGGCGGCCCCGTCCCGGATCATGCGGTGAAAGCTCCACCTCGACCCGGTCTCCCGGCCGCACCCGCTCAAAATTCCTTACCGCCGCGCCGGCCGGGTGAACCACCACGACCGACTCATTCTCCAACTTCACCCGGTACAGCCGGCGCGGCAGAATTTCCATCACTACCGCAACCGACGTCATGGCGCCTTACGGCCGGGTCAAAACCCACGGACCGTTTTCCGTGATCGCCACGCAATGCTCGAAGTGCGCCGAGTACGACCCGTCCTTGGCCACCGCGGTCCACCGGTCCGGCTTCACAACCGTCTCCGGCCGGCCGAGATTTACCATCGGCTCGATCGCCAGAACCATGCCTTCCTTCAGGCGCGGATTCTCGTTCTTGCGGTCCACATAATTGGGAACCTGCGGTTCTTCATGCAGCTTGGTCCCAATCCCGTGCCCGACGTACTCGCGAACCACCGAAAATCCGTTCGACTCCACGTGCTGTTGCACCGTGCCGCAGATGTCGAACAAACGGTTGCCCACGCGCGCCTGGCCGATCGCCATCTCGAGCGATTCCTCCGTCACGCGCAATAGCCGCTTTACCTGCTCATTCACTTCGCCAACAGGGACCGTAATCGCCGAATCCCCGAAAAACCCGTCAATCTGCACGCCGGTGTCGATCGAAACAATATCGCCCGGCTTCAGCTTCCGCTTGGCCGAGGGCATCCCGTGAACGATCTCTTCGTTCACCGACGTACACAACACGAACGGATACTGCGAACCCGCCGCCGGAACGTAATAGTTCTTGAAAGCAGGCTTCGCGCCGGCATCTTTCATCATCCGTTCGGCCGCGGCTTCCAAATCCTGGGTCGTAACACCTTCGCCCACCATGCCCGCCAATTCCTGCAAAATCTTCCAGACGAGCAATCCGGCCCGGCGCATGCGCTCGAGCTCGCCCGCATTCTTGCGAACGATCATTTCTTAGCTACCCTGCCCTCCAAGGAACAGGAAACGGAAGTCGAAGTACAGACGCACACACCCAGTCTCTCAATTGTAGCGCAATTTTTTTGCCACTCCGGTTCCCCCTCAGGCGCTGGCGCTCCGGCGGCCGCGAATCCGGCCGGAACGGGGCGTGAACCCCTCATAGTGGCGCATAATCAACTGCGCTTCCACCTGGTTGATCGTGTCCATCGCCACGCCAACCACAATCAGCAGCGAAGTGCCGCCGAAATAAAAACTGACGCCGAGGCCGTCAAGCAGCCAGCGGGGGAAATACGTATCGATCCAGTTGCCGATGAGCGGCAGGCGCTGGAGCTTGATGCCCGCGATCATGATCTGCGGAATCAGCGACAGGACGGCGAGATACAAGCCGCCCACCACGGTGATCCGGGTCAAGATCTTATTCATGTAGTCGGCGGTGTTCTTGCCCGGCCGAATGCCGGGAATGAACCCGCCGAATTTCCTCATATTGTCCGCCGCTTCGTTCGGATTGAAGATGATCGACACGTAGAAGAAGCAGAAGAACATGATCAACACGGTGAACAGCAGGTAATACGTCGGCGTACTGCCCATCATCGAGTTGAGCATCGAACTCAAGAACGGATTGTTCTTAAACAAAGGCACCTGCGCGAGCGATCCGGGGATGGCCAGCAGCGAGGAAGCAAAAATGACCGGGATGACGCCGCCCGCGTTGACCTTCAGCGGCAGGTGCGTCGACTGGCCGCCCATCATCCGGCGCCCCATCACGCGCGTGGCGTACTGGACAGGAATCCGGCGCTCGCCGCGCTCCACGAGCACGATGAAGGCGACGACGGCGATCATGACCGCCAGGATCAGAATCAACTGGAATGGGTTCCACTGGCGCGTGACGAAGACGTTGGTATAGATTTCGTTGATGGCGCGCGGCAGGCCGACCACAATGCCGGCGAAGATGATCAACGACATGCCGTTGCCGATGCCCCGCTCGGTGATCTGCTCGCCGAGCCACATAATGAATGCGGTCCCTGTGGTGAGGCTGAGAATCGTCATCAGCACGAAGCCGATGCCGGGATTCAGCACGAATCCGCCTTCGGATTTCTCAAGCGTCAGTGCGATACCGAACGACTGAACAAGCGCCAGGATCACCGTCAGATAGCGGGTCCACTGAGTGATCTTGCGGCGGCCGAGTTCGCCTTCCTTCTGCAGCTTTTCGATGGTCGGGATCACAACCGCCAGCAACTGAAGGATGATCGAAGCCGTGATGTACGGCATGATGCCGAGCGCGAAAATCGTCAGCCGGCGGAACATGCCGCCGCTGAACAGGTCGATATAGCCGAACAGCGTGCCCGAATTCCGCGCGAAGAACTCCGACAGTTTGTTCGCGTCAATGCCGGGCGTCGGAATGTGGCCGCCGAGACGGTACACCGCCAGCATACCCAGCGTAAACAGCACCCGGTTTCGCAGATCCGGCACCCGGAAGATATTGCCGAACGCTTCGAAGAACTTCGTCATAGCAACCCCGCTACCGCGGCCCTACTTCGCCTTCGCCCCGCCCCGCTTCACGGGGGCGGGCGGTGGAACTTCAATCTTTTCTGCGCTGCCACCGGCTTTCTCGATTTTGGCCGCGGCGGCCTCCGAAAACAAGTGGGCCTTCACGCGAATCGGGCGCGTCAACTCGCCGGTAGCGAGGATCTTCAGCCCGTCCCCCATTTTCTTGACTACGCCGAGTTCGAGCAAGCGGCCCGGATCGAACGTGTCGCCCGGCAGGCTTTCCAGGCGGCCAAGGTTCACGATCGCGTACTCTTTGCGGAAGATGTTCTTGAAACCGCGCTTGGGAAGGCGGCGGTGGAGCGGCATCTGGCCGCCCTCGAAGCCGCGCATCATCGAATAGCCGGAAACCGACTTGGCGCCTTTAGCGCCGCGCCCGGAGTACTTGCCGCGGCCGGTGCCCATACCCTGGCCGACGCGCTGCTTTTTATGCTTTTGGCCGGCCGGCGGCCGGAGATTGCTCAAGTTCATGGTTCGCTCTTTCCGCCTATTTCACCAGCGCCAGCAGATGCGGCACCTTCTTCACCATGCCCCGGAATCCGGGCGTGTCGGGCCGTTCGACGACCTGATTCATCTTCCGCAATCCGAGGGCACGGACAATCACCTTGTGCTTTTCCGGAGTGCAGATCGGACTGCCGATCAGCTTGATCTTGATCTTTGCTTCCGCCATGGGGTGCTCCGCTTACTGAACCTTTTCCGGCGCCAGACCGCGCATATCGGCCACTTCGGCCTTGTCGCGTAACTGCTCGAGGGCTGCGATCGTCGCCTTCACGACATTGTGCGGGTTGTGAGAACCGATCGATTTCGTGAGCACGTTGGGGATGCCGACGGCCTGGATGACCGCACGCACCGGTCCGCCGGCGATGACGCCGGTTCCGGCCGGAGCCGGCTTCAGCAGCACGAGGCCGCTTCCGAACCGGCCGAGCACGGGATGGAGGATGGTCGTCTCCAGCACGTGGATCTTGCGCAGATTCTTCTTGGCCGCTTCGATGCCCTTCTTGATCGCCGCGGGTACTTCTTTCGCTTTCCCCGTTCCGAAGCCAACGATCTTAGCGCCCGGATCGCCGATCACCACCAGCGCCGAGAAGCTCAGGTTCTTGCCGCCCTTCACCACTTTGGTGACGCGGTTAATCGACACGACCTGTTCCTTCAGGTTCAGGTTCGCGCTGTCGATGCGCTTTTGCGTAGGTGTCGCCGCCATTTGAGTTAAAACTCCAGTCCTGCTTCGCGCGCGGCGTCGGCAAGCGCTTTTACGCGCCCGTGATACAGATACCCGCCGCGATCGAAAACAACCTTCGTGATGCCCTTTTCCCGTGCCCGCTCAGCCACCAGCTTGCCGATCTCCTTCGCGCCAGCCAGGTTGCCGCCGCTCGCCACGCCGGCCTTTTTCTCGGTCGAGGACGCAGCCACCAGAGTCTGGCCCTTTCGATCGTCGATGACCTGCGCGTAAATATGATTCAGACTCCGGAACACGGCCAACCGCGGCCGCTGCTCGGTGCCGTGCATCCGCTGCCGGATCCGGGAGTGAATCCGCCGGCGGACCTGGTCCTTGGAATGATTCGCCATTACTTGCCTCCGGCGCCGGTCTTACCGGCCTTCTTGCGGAGCAGTTCGCCCGCGTACCGTACACCTTTGTTCTTGTAGGGATCCGGCGGACGCAGTGCGCGGATGTTTGCCGCGACCTGACCCAGAAGCTGCTTGTCGAATCCCGACAAGGTCACCTGCGTCTGCTTCTCCACTTTCATCTCGATGCCGTCCGGCAGCAGAACCTCGATCGGATGCGAGTAACCGAGCGTGAACGTGGCGATTTTCCCCTTCACGTCCACGCGATAGCCGGTTCCCTGAATCTCGAGCTGCCGGGTGAAGCCGCCGGAAACCCCTTGGATGGCGTTGGCGAGCAGCGCGCGCGTTAAGCCGTGCGCGGCCGCGTACTGGTCGCCGTCGCGCGTGAGTTCGATCGTGCCCGCGTTTTCGCGGACTGCTACGCCCGGCTGCACCGGCACCGTAAGCTCGCCCTTCGGCCCCTTGACTTGAAGCTGTTCACCAGCCTTCACGGTCACGCCCTTGGGGAGCGGAATCGGTCGTTTTCCTACTCTCGACATGGTGGTCTCGTTCTCCCGGCGTCCTTGCTACCAAACCCGGCAGAGCAGTTCGCCGCCGACGTTCTCACGCCGCGCCGCCGCGCCGGTCATGACGCCTCTCGGCGTCGTCAAAATGTTAATTCCCAGCCCGCCAAGAACCGGCGGCGCTTCCTTGCTGCCCACATACACGCGGCAGCCCGGCCGCGACACGCGCTCAATGCGCGAGATCACAGGCACGTTGCCCGGCGTGTACTTCAAGTAAATCCGGATGCTCTTCTTGCCGCCGTCCTCGGCCATCTTGAAGTTGGCGATGTAGCCCTCTTCCTTCAAAATGCGCGCGATGTCCATCTTCAGCCGCGAGGCCGGCACATCCACTTTCGGGTGGCGCGCCTGGAGCGCGTTCCGCACCCGGGTCAGCATATCGGCGATGGGGTCGCTCGTCGTCATTCGCTAAACCTCTTCCAATCCGGCGTCCGCTACCAGCTCGCCTTGATAACTCCCGGCACCTCGCCGGACAGCGCCAACTGCCGGAAACAGATCCGGCAGAGATGAAACTTCCGCAGATACCCGCGCGGCCGCCCGCACCGGAAACACCGGTTGCGCTTGCGGCAGGCGAATTTCGCCTTCTTCAGTTCCTTCGAAATCTTCGCGGTCGTCGCCATCGCTTCTTCCTCTTTCGCTTCCCTACTGCCGGAACGGCATTCCCATCTGCTTCAACAGAGCCAGGCCCTCGGCGTCACTCTTGGCGGTCGTGGTGATGCAGACGTTCATGCCCTTCACCTTTTCCACCTTGTTGTAGTCGATCTCCGGGAAGATCAACTGGTCCTTGATGCCGAGCGTGTAATTGCCCCGCCCGTCGAACGACTTCGGCGACACGCCGCGGAAGTCGCGAACGCGGGGCAGAGCCACGTTCATCAGACGGTCGAGAAACTCGTACATGCGGTCGCCGCGCAGGGTCACCATGCAGCCGATCGACATGCCTTCGCGGAGCTTAAACGCCGCGATGGATTTCTTGGCTTTGGTCACCACCGGCTTCTGTCCGGCGATCAGGCCCAATTCCTGCACCGCGCCGTCCATCAGCTTCTGGTTCTGCGTTGCTTCGCCGAGGCCGATGTTGACCGAAATCTTCTGGATCTTGGGAACCGCCATCGGGTTCTTGTACCCGAACTCCTTGGTCAGTTCCGGAACCACCCGCTTCAAGTAATGCTGTCTTAGTCTCGCCGCCATGTTCTTCCCTGCCGCAGTTCCTTACTTCGCACTCTTATCCAGCGGCTCGCCTGTCCGCCGCGCAACGCGCACGCGCCGCGCCGAAACTCCCGTGCCCTCGACGCGGTAACTGATCCGCGTCGGCCGCCCGTCACCGGCCAGCACCATGATGTTGGACAGCGCAATCGGGCCCTCGCGCTCGGCGATGCCGCCCTTAATCTGCTGGGAGGGGTTCGGCTTGGTGTGGCGTTTGACCATCATGACGCCTTCCACCACCGCCGTCCCCTTGGTGCGGTTCACCGAAAGCACACGGCCGGTTTTGCCCCGGTCGCGGCCGGAAATCACCTTCACCATGTCGTCCTTGCGAATTCGTGTCTTCACCGGCTCAGCCGGATTCCTTTTTCGCATCGCCACGTCAGATCACCTCCGGCGCCAGCGAGACGATCTTCATGAACCGCTTGTCTCGCAACTCGCGCGCCACCGGGCCGAATACGCGGGTGCCAACCGGCTCGCCGACATCGTTGATCAGCACGGCGGCGTTGGAATCAAACCGGATGTAGGTGCCGTCCTTGCGGCGGGATTCCTTCCGCATCCGGACAATCACGCACCGCACCACCTTCCCCTTCTTGATGTTGGAGTCCGGGGCGGCTTCCTTCACACTGGCCGTGATTACGTCACCCAGGCCGGCCCGCAGCCCCAAGTCGCCGCCACGCGGCAAAATGCACTGCAGCTTCCTCGCGCCGCTGTTGTCAGCGACCTCGAGGATGGTTCTCATCCCGATCATGACTTCCTCCCGGCGCCTTTCTTGCGGATTTCCGGCGCGGCCCCGGCGGCTTCAAGCGCGCCGCGGTCCACTCCCGTATCCACCGCCTTGCGGACGATTTCGCCCAACTGCCAGCGCTTCAGGCGGCTCAGCGGGCGGCACTCGACAATCCGCACCACGTCGCCGACCTTGGCCTGGCTCTGCTCGTCGTGCGCATAGAACTTCTTGCGCTTAGTGACAATCCGCTTGTACAGCGGATGCGGCACGCGCCGCGTCACCTCGACGACGATCGTCTTGCTCATTTTGGCCGAGACAACCTGGCCTACCTTCTCGTTCTTATTTCCCGTCTTTTGCGCTTCCCCGGCCATCGCTTACTTGCCTTTCTTCTTTCCCTTCGCCGCCGGCGTCAACTCCGGGTTGATCTCCCGCTGCCGCTGAATGGTCAGCATGCGCGCCTGGTCCTTTTTCAGGGCACGGTACTTCTTCAAACCTTCCAACTGCCCCATGCCAAGCTGGAAGCGCAGCCGGAAAAGCTGTTCCTTCGCATCACGCACCTGCGTGGTAAGTTCGGTCTCGTCGTAATCTCGAATCTTGTCGGCTTTCATCGCTCGTTTTCCATCCGCTGGACTACAGAGACTCCTCGCGAGTCACCAGCTTGGTTGGCAGCGGCAGCTTCATCGCCGCTAGCCGCATCGCCTCGGCCGCCGTCTCACGCGGCACGCCTTCCATTTCGAACAAAATTTTCCCGGGCCGGATCACCGCTACCCACTGCTCCGGCGCGCCCTTGCCCTTACCCATACGGGTTTCAGCGGGCTTCTTCGTGATCGGCTTGTCGGGGAACAATCGGATCCAAACCTTGCCGCCGCGCTTGATGAAGCGCGTCATCGCGACACGCGCTGCTTCGATCTGCCGGTCGGTAATCCAGCCGCAGCTCATCGCCTTCAGGCCGAAATCGCCGAAGGCCAGCGACGAACCGCGCCAGGCCTTACCGGCCATCCGGCCGCGCTGCTGCTTGCGGTATTTCACCTTCTTGGGCATCAACATGGCGTCAAGTCTCCCTTAATCTCAGCCCTTACTCGCTCTTCGTCTCGCCCGAGCCCGGCTCGGTTTCCGCCGGCGCCTGGAATTCGACCTTGCGCGGCGGCGTCAGCGGCGGCAGAATCGGCCCGCCCATGCGCTCTCCCGGAGGCGGCGCCTGCTGCAGGCCACCGGCCGGCGCGGCTTCGGGCGCGGGCGGCGCACTCACCGGCGCCGGAGCCCGGCGCTCGCGGCGTTCCCGGTCCCGCGACGGCGCACGCCGCGGCTCAGGCTCGTGGCGCAGCGACACCCGCCGTCCGCCTTCGATAATTTCGCCCTTGTACACCCAGCACTTGATCCCGATCACACCGTAGGTGGTGTAGGCCTGGGCAAAACCGTATTCCAGGTCCGCCCGCAGCGTGTGCAGCGGCAATCGGCCCTGCAGGTACCACTCGCTCCGCGCAATCTCGGCGCCGTTCAGGCGGCCCGAAACGCGGACTTTGATCCCCTTGCAGCCAAAGCGCAGCGCCGAATCCACAGCCTTGCGCATCGCGCGGCGGAAGGCCACGCGCTTTTCAAGCTGCAGCGCGATCGACTCGGCCACAAGCTGGGCATCCAACTCCGGCTTGTGAACCTCCTGGATGTCGATGAACACCTCGCGCTTGGTCTTGGCCGCCAGATCCTGCTTCAGCTTCTCGATCTCGGCGCCCTTGCGGCCGATGATGATGCCCGGACGCGACGTGCGGATCGTGATCCGCAGCTTGTTGCCCGGCCGGTCCACTTCCACCGAGCTGACGCCGGCCGCCTTCAGACGGGTGTGCAGCGACTTCTTCAGCTCCAGATCTTCCTTGAGCAGCTTGGCGTAATCCTGCTTGGCGAACCAGCGCGAACGCCAGTTCTTGGTGACGCCCAGCCGGAATCCGTACGGATGTACTTTCTGGCCCATCGGCTATTCCTTCTCTCCCACCGTGACAACAATATGCGCCGAGCGCCGCTGATAGCGGTACGCGCGGCCCATCGGCGCAGGCCGGATGCGCTTCATCCGCGGGCCTTCGTTCACGTACGCTTCGGTCACCACCAACTGGTCCACGTCCACGTCGCTTGACTTGTTCTCCGCGTTGGCGATCGCCGAACGCAGCACTTTCTCCACCACCGGCGCCATCCGCTTGTTGGCGCTCCGCAGGATGTGAATCGCTTCGCCCGCCTTGCGGCCGCGGATGAGATCCACCACGAGCCGCGCCTTCTGCGGCGACGTCCTGATATACCGTGCTTCCGCTCTCGCTTCCATCGTGTTCTTGCCTCCGCCTGGCCGTTAGGCCGGCTTGGCGCCTTTCTCGGCCGCCGCTTTCGCCGCATGCCCCTTGAACGTACGCGTCGGGGAAAATTCGCCCAGCTTGTGGCCGACCATATTCTCGGTCACATATACCGGGATAAACTTCTTGCCGTTGTGTACCGCCAGCGTGTGGCCGACGAACTCAGGCCGGATCGTCGAGCGGCGCGACCAGGTGCGCACCACCTTCTTCTCGTTCTTCTCGTTCATCGCGTTCACCTTGATAACCAGGTGCTCGTCGGTGAACGGTCCCTTTTTCAGCGATCTGCTCATGCGCGTTCTCTCCGCCCTACCGCTTCTTCGCCTTCCGGCTGACGATCCACTTATCCGTCCGCTTGTTATTGCGGGTCTTGAAGCCGCGCGTCGGCTGGCCCCACGGCGTCACCGGATGGCGCCCGCCCGACGTCTTGCCTTCGCCGCCGCCGTGCGGATGGTCGACCGGATTCATCGACACGCCGCGGTTGTGCGGCCGCTTTCCCAACCACCGCGTCTTGCCGGCCTTGCCGTGCGACTCGTTCTCGTGCTCGACGTTGCCCACCTGGCCTACCGTCGCCATGCACTCAGCCTGCACCCGCCGCACTTCGCCCGAAGGCAGCTTCAGCAGCGCGATGCCGCCCTCCCGCGATACCAACTGGGCCTGCGCGCCGGCCGAACGGGCCATCTGCCCGCCTTTGCCCGGCTTCAGCTCAATGTTGTGCACGAACGTGCCCGGCGGAATGTTGTTCAGCGGCAGCGCATTGCCGACCAGAATGTCAGCTTGCGGACCCGAGCTCACGCTGCGTCCAACCGTCAGGCCGACCGGCGCCAGGATGTAACGTTTGTCGCCGTCGGCGTAGTGCAGCAGCGCGATGCGCGCCGAACGGTTCGGGTCGTATTCGATCGCGGCCACTTTGGCCGGAACACCGTTCTTGTCGCGCTTGAAGTCGATCTCCCGATACGCCCGCTTGGCGCCGCCGCCGCGGAACCGCGAGGAAACCAGCCCCGTGCTCGCACGGCCGCCGGTCCGCTTCTTGCCCACGGTCAGCGACTTCTCGGGCCGGTCCTTCGTGATCTCCTCCCGCGTCACCAGCGTGGTGAAACGCCGGGAGGGAGTCGTCGGTTTGAACTTTTTCATCGGCATGGAACTCGCTCCGCGTTAAATATCCGAATACTCGGGCATCTTTTCGCCCGCCTTCAACCGCACCCAGGCCTTCTTCGTGTCCGACCGGAAACCGGAGAACCGTCCCCGGCGCCGCAGCTTCCCAACCGTATTGCCCGTGCGCACCTCGTCCACCTTCACCTTGAACAGCTTCTCCACCGCCGACCGGATCTGCGTTTTGGTCGCCTTCGGCTGCACTTCAAAGCAAAGCGTCCGCTCGGCTTCCCGCTTCGTGTGGCCCTTTTCGGTGACCACCGGCTTGAGAATTACTTCGTAGATTGTCATTTCGCCAGCGCCTCCGACAGCTTCCGGGCCGCCTCTTCGGAAACCAGCACGCGGTCGTGTCCGAGCAGATCGTAGACGTTCACGTCGCGCGCCAACGTCAGCTTCACGCCCGGCAGGTTCCGTGAACCCAGGCTCAGATTACGATTCTCGCCGTTGTCCACCAGCAGAACTTTTCGATCGGCTTCGAGCGCCTGCAGCACCGCCTGCATCGACTTGGTCTTATGGTCGGCGATGGTGAACGCCTGCACGACTTTCAGTTCGCCGTCCCGCAGTTTCGCGGTGAGCGCCGAGCGCAGCGCGCCCAGGATCATCTTCCTGGGAAGCTTGTAGCTGTAATCGCGCGGTTGCGGACCATGCGTTGTGCCGCCGTGGCGCCACAGCGGCGAACGAATCGAGCCCATACGCGCGCGGCCGGTGCCCTTCTGCTTCCACAACTTCTTGCCGGAACCGGAGACTTCGTGGCGCGTCTTCGTCTTGTGCGTACCGGCGCGCTCGCCGGCCCGGTGATGCCGCACCGCTTCGTACAGCAGATCTTCGTTCACCTCGGCCGCGAACACCGCATCGGACAGCTCGAGTTCGCCGACCTTTTCGTTATTCAGATTCACTACGTCGACATTCGGCATCGCTCGTTACCTCTTGGCCCTTCGCACCAGCACGTAGCTGCCGTTCGGACCCGGCACCGCGCCCTTCACCATCAGCACATTGTCCTCGGCGTCCACCCGCACGATCTCCAGGTTCCGCACCGTAACGCGGGCCGATCCCATCTGGCCGGACATCTTCATGCCCGGGAACACGCGCGAGGGGAAGCTCGACGCGCCGATGGAACCCGGCGCGCGATGGAACATCGAACCATGCGTGTCGGCGCCGCCGCCGAAGTGATGCCGCTTCACCAGGCCCGCGTAGCCGCGGCCCTTGCTCACGCCGATCACATCGACCTTGTCGGCCGGCTTGAACTCGTCTATCAGAATGCGGTCGCCCGGCTTCGGGTCGCCCTCGCCGGGCTTGAGACGCAGTTCACGCAAGAACTTCACTCCCTCAGCCTCGGCCTTCTTCAGGTGTCCCGACATCGGCTTGGTGTGGCGCGACTTCTTGGCGAACTCGAGCAACCCTACCTGCACCGCGTCATAGCCATCCGTGGCCGGCGTTTTCCGCTGAACCACGACGCATGGACCCGCCTTCAGCAGCGTTACCGGTACCACCTGGCCGTCCGGCCGAAACACCTGCGTCATCCCGATCTTTTTGCCTAGAATCCCTGGGCTCATATTCTTCCTCCGGCCACCTTCGGCCGCCAACGGCCCCGCTTACTTTCCCTTCCCGAACGCTTTGATCTCGACGTCTACGCCGGCCGGCAGATCCAGCTTCATCAGCGCATCCACCGTGTCCTGCGTCGGCTCCAGGATGTCCAGCAGCCGCTTGTGCGTGCGGATTTCAAACTGCTCCCGCGACTTCTTGTCCACGTGCGGCGATCGCAGCACGGTATATAAATTCCTGACGGTCGGCAACGGGATCGGTCCCGCCACCTGCGCACCGGTCCTCTTTGCCGTGTCGACGATTTCGGTCGTCGACTGGTCCAGGATCCGGTGATCGTACGCCTTGAGGCGGATGCGAATTCTTTCTCTGAGACTCATGTCATTTTCCGGCGCGCCGTGGAAGGCGTGACGCCTTCCTTACGAAAAGATCTCCGTCACCGTTCCGGCGCCTACCGTGCGTCCACCCTCGCGGATGGCGAACCGCAGGCCCTTGTCCATGGCCACCGGCGTGATCAGCTCGATCTGCAGCGTCACGTTGTCGCCCGGCATCACCATCTCCATCCCTTCCGGCAAC
>DAIDIH010000194.1 GCA_027459465.1 Bryobacterales bacterium | reverse complement strand
GCAGAGTCCATCCAATCCCCATACTTCCACCGCGCTAGCGGCTTAGCGCAAATCGCCGTACCAACACCGCTCCGCCGGAAGCTTCTCCAAACCCGAGAAATCCCTGCCTGCGGAGCGCTGTCGATACGGCACTAGAGATTTCGCATCATTTCAGATCAGTCAGCAGAGAGATGCGGGTACACATTTCGATGCGTTTAACTACTGAGATTTTGAGCCGAGGAGGATCGGTTCAGTCTCAATGAGTTTAAGGGACTTCACCATCGCCTTCGTGCTCGATTTGTACTTCAGGAAATGAGCCGTGTGCAGATGCGACTCGTACGCTTCTTGGCTGCCATAGCTCTCAAACAATCGAATCTGATTTGGGTGGTCCTTCACCGACACAGCATAGAGAGCCAACACGCCAGGTTCGACACGGATGGACGTCTCAATCTCCTCTTTGAGCGCCGCCTTATAAAGCGTCAGTTGATTGGGCTCGATCTCTAGTTCTGCGATTCTCACGATGGGCTGATTGGCCACTTGGGAATACCCCCGTTGTGCTGCCATGAAGGCAGCGATGACTACCAGCGGCAGGATGAAATTGATGGCTCGTTTCATAAATCTGGTCTCCAGCTACGCGATCTTGTGCCAGTTTACGTCCCCAGCGTGAACTCGAAGCTCACTCAACCGACTCGTGCTTCGGTGATCAGACCGTTGGATTTGAGCGCACGGATGTCTCGGATGGGTGGAAGGCCAAAGCAGCGGCTGTACTCCCGGCTGAATTGGCTGATGCTCTCGTAGCCAACCTCGTAGGCAGCAGTGGTTGCGTCGAGACCATCCATCAACATTCGTTCCCGCGCGGTCTGGAGGCGGAGCATCTTCTGGTACTGCAACGGACTCATGGAGGTCAACGCACGAAACTGATGATGGAGCGTTGACACGCCCATGCGAGCGGTATTGGCGAGCTCCTCGATACTCAACGGCTTTGTGAAGTTCCCGCGCAACCACGAGATTGCTCGTGCCGTGCGCTGGACGAGATCGCCACTCGTCGCAATCGAACGCAGGCGGCTCGCCTGCGGAGTCTTGAGTAGGCGATAGATGATTTCGCGTTGGATCAAAGGACTAAGGAACGGGATGTCTTCGGGCGTATCCACAAGATTGAGCAAACGCTGGCAGGCCTCCAAGAGGCCCGGCGTGGTTTCGCCCACGGCAAGGCCTTGCCGGTCAGAATGAGCCTCAGCTTCAGGCAAATCTTCCTGGGTGAGCACGTCACGAACCATCGGCATATCGAAGCGCAGAAACATCACGAGCAGCGGAGTCGTTTCCGATGCCTCCACGATCTGGCTTTGGGCGGGCACGTCGATGGAGGAAAGCAGAAACGAAGAGGAATCGCAGACGTATTCCGTCTGGCCCAGAATGACATGCTTTCGGCCCTGCACAAAGATGCTCAGGCTGGGTTCATACGAGGCGCGATAGCACGGGGTTTGTTCGTCCCGGTGATAGAGAACAACGCCGGGAACAGCCGTGACACGCTCTCCCGCTGTGCCCGTAATGGACTCAATGCGTCGGGCAAGTTTCTGCCGCGCGGCAAGTACAACTGGATCATCATGGATAACTTTCTTCGTCTTCGAAGGCCTCCTAACAGCCCGTGGTGCAAGTACGTAATTTCCGGCACGGCTTGAAGGACGCAGCCGCATTCGGTTTTTCGGTCGAGGAAATTGGTGATGGGGCAAGATCGCTTTGATCGCCCCACACCAGCCTTCCAAGTCGGCGTAACAAGCCAAAAAGAGACGAAAACAGGTTTGCCACGCGGTTTTTCCACTCCCGCGGCGTGCCCGCGCCCAGCAGTTGACGGAAGATCAGGCTCAGATTGAAGCCCGCCACATGGATCAACTGCCGCTTGAGGATGTTGTCGTGTCGGCGCAGATGCGTGCGTCGCATGCCGCCGGTGTCGTAGCAGTGCGCGAAGCTGCGTTCGACCAACTCGCCGCGTCTTCGCAGTAAGCTCTTGCCGTAATTCCCCTGCACCCGCCGGCGGTTGGCATACACCGCCTGCTGCTGGCCGGCCTTGCCTTCCCACTTTCGCCGCCCCTGCTGTTGCCGCTCCGGAATGTAGCTGCGCACTGCGTATTTCTTCACCCGTTCCAGCAAGGCTCCCGCATGATAGCCCTTATCCGCAACCATCTCTTCGATGCCGTCGACATTGACCCTGGGCTTTCGTTGCGGATGCAGTTCGGCCTCGAGCACGGCCAACTCCGCCACCGCCATCCCGGCTTCCGTGAGCGTCGCATCCAGAGTGGAGGTGTCGCCCTTGTCGGCTTCCTGCAGAGTCACCGCCACGATCGCGCCGGTGTCCAGATCCACCGCGTGTTCGGCCTTGTGCGCCAGATGCGTGCGCCCGTCCTTCATCTTCGTAATGCGCGCATCGCTATCGGTCGGGCTTATCCAATCCTTGTTCGACGTGCGCTTCTTGCGCTTGCGGTCCAGCCGCGCCAGTTGCTCGCGGGTTGGCGTCTTGATGCCCGACGTCTGGGCCAGGCCGGTCAGAAACTGTTCGTAACTCTCGCCCGAATCCCGGCGCACGATCGAGCGCATCGCCGCCGAAGCCTCCAGCGTGGTTGCATCCACCCCCACGCGCTTGCCCTTGACCAGGCCGCGATCGGCCAGCAGGCCCAGCGCCCAGGCGAAGACCGCGCTGTGCGTCTCCACATCGATCAACCGCCGGGTGCGCGAGATCGTCGAGTGGTCGGGCGTCGTTTCGGTAATGCCGATATGCACGAATTCCCGCAGTGCCAGCGAATCGGCCAGGCGCCAGGCGATGCCGCGCTCGCTGTCAATGCCTTCGAAGTAGCCGATCAGCAGGGCGCGGAAATAGACGCCGGGGGCCAGACCGGGACGGCCCATTACCGCCGCGTAGAACTTCCGACAAAGACCTTCGACGAACAGGTCAAAGCCCGCGCTCTCCAAAAGCTCGTTCAACCGCTGATAGAAAGGATGACCGGGAGACCGCGCCAACTCCACGTTCGCGATCCAGATCTCCTCCTGCCGCTGCTGCGCTTGACGCGTCCCCATGCCCATGACTCAAAGGCTACCTTTGATCCAACTTCAAAACTATGACTCAGCGCACAAACGAATCCAGACTTGCACCACGGGCTGCTAAGG
>DAIDIH010000193.1 GCA_027459465.1 Bryobacterales bacterium | reverse complement strand
GCAGGACCACGGACTCGACAAGGACCGCGCCGTGCTGCCGCTTATCTACCGCCTGGCGTCGGACACCGGCCTGCCGCTTGTCGCCACCAACGACGCGCACTATCTCGAGCGCGACGACGCGCGGGCGCACGAGATCCTGCTGTGCATCCAGACCGGCAAGACGATGTCGGACACCAACCGGATGCGCTTCGACCGGCCGGACTTTTATCTCAAAAGCCGCGACGAGATGATGACCCTGTTCGGCGAGGTCGAGGACGCGCTGAACCGCACGTGGGAGATCGCACAGCGCTGCCAGGTGTCGCTTGAAAAAGTGAAGGAGCCGTTCCCGCGCTTCGACGTGCCGGAAAACCACTCGACCGACACGTATTTCGAATACGTGGTGCGGCAGGGCTTCGAGGCGCGGCGGCCGAAACTCGAGGCCATGCAGAAAGCCGGCCTGCTGAAGCACGACCTCGCGGAGTACTCCGAAAGGCTCGACCGCGAAATCGGCATCATCCGGCAGATGAAGTTCCCCGGCTACTTCCTCATCGTCTGGGATTTCATCCGGTTCGCAAAATCGAGCGGCATTCCGGTCGGCCCAGGGCGGGGTTCGGCGGCGGGCAGCCTGGTCAGCTACGCGATGGGCATCACCGACGTCGATCCGCTGCAGTACGGGCTGCTGTTCGAGCGGTTCCTGAACCCCGAGCGCGTGTCGATGCCCGATATCGACGTGGACTTCCACACGCGGCGGCGCGGCGAGGTGATTCAGTACGTCACTGAGAAATACGGGCGGGAGCAGGTGGCGCAGATCATCACCTTCGGCTCGCTGGCGGCGCGGGCGGCGATCAAGGATGTCGGCCGCGCGCTCGACATGACCTTCGGCGAGGTGGACCGCGTCACCAAACTCGTCCCGAACCAGCTCAACATCAAGCTGAAAGACGCGATCGCGCAGGAGCCCGGCTTTGACGAGGCGGCGCGGAAGGATCCGCGGGTGAGGGAAGTGCTCGACGTGAGCCTGCGCATCGAGGGGATGGCGCGGAACGCGGGCATGCATGCCGCTGGGGTCGTCATCAGTCCCGTCCCGCTGCGCGAACTCGTTCCCCTTTACAAGACAAACAAAGACGAAATTGTTACGCAGTACGACATGTCGGGGCTCGAGAAGCTGGCGCTTCTCAAGATGGACTTCCTCGGCCTGACGACTCTCGACATCGTCTACGACGCTCTCGAAATGATCGAGGCGCGGACGGGGCGGCGGATCTCGATTGACGATCTGCCGCTCGACGACGGGAAGACCTACCAGATCTTCTCGCGTGGCTTTACCAGCGGCGTGTTCCAGTTTGAATCCTCGGGAATGCGCGATATTCTGCGCAAGTATCAGCCGGCGCGCATCGAGGATCTGTGTGCGCTGAACGCCCTCTATCGCCCGGGGCCGATTCAGGGCGGCGTGGTGGACGACTTCATCGACCGCAAGCATGGCCGCAAGCAGGTGGTCTACGACTTCCCGGTGCTTCGCGAGATCCTCGAAGAGACCTACGGGATCATGGTCTACCAGGAGCAGGTGATGCAGGTGGCCAACCGCCTGGCGGGCTATTCGCTCGGCGAAGCCGACCTGCTGCGCCGCGCGATGGGCAAGAAGAACGCCGCGGAGATGGCCAAGCAGCGCGAGCGGTTCCTGAACGGGGCCAGGGAGCGTGGCTTCAACGAAAAGAAGGCCGCCAAGACCTTCGACCTGATGGAGCAGTTTGCCGGCTACGGCTTCAACAAGTCGCACTCGATGGCCTATGCCTATCTGGCTTATGTCACGGCATACCTGAAGGCGCACTACCCGCAGGAGTTCATGGCGGCGCTGCTGACGTCGGAAACAGGCAACACCGCCAAGGTCGTCAAGTACATCAACGAGTGCCGCGACATGGGCATCGCAGTGCTTCCGCCGGATATCAACGTTTCGGGGAAAAACTTCACGCCGAGCGAATCCGGCATCCGGTTCGGGCTGGGGGCGATCAAGAATGTCGGCGGCGCGGCGATTGAGTCGGTGGAAGCGGCGCGCGCCTCGGGAGGGCAGTTCCGCACGCTCTACGATTTCTGCGAGCGGGTGAACCTGTCGAGCGTCAACCGCCGGATGATCGAAAGTCTGATCCGCGCCGGAGCGATGGATTCACTCGTTGGGAACCGGGCGCAGTTGTTCGCGGCGGTGGAAGCGGCGATGGAAACCGGCCAGCGGGCGTGGAAGGACCGGGAAAGCGGGCAGGTGGGTCTGTTCGGCGATTTTGGCGGAGACGACGCGCCGGCGGAGGCGCCTCTGCCGGATGTGCCCGACTGGTCGAAGCCGGAGAAACTGTCGGGCGAGAAGGAACTGCTTGGCATTTATGTCACCGGGCATCCGCTCGACGAGTTCGAAGACAAAATCGCGGAGTTGGCGACACATTCCACCGAAGGGTTGGAGGATCTGCCTCGAGGAACCGACGTGGCGATCTGCGCGGTGCTGACCGGAATTCAGAAGCGGCGAAACAAGGAAGGGAAGCTGTGGGCTTCAATGACGATTGAGGATCGCAAGGGGAGCCTGGAAGGGATGGCGTTCGCCGCGCAGTTCGATGCCGTGCAGTGTGCTCTGGTCGAAGACAAGCCGATGCTGGTGCGCGGCCTGATTCTGCCGGAAGAGAACACGGCGCCGAAGGTGTCGATTCAGAGCCTGGTGCCGCTCGAAAATGCTCGGGTGAGCCTGCCTTCGCTGATCTCGATCCGCGTGGGCCTGGGGTCGAATGGGGATGCCTCGGCCCGGGCGGAGGAGTTGTCGCGCCTGTTCGAGCGGAAGCGGGGGGAGGCGAACGTGCGTTTGCGTTTGGAGAAGTCGCGCGATTTTTCCGTTATCCTGGATGTTGCCGCCAAGGTGCGACCGGATAAGGAATTCCGGGCCGAGGTGGAGAGAATCTGCGGACCGGATTCCGTGGAAGTCCTGGCCAGTTAAGGCCGGACCCGACAATGCCCGACGAACAGTCTCAACCAACCCAGACCGCGCCGTCGAACCCTGCCTGGGAGCGGGTGCAGCTTGCCCGGCATCCCAAGCGGCCGCATGCGCTCGACTATATTCAGCGGATCTTCACCGGATTCGTGGAGTTGCACGGCGACCGGGCGTTTGCCGACGACGCGGCGATTGTCGCCGGCCTGGCGAAGTTCGACGACCGCCCTGTAGCCGTGATCGCTCAGCAGAAAGGACGCGACACCAAGCAAAAGCTGCACCGGAACTTCGGCATGCCCAAGCCGGAGGGCTATCGTAAGGCAATGCGGATCATGCGGTTGGCGGAAAAGTTTTCGCGGCCGATCATAACCCTTCTGGATACCCCGGGCGCCTATCCGGGTATCGACGCCGAGGAGCGCGGGCAGGCGGAGGCGATCGCCGTGAACCTGCGCGAGATGTCGCGGCTCGAGGTGCCGGTGGTGGCCGTGGTGATTGGGGAAGGCGGCAGCGGCGGCGCGCTGGGCCTAGGGGTGGCGAACCGGGTTTACATGCTCGAGAACGCCTACTACAGCGTGATCACACCGGAAAGCTGCGCGGCGATTATCTACCGGGACTCGGGGGAGGCGGCCCGGGCGGCCTCGGCTCTGCGGTTGACGGCGCAGGATCTGCTCGGACTTGGCCTGATCGACGGGGTGATTCCCGAGCCGGCCGGAGGCGCGCAGCTCGACTACGATGCAACCGCGGCGGCGATTCAGCAGACTCTACGGGGTGCGCTCGATGCGCTTCGGCCGATGAACGCCGGTTCGCTCGTCGAGGAGCGGTACCAGAAGTTCCGAAGCATGGGAAGCCTGTTTCTTGCCCAGGAGGCAGGATGACGGGCAAGACCAAGGCTTTGATTCTCGGCGTGATTGTCGCCGTCGGACTCCTTAGCCTGCTGGTTTTCTCGAGTATGAATCTGGCCAAGTACAAGGCCGAGGTGTGCGTCACGTTCAATGGGATGACGCAATGCCGGACGGCGGCTGGGGCGACGGAGGAATACGTCATTCGGGCCGCCACTTCCGACGCCTGTTCTACCCTGGCCAGCGGTGTGACGCAGTCCATGGCGTGTGAGCAGACCCCGACACAGTCAATTCACTGGATTCGAAAGCCTTAATCCCGGGCGTTAGAGAATTTCCTCCCCTCGGCCGATACCTTATAAGGGAGAACCTTGCCGCGTATCGCCCAGCCACAGCCGACAGCGGAGGAAAAAGGCCGAGCCTTGCTTTGGCAGCCTGTCCCGATGAGCTACGCCCTGGGACGCTATGGCTGGAGGGACTTCCGGGCGTACCTGCTGATCGCAGCGTGGGTCGCAGCCTGTCTGGTCTGCATTGCTTCTCGCCACATTGATGCGACTCCGACCATCATTCTTAGCCCGATCGGGCGGCACCTCCGGTTGTCGATCTATGTGCCCAACCTGGTAAGCCAGGCGCTGATGCTGCTGCTTGGCCCGGGCTGGGCGCTGCCGGCGGCGTTTCTGGCTTCTCTGCTGGGGCTATTGCGCGAGGGCATGCCCCGGACGGCGTCTCTGTCCATCAGCCTGGTGGATCCTCTCAGCGTCGGCGCGTTGGCGGTGGTGTACCGCGCCTTCGCGCTTCCGGTCGATTTTCGGTCGCGGCGGTCGTGGGGCTGGTTTGCGGCGGCTGCCGCGCTTTGCGCCTTCATCACCGCCAGCGGATCTGTGATCTGGAGCGAGGTGAACCGGTTCGGGCCGCGCGATACGTTCACGACGTGGCTGGGCTGGATGTTCGGCTCATTCCTGGGCTCGATGATGCTTGTAGGCCCGGCGATGGCTCTGGTTCTGGTTCCCTGGTACCGGTTTCGCGGACGGATTCTTCCGGCGCCAGCGTGGCGGGGCTCCTCATTCCGGCTCCTGATCGCAACCATTGCCGGCGTCGGTCTGACACTGGCGGCATTTCTGGCTGCGTCGAGCAAGTTGGCCGCCGAGCGCCTGGAAATGGCCCTCGGGCGGAATCTTCCGCCGGAGGTCAGGGCGGCGGTGTGGGACGCGGTTGCAAGCTGGCGGTTCACCGCCTGGAGCGGAATCGGGATTGTCGCTCTAATCACACTGGCCGCTGTAGCGATTGCGTATTGGTGGTCGGGCGTTTGGGAGACGCAAAACCGGGTTCTTGCGGAGGCTTCCCAGAGGGCTCAGGACGCGCTCCGTGTCAAGAGCACCTTCCTGGCGACGGTCAGCCACGAGCTTCGCACTCCGATGAACGGGATTTTGGGGATGCACGAACTGCTACTCGGAGGTGGACTGAACCCCGAGCAGCGCTCCTATGTCTCGATCGCGGAACAGTCGGCGCGGCACCTGCTGAACCTGCTGAACGAGTTGCTGGATTTATCCAAAATTGAAGCCGGAAAGCTCGAGATTTGCGAGGCTCCGTTCGACGTACGGGAACAGGTGGAGTTCGCCGGGGGGTTGCTGCGGCCCAAGGCGGAGGCCGGAGGACTGGCGCTGCGACTGTTTATCAGCCCCGAAGTACCGCGGCGTATCCTCGGCGACGGCGACCGATTCCGGCAGATCCTGCTAAATCTCATTGGCAATTCGGTAAAGTTCACCCGCGAGGGGTCAGTCGACGTGGAGGTCGACGTTGGCTCCGGCGGACGCAAGGGACCGATGCTGAGCGTTTCGGTGACCGACACGGGACCGGGAATCGCGCCGGAGGTGCTGCCGAAGCTCTTCCAGCCGTTCGCGCAGGGCGACATTTCTCTGGTGCGGAAGCATGGTGGTACAGGCTTGGGACTGGCCATCTGCAAACAGCTCACGGAACGAATGGGCGGAACGATTGAAGTGGAGAGTTCCCGCGGCGAGGGTACGACGTTCCGGTTCCGCCTGCCGCTTCGGGCGGCCGAGGAGGAGACGCCGCCGGCACAGCCGAAGTTCAGCCCACCAGTGGCTTCTGATAGGGAAGCGCTGCGGGCTGATGTGCTTCTGGCGGAGGACAACGCCGTGAATCAGTTGGTTGCCCAGCGATTCCTGGAGAGGCTGGGCTGCACCGTCACGATCGCCCCCAACGGAGGAGAGGCGATCGAGCAATGCCGGCGAAAGAGCTTCGATGTCGTCCTGATGGACTGTCAGATGCCAGACATCGACGGAATCGAGGCGACGCGGAGGATCCGGGAGAATGAACTGGCCAATGGACGGCGGATGCCGATCATTGCGATGACCGCCCACGCGGAAGACGCCTGGCGGGAGCGATGCCGCGAGGCAGGTATGGATGATTTCCTGGGCAAACCGGTTGCCTTCGAAGAACTCCGCAAGACGCTGCTGCGGTGTCTTGGCTCAGAGAACGTCCAGCCCTGAGGTCCGGACTGAAGCGGTTAAGAAATTGTAAATACGGTTACTTAGCGGCCTCAAAGCAGCGCCTCCCGGGTCCTTTTGCAGAAGCTTAGGGAATTCGGCATGTTACCCTGGGGTTTCCAGAACAAATGCGAGCCCGTTTTCGTCTAACAGTGACGGGGAGACATTCAGTTGAAGCGCAAGTCCAAAGTACTTCTGATTACGGGACTGGCGGTGCTGGTCGGCGGAGGCATCTTCGCCAGTGTAAAAATCAACCAGCGCGGCATCGTTACGGTCCAGACCGGTAAGGTCGCACGGGAAGACCTTACATCCATCGTTACCGCCTCGGGTGAGATCAAGCCAAAGGATTATCACAACCTGGCGGCGAACGCGATGGGGCCGCTGACGGCGATTTATGTAAAGGAAGGGGACCGTGTTCGCAAAGGCCAGATTGTGGCTCAGATTCAGGACAAGGAACCCGAAGCGGACGTGACGGCGCAGAACGCGGCGATCCAGAGCGCGCTGGCGGATTCAGCGGCGTCGGAAGCCAACATGACGGTGCAAGAGGATGGCGTGCGAAACGCGCAGGCGACGCTCGATAAGGCGAACGCCGAACTCGAACGCACAAAGATCAATTTGCAGCGGTACAACCAGTTGATCAAGGATCAGCTCGTAGCCAAGCAGGATTACGACCAGAAGAAGGCCGAATACGACACGGCAGTGGCAGGCGTGGCGGAGGCGGCATCGCACCTGTCGCAGGTGAGAGCCCAGCTTGCCCAGTCGCGCGCACAGCTTGCCTCCTCACAGCGGCGCGTAGCGCAGCTTGAGGCGAACCTGACGCGAGTGAAAAACGTATTGGCCGACTTCGCCGTGGTGTCGCCGATCGACGGAGTGGTGACAGACCTCCCCGTCCGCGTTGGCGAGACAGTGGTGCCCGGCATCCAGAACTCGGCGGCGAGCACGGTGATGACGGTTGCCGACATGTCGCTGATTACGGCTGAAGTGAAGGTGGACGAAACGGACATCGTGAACGTGAAGGAGGGCCAGCAGGCCGAAGTTTCGATCGACGCGATTCCGGACAAGACGTTTACCGGGCACGTGATCGAAATCGGCGACACGGCGATTCTGCGCTCGAGCGGCGTGGCGGCGTCGCAGAGCAACACATCGAGCCAGGAAGCGAAGGATTTCAAGGTGGTGGTCGCGCTCGACAATCCGCCGGACGAGATTCGCCCCGGCCTGTCCTGCACGGCGAAAATCACGACCGCGACGCGCCACAACGTCATGGCGATTCCGATCCAGGCGCTGACGGTGCGCATGAAGCGGGATCTCGACAAGCCGAAGCCGGGCGACCCGGTGCAGCTTACTCCGGCGCAGGAGCGCGAAGGACGCAAGGAATTGCAAGGTGTGTTCGTGGTAAATGCCGGCCGGGCCTTGTTCCGGAAGGTGGAGACGGGCATCACCGGAACAACCGACATCGAAGTTCTGAACGGGCTGCAGCCTGGCGATCAGATCGTGACGGGCAGCTATCAGGTGATTCGCACTCTGCGCAACGACTCGAGAGTCAAGATAGACAACAAGGGCCCGATCCAGACCACGGAAGCAAGCTGAGCCGCGACACGAATGGCCACCGCTACACAAGAACTCTTAGAGCGCGGCGAGCAGCTTAAGCGCGACGGGATCGTCATACGCACGTACGATCTGTGGAAGACCTACGTGATGGGCGACCAGGAGATTCACGCGGTTTCCGGCGTGGATATCCAGATCCGGCGCGGCGAGTATGTGGCGATCATGGGGCCGTCGGGGTCGGGCAAATCGACGCTGATGAATCTGATCGGCTGCCTGGATTCGCCGACGAAGGGCCTGTATTACCTGAACGGCAAACTCGCCAGCGACATGGACGACGACGAGTTGGCGCGAATCCGGAACAAGGAGATTGGCTTCGTTTTTCAGACTTTCAATCTGCTGCCGCGGGCGACGGCGTTGCACAACGTCGAGTTGCCGCTGATCTACGCGGGGCTGCCGGCCGAGGTGCGGGCGGAGAAGGCCCGGATGGCGCTGCGGGCGGTAGACCTTGAGCAGCGTATGCTGCACAAACCAAACGAGTTATCCGGCGGCCAGCGGCAGCGCGTGGCCATCGCGCGGGCGCTGGTGAACAATCCGTCCATTCTGCTGGCCGACGAGCCGACCGGCGCGCTCGATACGGCTACCGGTAGCGAAATAATGGCACTTTTCGAGCGCCTCTATCAGCAGGGAAACACCATCGTCCTGGTGACGCACGAGCACGACATCGCCCTCCACGCGCATCGCGTGATCCACATCCGCGACGGCAAAGTCGAAAAAGACGAAGCCATCAAGTAGGCCGTCCGGCGAACGGCCACACTCTTTCAATCGTTTTGCTCAACATCCAGGACTTATCGTCCGCGTTGAGGAATTGCATGTCGTCGCGGACGACGGTCAGCGCCTGGCGGTAGGTGATTTTCGCGAGACAAATGGGCCAGTCCGTTGCCCACATCAGACGCTGAGGGCCAAAGCTCTCGTGGAGGCGTTGGACGTATTTCTGGGCGTCGAGGAACGGATACGGCTGGCGGGAGATGGACCAGGTGTGGGAGATCTTCACGAAGAGCCTGGGGAAGCGATGGAGGGCGATGAGTTTATCGAGTTCCTGCGGCTGGTCGATGGGGCAGTCGGCCATGTGGTCGATGACGATGGCGAGGTCGGGGAAGCGTTCGGCGAGCCGGGCGACATCGGGCATTCGGTTGATGGTGGTGAGCAGCGTCATGGGGACTTTGAGCTGCTCGCAGCGCTTCCAAAGAGGCGGCATGAGAGGGCCGCGGATCCAATCGCCGGAGGCGTCGCCGGCGGGACTCAAGCGCACGCCGCGGAAGCCTTGTTCGCCGGTGAGACGGGAGAGGTGATCGGGCGCGGCGGGGTCGAGCGGATCGACGCGGCAAACACCCTGAAAATACTGCGGATACTGCCGCAGCACGTGAGCGAGGTAGCTGTTGTCGTAGCGGTAGTGGATGACCTGAATGATCACGGTTTTGGTGACGCCGTTGGCCTTCATAAGGTCGAGGAGCATTTCGGGCGTGCGGTCCTCGGCGGGCGGGTGCGTCGTTTCCTTTGCGAAGGGGTAGGCCGGGTCGTGCTTCCAGACGTGGACGTGGGGGTCGAGGACGCGGTAGGCGGGCGGGGCGGCAGAAGCACCCAGGCCGGCGCCGAGGCCGGCCAGAAGCAAATCCCTTCTTCCTGTTTCAAACATAAATGGGCTCAAGTGTCTTTGTAATGTAGGCGCCGCAGCGCTCGTAACTGGTCTTGGGGCCGTGGCGGGCGATGTCGAGATCGACGCAGATCCAACCCTGGTAGGACATGGACTTAAGCACGCGGTGGCAGGCCGGGAAGTCGATTTCGCCGTCGCCCAAGTCGAAGATGGCCTCGCGGAAGCCTTGGGGGAGCGCGGCGCGGCGGGCGTCCTTGTAGTCGAGGAATGCGATGCGGGAGCGGTAGCGGGCCAGGACGGCGGCGACATCGCCTCCGGCGAGGTAGATGTGGGCAGTGTCTGGCGAGAAGTGGAAGCGGCGCGGATCGGTCTGCTCCATGCAGCGGTCGATCTCTTCTGGAGTCTGGACCATCTGGCCGAGGTGGTTGTGGAGTCCGGCGCGGAAGCCCATTTCGCCGGCGATGCCTCCGAGTTGGTTGAAACTTTCACACATGGTATGGAACGCCGGCGGGGTGAGCGCGCCAGGCAGTTTGCGGCTGGGAGAGAAGACGACGAGGTCGCGGGCGCCAAAATCGCGGAGGAACTTCATGGCGGCGCGGGCGTTGGCGAAGATGGCGGGGCGGGCGGCGGCGTCCTGAAACGCTCCGTTGAAGGAAATGGTGACGATGTGGAGGCCGCGCTTGTCGACTTGCTTGTGAAGCCGCGCGGGGGTGAGGTTGTAGGTGTCGAGGATGCGCGGAAACTGGGTGAGGCGGGCGCCGATGAAGCCCGTGTCGCGCATGCAGTCCAGGATGTCGGTGAAGGGTACGCGCGGGGAGTAGTTCCACAGGTTGGTACCCAATGCCCAGCGGACGTGTTTGTTGGCGGGCAGTTGGGCGGCGAGAGCGGCTTGGGCGGCGGCGAGGGCGGTCAGTCGACGCAAGAAAACGCGGCGTTGCATATCTCGGGTGAGCATAGCGCAGTGTCGCGCGCGACGGGTGCGCCCTACGAAGGGGGCTCGGCAACGAAACGGTAGCCGACGCCTCGGACGGTGACGACGTGGCGGGGATTGGAGGGATTGTCTTCCAGGTAGCGGCGAAGGCGGACGATGAAGTTGTCGATGGCGCGGGTGTCGGTATCTTCGTGAAGGCCCCAGACATCTTCGAGCAGGGCTTTGCGGGAAACGGCCTGGCCTTCGCGTTCAATGAAATAGCGGAGAACGTTGGCTTCCATAAGGGTAAGCGGGATGGACTCGCCCCGGGCGTGGAGTTCGAGCGCGCCGAAGTCGACCGATTTTCCGGCGAAGTGGAAGGTCTGGGACGGTGTGGGGGCCGACGCAAGGGAGCGGAGCCAGTCGCGGCGGCGGAGGAGACCTTGGATGCGCGCAATGAGGATGGAGAGGTCGAAGGGTTTGGGCAGGTAGTCGTCGGCGCCGGAAGCGAAGCCGCGGAGCACATCTTCGGGGCGGTTCCGCGCGGTGAGCATAAGGGTGGGGACGTAGTGGCCGGCGCGGCGCATTTCGGTCATGACGGTGAAGCCGTCGATGCCGGGGAGCATGACATCGAGGACGACTACGTCGAAAGGAGCACCTGCGAGGCGGTGCAGGGCAGCTTCGCCGGTATCGGCGATTTCTACGCCGTAGCCTTCGGCCTCGAGATTGAACCGGAGGCCTTCGGCCAGATGCTGTTCGTCTTCGACGATCAGGATCCGGTTCATGAGGCAAGGGGAAGCTGAAGGATGAAGGTGCTTCCGCGGCCGGGGCCTTCACTTTCGGCCCAGGCGCGGCCGCCGTGGCGTTTGGCGACAGAGCGGACGATATACAGGCCTAGACCGGTACCTTTGACGCGGGCGGCCAGGGAGCCGGGAGAACGGTAGAAGCGGCGGAAGATGCGCTTGAGGTCGGCCTTCGGGATACCGATGCCGCGGTCCTGGACGCGAAGCGTAGCAAAACGGCCGTCGACGGCGGCGGTCTCGATGGTGACCTGGACGCCGGGGCCGGAGTATTTGACGGCGTTGTCGATCAGGTTGGTAACCGCGGCGCGGACTTCTTCCGGGTCGCCGAGTACGGCGAGCGCGGGTCCGGGCTGGAAAACGACCGATTCTGCCGGAACGTGATGGGCGTTGCGGACGCGCTCAAGGCATTCCTCGACCATGGGACCGAGTTCGATGCGGGTACGTTCCAGAGTTCGCGGCGAGGCGCCCAGGCGGCCTGTGCGCAACACCTGCTCGATGGTGGAGAGAAGGCGGCTGCTGTCTTCGAGCATGATGCGGTAAAACTCCTGCCGGCGGGCCTCGTCGACATTCCGGGTCTGCAGCGTTTCGAGATACAGACGAATGGAGGCGACCGGGGTTTTCAGCTCGTGCGTAACGGCGTTGATGAAGGCGTCGTGCTGTTCGTTCCGGCGAATTTCGCGCACGAGAAAAATGGTGTTCAGGATCACGCCGCCGATGATGACGGCGAGCAGGAGTATGCCGAAGAAGAGAAGGATCCCGTGACGCCAGTTGAGAAAGACCCAACCGACGTAGAGCAGGATCGAAATGACGATGAGCCCGGCGCCGAGCGCGATGAAGAACGCGATCGACTTGCGGCGGCCCGCAACAACCATAGTTCCAGCTTACGCGACTGGTTTGAAGAGCCGCGGCGCGCGTTGGGACTACGCCGCTTCGCGCTCGGGAAGAACCAGTTTGGTGTCGGCGCGGGCGACTTGGACGCTATGCACGAGGCCGATGGCGCGGAATAACTTGAGCGTGATCCAGGAGATGTCGAACTCGTACCAGGCGAGGCCATGGCGCGCGGAAACCGGGTGCGCGTGGTGATTGTTATGCCAGCCTTCGCCGAAAGTGACGAGAGCAACCCACCAGTTATTGCGGGAGTCGTCGCGGGTGGCGAAGCGGCGGCTGCCCCACATGTGAGTGGCGGAGTTGACCAGCCAGGTGGCGTGAAGGCCGACGACGGTCCGCAGGCAGATGGCCCACAGGAAGAGCGGCAGGCCGCCGATGGCGTATACCAGCGCGGCAAGGGCCACAATCGGCGCCCAGTGATAGTTGTTCAGCCAGACGTAGAAGCGGTGTTTCGCAAGGTCCGGAGCGTACTTCGACATGAGCCGCGTGTTGGAGTGCTTCGATTCGCCGACAAGGATCCAGCCGACATGAGCCCACCAGGCGCCGTCGCGGGGGGAATGTGGGTCGCCGTCGCGGTCGGATTTCTGGTGATGTATGCGGTGCGTGGCCACCCAAAAAATCGGCCCGCCTTCGAGCGTGAGCGCGCCGCAGACGGCGAAAAAGTATTCGATGATCAGCGGCGTCTTAAACGAACGGTGCGTGTGCAGGCGGTGGTAGCCGAGGCTGATCCCGAAGCCGACGGCGACCCAGTAGAGCAACGCGGCCACTGCTAAGTTGCGCCAACTAAAGCAGAAAAGCGCCGCAACTGCGCCGATGTGGAGGATCGCGAGAACGATAATTGTCAGCCAATTCATTTTCTCGCGGTCGATGAAGTAAGGGGGTTCGGTGGTCAATGGGTCTCCGTGGTGAGAGAAGCTGTCAATTTCAAAGTACCAGCGAGCCGGTCCGGCTTTTGTAATAGTTGTGTAATATCAACGAGATAGCGAGAAAAACGACGGGCAGCGGATTAGCCGACGTATTGGACTTCTTCTTCGAGCACCAGACTGAAGTCGTTAAAAACACGCTGTTTAAGCTCAGTGATGAGGGCGCGTAGGTCTTCCGAGGAGCCGGTGCCGGTGTTGTAGAGCAGGTTCGCATGGTAAGAGGCGACCTCGATGGCGCCGCGGCGCAGGCCTTTGGCTCCCACCTGTTCGAGGAACCAGGCGGAGGGGACTTTCCCTTCTCGGATAACGGATGGGGGTACGCGGGTTTGGACGGTGGCGGGGAGTTCGGCGAGGATGAGATTTTTGAAGATGCTGCCGGCGCATTTCATCTCAGGAGGATATTTCTGGTTCCGGGTGGTGAGGATGCCATCGGCGGTGGCGCGGAGGGCGGCAGCGTCGCCGGAAGGAAGGCGGAAGGTGGCGCAGAGGATGATCCAATCCTTGCGGCGCTTGAAGATGCTTTCGCGGTAGGTGAATTGGCAGGCGGCGTTGTCGAAGGTGCGGATTGTCCCAGCATCGAGAAAGGTGGCCGATGCGAGCGTTTCGGAAACGGAGTGACCGTAGGCGCCGGCGTTTCCGTAGACTGCGCCGCCGACGGTGCCGGGGATGCCGGTCATGGTGTGGAGGTTGGCGAGGCCGAGATCGATGCTGCGGTCGACGAGAGCCTGCAGATCGGCGCCGGCTTCGGCCTGGAGCAGTCCAGGTTCGGGTTGGTGGATGCGGGAGGCGGTGTAGCGGAGGACGAGGCCGTCGAAGCCGGAGTCGGAGACAATAAGATTCGAGCCGCCGCCGATGACGTTCACGGCGAGGCCGGACTGAGCCGCCGCGGCGAGAGCCTGCCGCAGGGCATCGGGCGTGGACGCTTCGGCGTAGATACGGGCCGGGCCGCCGATCGAAAAGCGGGTGTGGCGGGCGAGCGGTTCGTGCTCGCGGACGGCGAGGCCCGGAACCGACCGCAGCCGGGCGGCGCCAGAGACGAGAGCAGTCACCATTTCAAGGTAACAGGAGGGGAAGTTGAGTCCGCGATTCGAGGGGTTTCCGGCAGAGGGGCTGCAGTTTCTGAAGGCACTGAAGCGAAATAACCGGCGAGAGTGGTTTCAGAAGCGGAAGGAGGTTTACGACACGAAGGTAAAGGCGCCGATGGTGACGCTGGTGGATGCCTTGAACGCCGACCTGGCGAAGCATGCGCCGGAGTACATCACCGATCCGAAGAAGGCCATTTTCCGCATTTATCGCGACACGCGGTTCGCGCACGATAAGACGCCGTACAAAACGCACGTGGCCGCGGCGTTCGGGACGCGCGGGATGAGCGGGCACACGGGAGGGATGCTTTACTTTCACGTGTCGCCGGAGGTGGTGGAGATCGCCGGAGGCATCTATCATCCCGATCCACCGTCGTTGCGGCGCGTGCGGGAGCATCTTTCCGAACATCACGAGGAGTTGCGGGACATTGTGGCCAACCGGCGTCTGCGGCAGGTGATGGGCGAAGTGCGGGGCGATGCGCTGACGCGCGTGCCGAAGGGGTTTGCGGCGGACCATCCGGCGGCGGAGTGGATCAAGATGAAGGACTGGATTTTCGACGTGGAACTCGACAACGCGATCGCCACCACGCCGAAATTGTTAGAGGAAGTTCGCGTTCGGTTCCGGCTGATGATGCCGTTTGTGCGGTTTCTGAATCGCGCGTTCGGCTCCGAGCGGGGGCCGCTGGTGCGGGCCGAGGATTTGTTTTAGTCCTCAGATTGCCTGGGCGGCGCAGAAAGCCGAGGACCAGGCCCATTGGAAGTTGAAGCCGCCGAGTTGGCCGGTGACATCGACGACTTCGCCGATGAAGAAAAGGCCGGGGACGCGGCGGGCTTCGAAGGTCCGGGAGGAGAGTTCGGCCGTGTCGATGCCACCGGCGGTGACTTCGGCTTTTTCGAAGCCCTCGTCGCCGGCCGGCACGATCTGCCAGCGATGAATGCGGCGTTCGTAATCTTCGAGCGCGGCGTTCGTGAAACGCTGCGGAGGGTTGTGTTCGAACCAGCGCGAGGCGAGGCGTGTTGGGAGGACGGCGCGGAGAGCGGCTCGGGCGGAGTTGGCGTTACGCGGCAGGCGGTCTTCGAGGACGGGGCGCATGACATCGGCGCCCGGCGCGAGGTCGATGGAGATGGCTTCGCCGGGCTTCCAGTAAGAGGAAATCTGCAAGATGGCGGGGCCGCTCAGGCCACGGTGCGTGAAGAGCATTTTTTCGCAGAAGGAGGCGGCGCCGAAGCTAGCGACGACTTCGGCTGAGACGCCGGCGAGATCGGCGTAGCGGGCGGCGTCCTCGGGAGAAAATGCCAGCGGGACGAGGGCGGGGCGCGGTGGAACGACGCGGAGGCCAAATTGCCGGGCGATGTCGTAGCCCGCGCCGGTGGCGCCCATTTTCGGAATCGAAGCGCCGCCGGTCGAGACGACGAGAGCGGGGGCCCGATATTCGGCGTCGTCCGTACGCACGAGGAAAGTGTCGTCGCGCCGGATTTCCCGGATGGCTTGATTGACCCGGATGGTGACGCCGAAGGAGGCGCAGTCGTGCTCGAAGAGGCGGAGGATGTCGCGGGCCGAGCGGTCGCAGAAAAGCTGGCCCAGCGTTTTTTCGTGATAGGGAATGTGATGCGACTCAACGAGCCGGAGGAAGTCGGCGGGCGTGTAGCGGGCGAGCGCGGCTTTGGCGAAGTGGGGGTTCGAGGAGAGGAAGTTGGCGGGCGCGCAGTGGAGGTTGGTGAAGTTACAGCGGCCGCCTCCGGAGATGAGAATCTTCTTCCCCGGCTTGTCTGTGCGTTCAAGGACGAGGACGCGCTTTCCGCGGAGTGAGGCTTCGCGCGCGCACATGAGTCCGGCCGCGCCTGCCCCGGCTATGATGGCGTCGTAGGTCTGAGCGGGATTCATCGCCGTCCATGGCCGTTATAATAGCGGTGTGGCGCAGTTGGTTGGCATTTCGCTTCCGGAGCCGGGCACAAACGCGGCGAGCCTGGACGAGAAAGAAGAGAGGCTTTTCGCGCGGCTGCGGGAACTCGGGCGCGTGATCATCGCGTACTCGGGTGGCACGGATTCGGCGTATCTTGCCTGGGCTGCGCATCGGGTTTTGGGCGAAAACGCCGTCGCGATCACGGCGGATTCGGAATCGATTCCCACCTCGCACAAGCGCGACGCCGAGGCATTTGCGCGCGAAGTGGGGTTCCGGCATGAGTATGTCGCGACGCGGGAGTTCGACAACCCGGATTACGTGCGCAACGACGCGGACCGCTGTTTTCACTGCAAGGACGAGTTATTCCACACGCTCGAAGCGGTGGGCCGGGGGCGAGGTTTCGAGCACATCGTCTACGGCGTGAATGTGGATGATCTGGGCGATTACAGGCCCGGGCAGCGGGCGGCGAAACTGCACGGTGTGAAAGCGCCACTGGTGGACGCCGGGTTGACCAAGCGGGAGATCCGCGAGTTGTCTCGGCGCGTTGGGCTTTCGACATGGGACCGGCCCGCCGCGGCGTGTCTGAGTTCGCGCGTGCCTTATGGAACGGCGGTGACGCGGCAGGTGGTGAAGACGATCGAACAGGGCGAAGAAGAGATTCGCGCGCTGGGCTTCCGGCAGTTCCGGGTGCGGTTTCATGGGGAACTGGTGCGGATTGAGATTGCGCCGGAGGAGATCGAACGGGCGCTCAGCCGGGAGATGGCGCAGGCGTTCACGGCGATTTTCAAGCCGCTGGGTTTTCACTATGTGACGCTTGATCTGGAAGGCTACCGGCAGGGTTCGCTCAACGAGGCGCTGCGACGGCCTGGCGGCGCGGCGTAATCCGGAGCCTTAAGTTCGGCGGGGTCACGGAATCAATCTCGATTCCCGGAGGCAGATTGAGGTTCGCTGACGTGATGGGGAGCATCATGGCGCCGGGCTTGACGCGAGTGAGGTCGAACCGGGCCACGGTGCCGGAGATCGAGGCGGATTCGAGCAGCCAGGATCTTCCGCGGAGTTCGATGGCGAGGCGTCCGCCGACATCCTCGTCGATATCCATCCCGGGCGGCACATTGAGAAACTCGATCGGGACGCTCAAAGTGCGGATGGTGGTTCCGCTCGAAGTAAAGGTCAGGATCCAGATGAG
>DAIDIH010000192.1 GCA_027459465.1 Bryobacterales bacterium | reverse complement strand
CGGCTTTGCGGAGATTGTAGTGGCCGGAGAGTTCGCGCGCTTCGCTGTCGTTGATCAGCAGGAAGTGCCACTCGCGGATGGTTTCGAGCAGTTCGTCGCGATAGTCCTTGATCCAGTAATTCATCGTGTCGCCGCCGACGAAGCGCACGCCGTTCATCTGGGCACGGACGGAACGCTGGAGGGCGGGCTGGATGTTACCGAGCAGGAGGTAAGGCTGGTCGCGGTAGCTGGGCGGAATTTTGGGATCGAACTCGGCGAAGACGTTGAGGTCGGTGCGAAGCGTGGTGCGCTCATTCATGTCGCGCGAATAGACGCCGGACCAATAAAACGTTTTGCCGGGCTTTTGTTCCAGGCCCTCGAGGCCGATACCGCGCGAGGCAAGCAGTTCATGGTCCTCGCCGGAGAAGTCGTCGCCCACGACGGCGACGATCTTCGACGGCGTGAAATAGCTGGCCGAGAGCGCAATGTAGGTCGCGGCGCCGCCGAGGATGCGGTCCACGCGCCCGTGAGGGGTTTCGATTCCGTCGTAGGCTACCGAGCCTACCACTACCAATGACATCTCTCCATCTTAGCGAAGGGGTTCATTAGAATGAAAGAAGCGGGCGCATGCCGAATTTTCACATTTTCCCCGACGGAATTCTTCTGTTGGTGAGCCTCGCCTCGCTGGGCGCGATGACGGCGGCGCTGGCCCGGACGCGCAGGTTGCGTGAATCGAAGGCGTGGCGCGGCGGGTTGGCCGCCGTGAGCCTGCTGGTGTCCGCCCTGTACGTTGCCGGATATCTGTCGATTTCCGGCCGCGTCGCCCGGCACTTCCCGGCAGACGTGGTCCCGTGGATGCAGGCGTCCGCGTTGATCCTATCCATGGTGTCGGTGGGCATCTGCGTAGCCATGGGAGCGGTGGAATTATTGAAGCGGACGCGGCTGGGAGAGGCCGCCGACCCCGAGCGGCGGGCGTTGTTCCGGGTCGCGTGCGGCGCGGTGCTGGCCACGCCGGTGGCGGCCACGAGCTTCGGAATTCTGCGGTGCAATGATATCGGGTTGAAGGAAACCTCGATCGAGATCCCGGGTCTACCCGCGGACCTTCACGGACTGCGGATCGCGCAGCTTACCGACATTCATCTGAGCGCGTTTCTCAGCGAGAGCGACCTCGCGCGGGCTGTCGACATGATCAACAGCCTGCGGGCTCATATCACGCTGGTGACCGGCGATCTGATCACGCGCCCGGGAGATCCGCTCGATGCGTGCCTCAAGCAGATTCGCCGGTTGCGCGCCGACGCCGCGGTGCTTGGCTGCCTGGGGAATCACGAGATCTATACGCGCACGGAGAATTACGTTACGGCTCAGTGCGCGCGCATGGGGATCGACATTCTGCGAACACAGAAACGCGTGCTTCGCTTCGGTGCGGCGAAGGTGAACTTTGGGGGCGTCGATTACCAAAAGATGCATGAACCGTATCTGAGGGGCGCCGGGGCGCTGATCGAGCCCGGCGCGCTGAATATCCTTCTGTCGCACAACCCGGACGTGTTTCCGGTGGCTGTCAGGCAGGGCTGGGATCTGACGATTGCGGGACATACGCACGGCGGGCAGGTGAATGTCGAAATTCTGGACTCGAACATCAATCTGGCGCGGTTCTTCACGCCATACACGCGCGGGCTTTATTGGATGGAGGGGAGTGCGGCGTTTGTATCGGCGGGCATCGGCACGGTGGGCATGCCGGTCCGGCTCGGCGCGCCGCCCGAAGTGAATTTGTTGACGCTGCGAGCTGCAGGGGCTCCCAGACCGATTGCGAGCGCACGGGCCAACCAGTGCGCTTCCTGATTCTCAGCGACATCCACGCCAACTGGGAAGCGCTCGAGGGGGTGCTCGCCTCCGCCGAGGGCCAATGGGACCGCGCGGTCTGCTGCGGAGACCTGGTTGGATACGGCGCCGACCCCAACGCCTGCGTCGATTGGGTGCGGGAGAACGTCTCGACCGTGATTCGCGGCAATCACGACCGCGCCTGCGCCGGAATCGAGGATCTGGAGTGGTTCAACCCAATCGCTCGCGCGGCCGCGTTGTGGACGCAGGAGGCACTGACGCCGGAGAACACGGAGTATCTGCGCGCGCTCGCCAAGGGGCCGGCCGAACTCGACGAATTCGCGATCGTGCACGGTTCGCCGCTCGACGAGGACGAATATGTGGTGGCGCTCGACGACGCGCGGGCGCTCGAAGGATACCTGCCGGCGCCACGCTGCTTCTTCGGCCACACGCACATTCAGGGCGGTTTCGAGTACCGGCGGAGCAGCCTGCGGGCGCTGATGGGCGGGGACGGAATGAGGCCGCTCGACCGCGACAGTTGGTACCTGATCAACCCCGGCTCGGTGGGGCAACCGCGCGACGGGGATCCACGGGCGGCTTACGCGGTGTTCGACACGGAAGAGGATTGTGTCGACCTGGTGCGGACGCCATACGACATCTTCACGGCGCAGCGCAAAATTCTCGAGGCGGGCCTGCCGGAGCCGCTCGCTCTGCGGTTGGATATCGGGATGTAGTTGAGCCGCGGGTGCGGGGGAATGCGCCGCTTTCCCGCTCCCGCGGCCCGAGAGCTTCCTACAACTTCACCGTGACCGTTTTGATTTCGGTGTAGTTCTGCAGGCCGTACTCACCGAGTTCCCGCCCGATGCCGGACTGTTTGAAGCCGCCGAACGGCGCGGCTGCGTCGAAGACGTCGTAACAGTTCACCCACACCGTGCCGGCGCGGACGCTGTTGGCGACGCGGTGCGCCTTGGTGATGTCGCGGGTCCAGACCGCGGCCGCCAGGCCGTACATTGTCTTATTGGCGCGCTGCACGACTTCGTCGACGCTCTTGAACTTGATAATGCTCATGACCGGGCCGAAGATCTCCTCCTGGGCGATCTTCATCTCGTCCTGCACGTCGGCGAAAACGGTGGGCTGGATGAAGTAGCCGCGATCGCCTACGCGGGCGCCGCCGGCGACGAGTTTGGCGCCCTGCTTCTTGCCGCTGTCGATGTAGCCCATGACCTTGTCGAACTGGTCCTGGTCGACCTGCGGGCCTTGCTCGGTCTTGGGATCGAACGGATCGCCGACGGTGCGGCGGCGGGCGCGGGCTGCGCTACGCTCGACGAACTCGTCGTAGATCTTCTCTTCGACGAAGAGCCGCGAGCCCGCGCAGCAGCACTGGCCCTGGTTGAAGAACAGCGCGAAG
>DAIDIH010000191.1 GCA_027459465.1 Bryobacterales bacterium | reverse complement strand
TCCGGTGGACACGGTGAAGCAGGTGCACCTGAACAAGATCCGGGCGACGATTCCGCGGGAGAAACTGGTGCTGGCTCAGACGCCGCAGGTGTTCCGGTACGACCTGCTGATGGAGGCGTTCGAGCAGGCGCGGCAGGACAGTTTCACGGGCACGGACGAATCGAGCCTGGTGGAGAGGCTGGAGAAGGTGGACGTGAGCGTGGTGGCGGGGAGCGACCGCAACATTAAGATCACGCGGCCTTCGGATATGGACCTGGCGCGGCTGTTCCACGCCGAAGAACTGGCGCAGAGTCCGAGAGAATGAGCCCGGTCCGGATGGGGCTGGGCTGGGACGTGCACCGCATCGCGGCGGGGCGTCCTATGATTCTGGGCGGGATCAGGGTGCCGAGCGAGTTTGGATTCGAAGGGCATTCGGATGCGGACGTGTTGAGCCACGCGATTACGGACGCGATCCTGGGGGCGGCGGCGCTGGGCGACATCGGGATGCATTTTCCGGATACGGATGCGCGGTGGAAGGGCGCGGATTCGCTGATGCTGCTGAGCGAGGCTTGCCGGATGGCTCGCGCGGCCGGCTTCGAGATTGTGAACGTGGACAGCACGGTGATTCTGGAACGGCCGAAGCTGAAGGATTTCCGGATGGCGATCCGGGAGAGGCTGGCGGAGACGCTGGGGATCGCGGTGGAGCGGGTTTCGGTGAAGTTCAAGACGGCGGAGGAGGTGGGGCCGGTGGGCGAAGGGCGGTCGGCGGAGGCGCAGGCGATCGCAACGCTCGAGACGCGGGGCTGAGGCGATGGAACGGCCGCCGGGTCCGCGATCGCGCTCGCCGCTGGGGCTGCTGGGGGAGTTCCGGAAGGGTCCGAACCTGTTTTTCGAGCGGGTGGCGCGGGAGTACGGGGACGTGGCGCATTTCCGGCTGGGCGTGCAGCGGACGTACCTGGTGAGCGATCCGGAGTTGATCCGCGGGGTGCTGGTGACGGACCAGCGGCAGTTTGGGAAGAGCCACGCGCTGCACCGGCTGAAGGTGCTGCTGGGCGAGGGTCTGCTGACGAGCGACGGGGAGTTTCACCTGCGGCAGCGGCGGCTTTCGCAGCCGGGGTTTCACCGGGAGCGGCTGGCGGGGTATGCGGCGGCGATGACGCGGCGGGCGGTGGCGGCGCGCGAGCGTTGGCGGGACGGGGAGGAGATGGACCTGCATTGGGAGATGATGCGGCTGACGCTGGGGATTGTGGGTGAGACGCTGTTCCGCGCGGATGTCGAGGGCGAGGCGGAGGAGATCGGCGCGGCGCTGAACGACATTCTGGCGCAGTTTCACACGCTGCTGATTCCGGGCTCGCAGTATTTGGGGTGGCTGCCGTTCGGGAGCGCAAAGGTTTTCCAGCGGGCGATGGAGCGGCTGAACCGGACGGTGTACCGGATCATCGGCGAGCATCGGGCGAGCGGGGCGGACCAGGGGGATCTGCTGTCGATGCTGATGCTGGCGGTGGATGAGGAGACGGGCGAGCGGATGAGCGACCGGCAGGTGCGGGACGAGGCGATGACGCTGATGCTGGCCGGGCACGAGACAACGGCGAACGCGCTGACGTGGGCGTTGTATTTGTTGAGCCAGAACCCGGAGTGCGAGCGGCGGCTGCATGAGGAAGTGGACGCGCTGGGCGGGCGGGCGCCGGGATTTGAGGATCTGCCGCGGCTGGAGTATGCGGAGATGGTGCTGGCGGAGGCGATGCGGTTGTATCCGCCGGCGTGGAGCATTGGGCGGCTGAGTCCGGGGGAGTACCGGTTGGGTGAGTGGCGCGTGCCGGCGGGATCGGTGATTGCGATGAGCCAGTGGGCGGTACACCGGGATGCGCGGTGGTGGCCGGAGCCGGAGCGGTTTGTGCCGGAGCGGTTTGCGGCCCAGGAGCGGGAGAAGCGGCCGAAGTTCGCCTATTTTCCGTTTGGGGGCGGGACGAGGCAGTGCATTGGGGAGCGGTTTGCGTGGATGGAGGGGACGCTGGTGCTGGCGGCGGTTGCGCAGAAGTGGCGGGCGCGGCTGGTGGAGGGGCAGAGGGTGGAGACGGAGGCGAGGGTGACGCTGCGGCCGCGGTGGGGGATGCGGATGCGGATGGAGAGAAGGGAGCCCTTTCCGGCGTAATGCGGTTAGCAATATGTGGCCTATTGCTGGCGCCGGCGATGGTGTGGGGCCAGAGTGCGGAATCAGGCGCGGCTCGGGGGATTCCTGTTGGGCTCGACGCGTACCGGGAATGGGGGCGGTGGCCGGAACAAAGAGTCGGGATGCGCGCGTATATGCGGAGCACTTACGACAGGGCGGGCGGGAATGAGGGAGCGGATGCTTCGCATTTTCTTTATCAACTTAGCGGCAGGTTCAACGTGACGCTGGATGTTGCGGGGGCCGGAATCCTCGTGTTCAGCCGCTTCAACCACTGGCACGGCAGCCCATGGCATTTTGTCGTGGATGGCGTTGACAACATCGTGCAGGAAACGAGCACCGCAGACCCGATTCATCCAAACCCATCGTCGGTATTCTTACCGCAAGCGCCATTCCCACCGCCGCTGAATTACACCTGGACTATAACGAAGGGCGCGGATCTCATCTGGTCTCCAATCGCATTCGAGCGCAGCTTTCAGCTTGCCTATACGCGAACGCATTATGGGACCGGGTATTACATCTATGACCAGTTTGTGCCGGGCACGCCGCTCTCCCACCCCCTTAGGAGTTGGAATGAGAGAACTGCGCCCGGCGGCGACGTACTGGATCTGATTTCCCGGTCCGGCAGCGACATTGCGCCGAAAGCGGGGGCCACCGAGATCGAGGGGAGCGTGGACGTGCCCGCGACCGGCCCGGCGACGGCCGCGGTTCTGAAGCGAGGCGGCGTGATCCGCGTGCTGACCTTCTCGATTGAGCGAAGTCAGGCGTCGGCATTTCAGAATGTTCATCTCCGGATTACCTGGGATGGACGAGCGCAACCCTCCATCGATGCGCCGATCAGCTTATTCTATGGCGCCGGCACGCTGTATAACAGGACACAGCGCGAGTATCTCGTGAAAGCGTTCCCGGTGAATATACGGTTTACGGCGACTCGCATCTATCTTGCCTGCTATTTCCCGATGCCGTTCTTCCGGTCGGCGCGGATTGCATTGGCCGGAGCGGGACAGCCGGTTTCCGGCGTGCATTGGTATATCCGTACCGTGCCGTTACGCGAATCGCCGGACAGGCTGTCGTACTTTCATGCCACTTATCGCGATACGCCGACGCCGGTCGCTGGAAAAGATATGACCTTACTCGATACGCGCGGCGAGGAAGGCGCGAATGAGTGGGCGGGGAGCCTGGTTGGGACTTCGTTTATTTTTTCCCATGCGGCGAACTTAACGACGCTTGAAGGAGATCCCCGCTTTTTCTTCGACGATAGCCGTACGCCGCAGGCGCAAGGAACGGGAACGGAAGAATGGGCGGGCGGAGGCGATTACTGGGGCGGCGAGAACATGACGTTGCCTTTTGCCGGGCATCCTGTGGGGGCACGCAGCGCCAAATCCGCGGTGAATGATGCGGATAAGATTGAATCCGCTTACCGGTTCCTATTGGGCGATCTCATGCCATTCGGGAAGAACGCAGTTGTCTGTTTAGAGCATGGCGGCAGAGACGATTCCACCGAGCACTATGAAACGGTGGCTTATTGGTATGGGCTGCCCGCTCCTTCTTTGATAGAGACCGATGAACTCAAAGTGGGAGATCCGGCGTCTGAACGAGCGCACAATTATGGGGCAACGGGAGGTTCGGCGCCGTACACGATTGTGTCGCGATATGAGGTAGGCGTTGACACATTGAATGGCAAGACGATCTTTCCGGCTGAGAGCGACAGCGGGCGAGTTACTAAAGTTGCTTCGGAATTCACTTTGAAGCTGCGGCGCGACAACGTGGGAGTGCTGCTTCGACGTAAGTTGGATTATTCTTACCCGGACCAGCGAGCCGAGGTGTATGTATCCGGCACGGGAAAGCCGGTCTGGAAGTCAGCCGGCGTATGGTACCTGGCCGGATCGAACATGTGTTTGTATTCGAATCCCAAGGAAGAACTGGGCGCGGCAGAGCCTGTTGTCGAAACGTCGAATCGCCGATTTCGGGACGACGAGTTTCTGATCTCGCGTGAGCTTACCGGGCACAGGCGGTCGATTCGCGTCCGGATAAAGGTGATGCCGGTGAGCCGCCCGCTTCTGCCCGGATCGAGTGTGCATGATCGGAGTTGGAGCGAGATCAAATACACGGCGTATTGTTTTGTTCGGCCGCGCTTTCGAAGGTAGGGGGACGGGAGGGTACGGGTTTCGGGCGAGCGTTTCCGGGATGCGCGTTGGTACGGCGGCGTCGCAGGTTACATTGGGTGGGAGGATTGACTCGATGAAGCTGGGATTTGTGAGTGCGATTTTGGCCGAGGCGACGCTCGAAGAGGTGATGCGGTTCGCGGCGGCGGAGGGATTCGATTGCGTTGAGCTGATGTGCTGGCCGGCGGGGAAAGCGGAGCGGCGGTACGCGGGGGTGACGCATGTGGATGTGACGGCGCTTGACGGGGCGGGGGTGGAGCGGATCCGGGCGCTGGTGGAGGAGACGGGTGTGGGGATCAGCGGGCTGGGGTATTATCCGAATCCGCTGGCGCCGGACGAGGCGGAGGCCGCGGTGTACCAGGCGCATATCCGGAAAGTGATTGAAGCGGCGCGGAGGCTGGGGGTGGGCGTGATGAACACGTTCATCGGGCGGGACTGGAAGAAGAGCGTGGAGGAGAACTGGCCGCGGTTTGAGAAAGTGTGGCCGGGGATCATCGCGTTTGCCGAGGACAACGGCGTTAAGGTGGGGATTGAGAACTGCCCGATGGCGTTCACGGCGGACGAATGGCCGGGCGGGAAGAACCTGGCGACGACGCCGGCGATCTGGCGGCGGATGTTTGAAAGGATTCCGAGTAAGAATTTCGGGTTGAACTACGATCCTTCGCACATGGTGTGGCAGCAGATGGATTACCTGGCGCCGATGCGGGAGTTTGCGTCGCGGCTGGTGCATGTGCACGCCAAGGATGTGCGGATCGACCGGGAGCGGCTGAACCAGGTGGGGATTATGGCGCATCCGCTGGAGTTTCACACGCCGAAGCTGCCGGGGCTGGGCGAGATCGACTGGGGGAAGTTCTGCTCGGTGTTGATGGATACGGGATATGACGGGCCGGTGTGCATTGAGGTGGAGGACCGGGCGTATGAGAAGACGCGGGCGTTGCGGGAGAAGTCGCTGCGGCAGAGCGGACGGTATTTGCGGAATTTTCAGTAAGAGGCCCCGATGATCGAGACATGGCGAGGGAAGTGGGCGCTGGTGACGGGGGCGAGCGCGGGGATCGGGTTGGAGTTGGCGACGGCGCTGGCGGCGGGCGGGACGAACCTGGTGCTGACGGCGCGGCGGCGGGAGAGGCTGGAGGAGTTGGCGACGCGGCTGCGTTCGCTGAACGGGGTGAGCGTCGAGATTGTGACGGCGGACCTGGCGAAGGAGGATGCGGCGGAACGGATCCACTCGTTCACGATGGACCGGCGGCTGGAGATTGAGCTGCTGATCAACAACGCCGGGTTTGGAGTGTACGGGGAGTTTCATCGGAACGCGCGGGAGAGGGAACTGGATATGGTGCGGGTGAACTGCCTGGCGGTGGTGGACCTGACGCACTGGTTTTTACCGGCGATGATCGAGCGGGGCAGCGGGGCGATTCTGATTTTGTCGTCGACGGCGGCGTACCAGGCGGTGCCGTACATTTCGACGTATGCGGCGACGAAGGCGTTCGACTTACTGTTTGCGGAGGGGTTGGCGCATGAGGCGGCGCGGTATGGGGTAAAAGTGTGCGCGCTGTGTCCGGGGCAGACGGAGAGCGAGTTTCACGAAGTGGCGGGCGCGCCGGCGCAGGGGAAAGGGGCATCGGCGCGGGAGGTGGCGCTGCTGGGATTGCGGGCGCTGGCGGAGGGGAAGGCTTCGGTGATCCACGGGTTCAAGAACCATGCGTTCGTGGAGTTGCAGCGGCTGGCGCCGCGGCGATTTGTGACGGACTCGGCCGGAAAGATGTTCCGGCCGAAGTCCGTGAAGTAGCGTTGCAGCCCAGTGCGCTAGGCCTGGGCGCGGGAGACGCGCATATGGGCCGGGACGGCGCCGATCTGCTGCATCATGGCGAGCCGATCCCACGCGGTGTGCTGTTCGACGAGCTTACCGTTGGCGATTCGCAGCGTGTACAGGAGCGGAAAGCGGATGGGTTTGCCGCTCGCCGGATGGTCGCCGAGCTTGCCGTTCTGGGTGCCGGTGACGGTGCAGCGAAGGGCTACGCGGTCGCCGTCGCAGATCACGTCGTCGACCTGGATGTGGGCATCGGGGAAGGCGGAAATGTAGATGTGATAATCGTCCCGCAAGCCCTGCAGGCCGCGCTGCGTGCCGTCCGGAGTGTATCTGACAAGATCTTCGGTGACGAAGTGGGAGATCATCTCGGGCTTTTTCCGGTTCCAGATTTCTTCGATGAAACGACGGGCGAGAGCTTTGTTGGCTTCGGTCTGCGTCATGCCGAGGCCGAGTTGATCGAGGAGCGACTGGAGGTTCCAGTCGGCCCATAGTTCGATGATTTTGCCGTTTTTCAGGCGATGGATGGTTGTGCCCGAGACGATGGCCGAGCGGTTTGTGGGGTCCGCGCCGAGGAACGTTCCGCGGTGCGTGCCGCGGGCGGTCCAGTGGATGACGACTTCATCGCGCTCCGTGATGACGTCATCGATGGAAAAGGCGAGGTCCGGGAACGCTTCCCGGCACATATGAATGTGGCGTTTGTAGCTTTCGGCGCCAAGCGCGAGAGAGGGAAAGACTGCGTCGTGGAGGCGGCAGGTTGATGAAACGGTTTCGTCGACTGCGGTGAGGATGCCTTTATTCCAGGCTTCTTCGAGCAGGCGCCGGCAGGCTTTTTGATTTTCCGCGGACATGGTGCTTTACTCCTTTTTGACCATGGACCGGGATGCCGGACGGACCAGGATAATCCTGCCACTGCCTCTCCCGGCCTGGAGGTATTTTACACCCGAGGGTCCGAAGCGAAGCTTATTATTTTTGGAACGGGGCTGTGTTGTGCAGACGCGGCGGAAGGATGATAAATAAGCAAGCATGCGACTGATTGTTGTGTTGGGTCTGGTGGCGGGCTCGGCGTTTGGGCAGGCGGTGGTGGCGCCGGGGGCGCGGAGCGAGATGGACGCGCATAACTGCTATCCGTACGACGGGCGGTGGGGGGACCGGGTGGACCGGGCGCTGAGCGCGGGGACGCCGGTGGCGATTGAGCAGGATCTGGCGTGGTACAGGGATCCGAAGACGGGGCGGGGGTGGTCCGTGGTGACGCACGGGGGCAAGCATGTGACGGGGGAGGAGCCGTCGATGCGGGAGTATTTTTTCGAGAAGATTCGGCCGTTGATGGAGCGGGCGCTAAAGGAGGGCGACCACGGCGACTGGCCGCTGGTGACGCTGAACCTGGATTTTAAGACGGACGAGGCGGAGCATCATGCGGCGGTGTGGAAGCTGCTGAAGGAGTATGAGGGGTGGTTGTGCACGGCGGAGCGGTTGAAGGATGAGAGTAAGGTTGCGCCGATGAAGGCGGGTCCGCTGCTGGTGCTGACGGGGGAGGCAGATTCGCAGGAGCACGATTTTGCGGAGATTGTGCCGGTGGGCGGGCGGCTGCTGTTGTTTGGGGCGGTGAAGACGGCGCGGCATTTGAACGCGTCGATGGCTCCGGAGCAGATTGTGGAAGGCGGGGAGACGAATTACCGGCGGTGGTGGAACAATCCGTGGGGGGTGGTGGAGGCGGGCGGGCAGCGGGAGGCGGGCGAGTGGACGGCGGCGGACGAGGCGCGGCTTCGCACACTTGTGCGGTATGCGCACACGCATGGGCTGTACATCCGCTTCTATACGCTGGACGGGGCGCCGGAGGCGGAGATGAAGGCGAACGGATGGTTTATGGAGTATGACTTCGGGTCGCTGGAGGCGGCGAAGGCGAGGTGGCTGGCGGCGGAGCGGGAGGGTGTGGATTATATTGCGACGGATGAGTATGAGGAGTTGGGGAAGTTTTTGCGAGGGAGCGGGGTGAGGGCGGGGGTGAGGTAGGGGGCGGCCCGGTCCGAGGAGGAGCGATTATCGGGGATGGGCGGATGGGTAAATGCGGAAGCGCTTGCGGCCTTCGATGCGGTAGGTGGTGAAGCCGGCGTGGTCGACCGTGAAGACGGTGGCGAGGCGCTCGCGGCGGGCCATGTAGACGAGGGTTGCATCGGCGAAATCCATGGGGCGATCCGAGTAGCGGGACATGAGGGCGTTGACTTCGGGGAGTTCGGGATCCTCGATCGCCAGGAGCCGGAGGGCGCCGGAGCGGACGAATTTCCAGGCGGTCTCCGTTTCGTGACGGCTTTCGCCCACGAGGTGGAAGAGTTCGGTTAGCACGGCTTCCGAGGTAAGAAGGGGTAATCGGAGGTGGTGGAAGGCGTCTACGCAGACGTTGTGCCAGCGGTCCGTCCTGTCGAGCAGGGCGAGGATGGCGCCTGTGTCGACGAGCGCGTCAGCGGCCATGACGCCGCCGCAGGCGCTGGCGGAGGGTCTGGGAGGCGCTCTCGGCGCGGCGAGGGTTGGCGCTCGCGAGTGCGCCGAGGAACCGGGACGCAGAAGACTGAAGACGGAGTTGTTCCTCCTCGCCATCGCTCGCGATTCCGGTCTTGTCGAGCCACTCGCGGGCGGCGAGGTCGAGGGCGGCGGCCATCGAGATCTTCCGGCGGCGGGCTTCCCGCTCCAAGCTGGTTTTGAGCGCGGGGGGGATGCGCCAAGTGTACACCTCGGTCTTCATTGCATTACATTGTAGTGCATTTGCCTACGTCAGCGAGTTTGGGAGGCCGGCAGGGCGAAGGCGAAGATGGTTTGGCCGGCGGCGATGGCGATGTATTGGGCGCCGTCGAATTGGTAGGTCATCGGAGAAGAGCGCCAGGATTGATTGAGCGGGAAGCTCCAGAGGGGGCGGCCGGTGGAGGCGTCGACGGCCATGAAGGAGCCGCTCTCTTCACAGAAGAAGAGCAGGCCGGTGGAAGTGGCGAGGACGCCGCCGAAGTTGGGACCGCCGGGTGTGGGCTGAGGCAACTGCCAGGCGGTTTTGCCGGTGAAGATGTCGATGGCGCGGAGCACTTTTTTCGGCCTTTCGTTGGGCACGGTGCGCTGCCAGCCGCCGAGATAGCCGCGGCCAGCGCTCCATTCGGCGGGCTGGCTGAAGTAGATGCTGCAGCCTTCGAGCGCCTGAACGTAGAAGAGATGAGAGGCGGGGTCGTAGGCGGTTGCCTGCCAGTTCGTGGCTCCGTCTTGCGAAGGGCAGACCTTGACTCCGCCGCCCTTTCCGGCGGGCTCGGGAGGGTTGAGGACGGGGCGGCCATCGGGGCCGATTTCTTTGGCCCAGTTCAGCTTCTCGACGAAGGGTTTGGCCAGGAGCAGTTGGCCGTTTGTCCGGTCGAGGACGTAGAAGAAGCCGTTGCGGTTGGCCATGAGCAAAAGCTTTCTTGGGCGGCCAAGCCAGGCGGCGTCGACCAGGAGAGCGGGTTCGGCGGCGTCCCAGTCATGCACGTCGTGCGGGGTGAACTGGTAGTACCACTTGAGCTTGCCTGTCCTGGCATCGAGCGCGAGGATGGAGCAGGAGTAGAGATTGTCGCCGAGGCGGGCGGCGCCGTTGTAGTCGGGGCCGGGATTTCCGGTCTGCCAGAAGACGGTATCGAGCGAGGGGTCGTAGGAGCCGGTGAACCAGGCGACGGCGCTGGGATGTTCAATGGCGGCGCCGCGCCAAGTTTCCGAGCCGGGCTCGCCGGGTTTGGGGACGGTCCAGAAACGCCAGACTTCCTGGCCATCGGACTGGCGCCAGGCGGCGACGAATCCGCGCGCGCCCTGTTCGCCTCCGGCGGTGCCGGAAATGACGAGGTCTCCTACGGCGAGGGGTGCGGAAGTGGCGTTGTAGTTTTGGCGCCAGTCGGCCATGACGGTTTCCCAGGCGACGGCGCCGGTGTAGCGGTTCAAGGCGAGCAGGTGGGCGTTGTCGGTGACCATGAAGACGCGGTCGCCGGACCAGGCGACGCCACGGTTGAAGCCCGCGGCGGCGTTGCCGATCAGTCCTTTGGTTCTGGGCCTCTGGAAGTGCCAAAGCGGGCTGCCGTTGCCGGCGTCGAGAGCGTAGCACTCGTTGCCGCTGGTGACGTACATGATTCCGCCGACGACGACCGGCGTAGTTTCGAGGCGCGAGGTTCCGGGCAGGCCGAAAACCCAGTTGGGCGAGAGCCGGGCGATGTTGTCGCGATTGATTTGCGTGAGGGCGGTGTAACGGTTTCCGTTCTCATTGCCGTTGTAAGTGGTCCAATCGCGATCGGAGGTGACACGGCGGTACGCATCGCTTGAGCGGCGGAACAGTTCGACGCCTTCGCCATCGACTCTCAGATCGAGGGACGTGAAGCTCTGGCTCAAGACGAGGCCTTCGGCGGTTTGGCCGGTGGAGGTTTTCACGACGGCTCGAACGGGGGGAAGCCGGCGTTGGGGGCGCAGGGATCGCAGGTATGCGATGAGGTCGTTCTGCTCCTGGGGGGTGAGGGTTGGGAAAGCGGGCATGCCGCGGCCGGGGAGTCCCTGCTGGAGGAGGGTTTTCAGTTGGGAATCGTCGAAGGATCGGAGGCGGAAGGCGATGGGAGGGGCGAACTCTCCCCCCATGGCGTCGCCGCCGTGACAGGTGGAGCAGAGGCTTTCGTAATGCCGGCGGCCGGGCGAGTCCTGGCCCAGGAGGAGCAAAGGCAGAGAGAGAAGAGCGATGAGTCGCAACGGCTTCATTGACCGGCTCATGCTGGATTACCCCGGCGCCTGGTTTTGAAAATTCTGTTTCGTTCAACCGACATGACAGTCTGTCTCAAGCGGCGGATGGCGCTAAAGGCTCAATGTGGCTGATGAGCTGCGGCAGGTCCGTACTCACCATGTTCCAGACCTCGTCGAGGTCAATCCCCTCGTAGGAGTGGATGAGCTTGTCGCGCGTTCCGGCAATCACTTTCCACGGCACTTCCGGATGCGCCGCCCGGAATTCCGGGGATAGCCTTTTGACCGCTTCCCCGATTATCAGCAACTGGTGAAGAATCGCCGATTGGGTCTTCGCGTCCTGCAGGAACTCGGCTTTCCCCGCTGACCCTTTGAACTCGATCGCCAGCCGTGCAGCTTTGAGGATATCAAGGAGATGCGCGTCATCGCGAAACAAAGTATGGCTCCGCGCTCTCGAGGATGGCATTGCGCCGGATCCAATTTGAGCTCCGTTCGATGGCGCGTTGCGAAACGAGGTCCACTTTGCGCCCGACGATGCCGGCGAGTTCCTCTTCCATGGCGACGTGATCCAGCAGGCTCCAGTCCGAGTCTGGGGCAAACCGCACCAAAAGGTCCAGGTCACTGTCCGGGCGGAAGTCTTCGCGCAGCGCGGATCCGAACACGCGCAGTTCGGCGATCTTCCACCGGCGGCAGAACTCTTCGAGCCGTTCTGCCGGAACAGGAATTTCCGTCCGCATGGCGCTCTTCCGTCCCCAGTTTGCCACATGCCGGCTCGCAGCCGAGCGGCTCCGTTCATTGTTTGATGACCGTGCCGTCGGGAAGGCGGAGATCGTCCCAGCCGCCGTTGAGGTTCTTGCGCGGGCCGGTTTCGGCGCCGAAGGGAAATTTAGCGGCGGCCTTTTCGTCGATTTCAATTCCCCATCCGGGTTTTTCGCTGACGTAGAGGTAGGCGTTCTTCATTTCGGCGGCGCCGTGAAAGATTTCGAGGACGTGGGGGTTGAAGGGCATCCACTCCTGAATGCCGAAGTTATAGCTGATCACATCGAGGGTCACGTTGGCCATGTGGCCTACCGGAGAGAGGTCGCCCGGCGCGTGCCAAGCGGTGCGGACGCCGAAGGTTTCGGCGAGGATGGCGATTTTGCGGGCAGGCGTGAATCCACCGACTTGGGAGACATGGCAGCGGATGTAATCGATGAGCCGGTTTTGAATCAGGGGCTGCCATTCGTGGGGGTTGTTGAACAGCTCGCCCATGGCGATGGGGGTGGCGCACTGCTGGCGGATCTGGCCGAAGTAGGCGAGATCTTCGGGGGAAAGGGGATCTTCGATGAAGAAGATATTGAGGTTTTCGGCGGCTTTGCAGAACTCGACGGCCTGACGGGGTTCGAGGCGCTCATGGACGTCGGTGGCGAGTTGCACATCGGGTCCGAGCTCGTGGTGGCAGAATTCGAGCAGACTCAGCGTGCGGCGGAAGTATTCGCCGCGGTCGAAGAGGGGCCGGTCATGCAGGGGCTGGGAGTTGGCCGCCGCCTCGCCGCGGGTTCGGGCGGGGCCGCCGCCGACGCGGACGTCGCGAAAGCCCTGCTCGACGAACTGTCTGGCATGATCGACGACGGCCTTGGGGTCAGAGCCGCGAACGGTGGCGAAGCAACGGGCGGCTTCGCGGCATTTGCCCCCCAACAACTGGTAGACGGGCATGCCCGCCTGCCGGCCCTTGATGTCCCAAAGGGCCTGGTCGATTCCGCTAATGGCGTTGTTCAGAACCGGACCGTTTTTCCAATACGAGCTGTCGTAACAGGTCTGCCAGATGTCTTCGATCCGATCCGTGGTTCTGCCGAGGAGGAGGGGCTTCAGGTATTTTTCGACGGCGGGTTTGACGAGGTCGGCGCGCTGGGTGAAGGTCGCGCAGCCGTAGCCATAAAGCCCGTCCTGATCGGTGGTGATTTTGACGACGCTGAGCCGTGCGCCCGCGGGCTGGCACTCGATGACGCTGATGTCGCGGATGCGCGGGGCCGAGGATGACTGGGCGCGGCCGCGATCCGCGGCGGATCCCAGCAGGGCGGCGCCTGCGAGGGAGGTTAGGATTTCGCGGCGGTTTGTTTGCATTCTTTCTACTGTAGAACTGAAAGTACTGGAGAGGGTGGAGTTAGTGACCGCCGGCGGCGGGCCGCAGCGGGTGCGGGCTAGGTTATGCGGATGAGGGCGGTGGCGGGGGCGAGGCCTGGGGATTGGGCGCGGAGGGTGGCGGGGCCGGGGAGGAGTTTGGGGCGGAGGATGGCGAGGGCGCGGCCGTGGTAGGTGGTGAGCTTGGGGCTGCGGAAGCTAGCGACGTCTTTCGGGTTTGCTGTGCCGGAGGCGGCGAGTTCGGCGGCGCCGCGGAGGGTGAACGCTATGGGCACGGCGGCGTCGGGGACGAGATGGCCGGCGGAGTCGTGAACTTCGAGGGTAACGAAAGAAAGATCGTTGCGGGAGCGGAGGATGGTTGGGCGATCGGCGAGTAAGTGGAGACTGGCGGGGGCGCCGGCGGTAGTTAGAGTAAGTTCGGCTATCTTATCGTTGTTAGCTGAGAGGGCGACGGCTTTGAGTTCGCCGTGCGAGTAAGTGAGTTCGAATTCGGCTTTGTACTCGGTTTCAGCCGAGACGGGCTTCGTTCCAATTTCTTTTCCGTTGAGCAGGAGTTGGACGCGGGCGGCGGTGGAGTAGGCGCGGACGCTGATCTTTTTGCCTTCGGCGCCGGGCCAGGTCCAACTGGAGAGTTCGTCGGACCAGCCCCAGGGGCTGATGAGTTCCTTGTGGCCTTCGGGGACGGGGCGCTGGACGGCGACTTCGAGTTTGCTGAGTCCCCAGAGGACGCGGCGGTAGAGCCACTGGGGCTTGGCCTGGCCGATTAAGTCGATGTCGCCG
>DAIDIH010000190.1 GCA_027459465.1 Bryobacterales bacterium | reverse complement strand
ACGCTGATTTCGGACTGCCGCAGCGTCAGTTGGTTGTAGGTGTAGTCAGCCTGGGCCGAGCGGTTCCGGAACGTCACGTTCCACTGCGCCCCAATATTGTAGTCAGGGAAATTCCGGCGGAATGCCTGGCCGAGCGCGGTGCTGTATCCGCCGACGAAATACGCATCCGGCGGGCCGAGCCTCTGAACACCGGGAGGGTAGACCTGGCCGCTCTGGCCGATATTGGTCATTTCTCCCACCGCGGTCAGCGTCGGCAGAAGCGCGTTGTGCAGGCCCTCGAGCTGGATTTTGTTGTTGTCCAGGTTCAGGCGGGACTGCTCGAGCTCCGGCCGTGTTTTCAGAGCCGTCGACACCAGGTCGGCCAGCGGCGGAAGATTGTCCTTCTCCGGCACCTGGATCTTGTCGATCGGAACCACGCGCGCGGCGGCCACTTCCGGCGACGCCACGCCGTTCTTGCTGAGCGCATTCTTGATGATGGTTTCCTGCTGCAGTTCGTTTGTCTGGGCCACGGTCACGTCCTGCTCCCGCGCCGCCACTTCGGCTTCGGCCCTTGTGATCTCGATCGGCGCCAGCGTCCCGATCTCCACCTGCTTCTTGTTGTCGGAGTAGGTCTGCTGGGAAAGCGCCAGATTCTGCCGTGCGTAGCGCACGTTCTCGTTGTAGCTCACCAGGTCCCAATACAGCCCGACGATGCTCGAGATCGTCGAAATGAGCTGTTCATCGAATGTGAGTTCGCTCGTCTTCTGCTCGTTTCGTGAGATGCGGATGTTGCGGTTGTTCACCGCCAGTCCGAATCCCTGCAAAAGCTGCTGGCTGACGGTGAGGTCGAGCGTTGCGTTCCAGGAAGGGTTGAGGGTGTTTGTGGTCGCGTTCTGGTTGAGGTAGCGGTTGTCGAACGACAGAGCCGCCGTCGTGCCGGTAAGGAAGCCCTGCGTGAGGGTGAAGTTCGCCAGATAACTTTTGCTGATCAGCGCAGTAGTGCCGGTAAGGAAGTTGGAGGTTTCCGGCGTGGTCGAGTGCGAGAAGCCGGTGAAGCCGGTGAGCACCGGATCGAGGTTCGGCGTTGTGGGGCCAAGTTGGCTGATGATGCCGTTGACGTTGGCCGCCGGCGTGGTGGCCGCCGCGCTGACGCTCGTCGTCGTCGCCTGGCCGAGCGCGCCGCCGCTGACGCCCTGCCCCGCGCTGCCGATGCCGTTTTGCACGCCCTGCGGCACGCCGCGCAGCAGGCCGCCGCTCTGGGCGCGCAAAAGGTCTGCGTCAGCGATCAGCGGGTCGTAGCGCTGCACCTGGATGTCGAGGTTATTCTCGATGGCGAGCGCGATCGCGTCCTGCAGCGAGAGGTAGATGATTCCGCCACGGATCAGTTGGTCAAGCCGCGGGCTCTCGGTCATGTTCAACGGCGCCACATGGTGGCCCTGATACTCGTGCAGGAAACCGCCGAAGGGTCCGCCACCCATCGTGGGTCCCGTGATCTTGATGCCATCCTTGGTCTGGTCCGAGGGCAGCGCCGGCGGCGCCGCCACCAGCAGCGAGCAGAGCACGGCGATGAAAGGCCGCGCCGCCTGCCAACGCGTCCCGGTTTCCTGCGTCTGTTGTTCCATCTCCAACCTCATCCTCATCCTCTACCTCTCCGGCGGCAGCGCCGCCGGCGCGCGTGACACAACTCCGTTCCGCGCTTCCTCAATCTTGATGCCATAGGCGGGAAGGATCCTCCCTGTCGCCACGTCCAGGTTCACCCTCGCCTTCTGATACACGCTCTCTGCTACGACTTCGTTCGACTCGGCCTGCGCCAGGTCGCGCTGCGCCTGGATCACAAGATACGTCGTGGACGCCCCCAGCCTGAACTTCTTCTGCTCGGCATCGAGCGTCTCGCGCTGGAGTACCGCCTGCCGCGCCGCCGCTTCATACTGCGCCCGCGCCTGCTCGAGCGAGTTCACCGCATTGATCACGTCCTGCCGCACCTGTTTCTCCTGCTTGTGGTAGGCAAGCTCGCTCTGCCGCAGCGTCAACTGGTCGTGCACGTAGTCCGACTGCGCCGCCCGGTTCCGGAACGGAATATTCAGCGAAAAGAAGAGCCGGTACACCGGGAAATTGCGCCGGAACACCTGCTCCCAGGCCAGGGGGTTGCCGCCAAGAAAATACGGGTCCGCTTCGTTGACGAATCCGGAGCCCGGCGGCGGCTCGATTGAGTTCAGAAACCCGGCCAGGCCGCGGTTCATCAGCATCCCAACCAGGCTCAGCGACGGCAGCAGTTCGTTGTGCGTGCCCTGCAACTGAACCCTGCTGTTGTCCACCGTTAGCTGGCTCTGCCGCAACTCCGGCCGGAACGTCATCGCGTCCGCCATCAGGTCTTCGATCGGCGGAATGTTGTCCCGCTCCGGAATGTGAATGCTGTCGGTCGGTACGATGTGCGCCTCGGCGATGGCGGGATCCATGAGACCCCGGTGCGTAAGCACACTTTTGAGAATTGTCTCCTGCTGCAGCACGCTCGTCTCGGCCACGGTCACGTCCTGCTGGCGCGCGGCCAGTTCCGCCTCCGCCGTGGTGATCTCGATCGGCGCCATCGTCCCGATCTCGACCTGCTTCTTGTTGTCGTTGTAATTCTCCTCGGCCAACTTCAGGTTCTGCTGCGCGTAACGGACGTTTTCCGTAAAGCTCACCAGGTCCCAATACAGGCTGATCACGTTCGACACCGTGGCAATCACCTGCTGTTCGAACACCGAATCGGCGATCTTGGCGTTGTTCTTCGCAATTCGGATATAGCGGTTATTCACGGCCAGCGAGAAGCCCTGCAGCAGCGGCTGCGAAACCAGCAACTGCGCCGAAGCGGACCGCGAAGGGTTCAAAAAGTTCAGGTACGTGTTCTGGTAAACGAAATTGTTCGTGAAGCTGAGCTGCACCGTCGTTCCGTGAAGAAAGTTTTGGCTGTACATCGCCGAAAAGATCGTCGAATTCGTCGTCAGAATGCTCGTTCCATAAGCGAAAGGGTTGATCTGCGGGCTTGTCACGTGCGCCCAGGTTAAGCCCCCGCTCAGCACCGGATCGAGCGTCGGCACGTTCGGCCCAAGCTGCGACAACCCGCTGCCAACCTGCGTCACCACGCCCGTTGTGATGATGGCCGCCGGACTTGCCGTGCTCGCGCTCGCCGGACCTTGCGTCACCGCCGTCGAAATGCCGCGCGACAGACTCCCGCTCGACGTGCGTTTCAAATCCGCCTGCGCGATGAACGGCTCGTACCGTTCACTCTCGATGTCCAGATTGTTCTCCAGCGCCAGCGCGATCGCATCCTGCAGCGATAGATATATCTTTCCGGCCCGCATCAGCGAAGCCAACCGGCCCGAATCCTGCCAGTTGACCGGCGTGACCGTCGGCGCCTGAAACTGGTGGGTCAAAAAGCCGAGGAATCCGCCTTTGGGGCTCTCGACCCTAATATCGTCGGCGGGCAGAAGCGGGCTCGCAATCAGCAGTATGCATGGGATTGCGATCGCCCTTCGAAGTCTTCTCATACCCTCACTAGCCCAGTTCCCTTCTTCGTTTGCTTTTTCGGCGGACAGGTCCCACCCGCCGCAAGTCATTTCCTTAGTGATTGGAGGCAGGCTTGTATGCCAATAAATATAAGATACTTATCAACCGTCACGGCGCGGAACGCCAAGCGTGCCGCCATCCCTTCTGGCGCCGGTATGCCACGCGCCGTTGGCAGGCGAATCGCTTCGGCCCTATGGCCCGGTAAGGCCGGGAATCGCTTGGGGGGTGCCGACCGCCTCTCTGTATCACACGTAATTTTTTCTGCTCCGGTTCCCTCAATTCCCCTGAACCGACCATCGTAGCCTACAATCCTGAGGCAACTCATCGCAGGGTGGTTCGATGACGGCACTTTGGGGGATCAGGGCACGTGGGCAGCCACGAAATCGCCACCTTAAATGACTGATCTGACGTGGCCAGGGTTACCCGTCAGCCGGGCAGGTGTCCGATTTTGGGAAAAGCTGGTGCCGCGAGCGGTCAAGCCTGCCTGTCGCGGAGCGCTTCGCTGGCGTTGACGCCCGCGATGCGCCTTGCCGCCGGAGCAACTCCCCCGACGACGCCGAGCAAAAGGAAGGCCGCCGCGCGACCGTAGCTCATTGGTTCGAGCGCTCCCGCGCCGACCCACACCGACTTCAGAAGCATCGACAGCGCGAGTGCCAGAGCCGCGCCGGAGATGATCCCTCCGGCCGCGCAGACAAGCGGCTCCTCGACGAGCATCAGCGCCAGGTCGGCCGGCCGCGCTCCCAGCGCCGCCCGCACGCCGGCATCGAACGTCCGGCAGGATGTCTCGTAGGAGGCCATCGCAAACACGCCCAGGCAGGCGATCAGCGTGGCGCAGAACGCGAAGGCGCCAAACAGGCCGATCCGGTTGTTCTGGTTTTCAGAAAGCCGGCTGATCCGTTGCGAGAGCGGAACGATGTCGAAGATTGACGCATATCCCGCCAGCTTCTCCGTCCCGGCTCGCAGCGCGGCCAACGTCCCGCCGCAATCGTCCCGGCACTGTATGACGAGCCACGCATGGCCGGCCGCGCGCCCGCGAAAGGGATGGGACCACGGCAAGTACATTTCAGGCCCCCGATGCGCCCCATGCTCGCCGTCGGGCAGGTCGCCAACCACGCCGATCACGCGGCGAGGCGAAGTCTCGCCAGCCAGCCGGATGTTGAAGCCGACCGCGCTTCGTCCGCGCGCGATCCAATCCGCCAGGCGCCGGCTCACGATCACGACATCGCTGTCGCCGCTCTGGAAGTCGCGCCCTGCCACGATCGGAATGCCGAGTGCGCGAAAGCAATCTTCCGTTACGGCGAATGCGAATGCTGAGGTGCTGACGTCGCCGGCCCAAAGGTAGAGCTTCCTCGGCCAGGATCCCGGGATGGGGAGACCGTTCGACAAAGCCGCGGCGCCCGTTCCGGGGTCGCCGCGCATCGCGCTCAGAATCGGGGCCGGCACGATGGATTTCCCTCCAACGGGAACGTTCAACTCCGCCGTCAATACTCGATCGGTCATGAACCCACAGTCGGCCTGCCCCTCGTTCATAGCAGCTTGAACCGCCGAATCGGCAAGCGTCAGCAGGCAAGCCGCTAACCCGATTTCGCCCACCACCAGGGCCCGCCGCACTATCCTTCCCCGCCGTCCCATCACGTCGCGGCCTTGCAGTACCCCGGCGGGATCTTGCCATCCATACCTTAGCGCCGCCGGCAGGCTCACCGCGAGTCCCGCCAAGGCCGAAACCACCACCGAAACGGCCAGCGCCACTCCCATGGCCGCGGCGTCCCAATTTTCGAGCAGGACGCCGCCGAAGATCGACCGGCGGATGACCGCGCCCAGCAACAGCGCCACTCCCAATCCGACGCATCCGCTCACCAGCGTCGAGCCGAGCGACTCGAGCGCCACTTCCCGCGCCAACCGGCCGGGCGACGCCCCGAAAACCAGCCTCACCGCGGCCTCCTTCCTCCCGTCGACGGCCCGCCGCAGAAATAACGCCGCCGTGTTGGCGGCCGCGATCCCCAGCACCATCGCCGCCCCGAGAAGAAGCGCCAGCAGCGCACGGCGGAACTCCCCGGAGATGTACGCCGCAATCGGCCATGCACTGACGACTTCGCCATAGTGAATCCCCGTGCGCGGCGAGATGACGGTGTTCAGATAATGCAGCCTCGCGGCAGCCTCGGCCCTCAGTCCGCCCACCGACGAACCAGGAGCCAGCCTTGCCACCCAACCCAGCGGCTCCTGAATCGCCAGGCGCTCGTGCTTCGCCTGGTTCAGTCCGAGTTCCTCGGCCGATGTCTCCGGAACCCAGACCTGCGCGCCGGCTGGGAAATTGAAGCGCGGCGGAGCGATGCCGGCGATCGTGTAGGCTACGCCCCGAAGACGGATCGAGGCGCTGCCGAAGACCGGCCCCGAGCCAAACCGGGCCGACCAATACTCCCGGCTCACGACCGCGATCCGCGAGCGATCCGTTTCGTCTTGCCTGCTGAAGAAACGTCCAGCCGCCGGCCGTAGTGCGAACACGCGGAAGAAGCCCGGCGAAACGGCGGCAACAACCGGGCGCTGCGCGCCAGTCTCTTCATTTTCCGCCACCCGGCCTACCCTGTACCGGGCGAGCGCGGAGGCCGACTTGAGCCCGGACCACCACTCCACCGCGTCCTGCACGATCGGATCCGACAGACCGGACAGAACTGCCACACGGTCAATGCCCGATACCGGCAGCGGATGGAACGTAATGGTCCACATCGCGGCCACCAGCGTGCTTACCGCTCCGGCGGCCACTCCCGTGGTGAGCAAGCCCACGACCACACCGGCCGAACGGGTTAGCCCGCCGCGAGGAAAGATTCGCAGCACCGTGCCCTCCGGCCCCATCGCGCGCAATCGACGATAGAATAACCCGGCGATCACGGCAAATCCAGAGTTTTTTCTTGCCGTTTCTGTCGACGATTTAAGCAGGAATATCGCTGTCCGGCAAAGCCGCGGCTTCTACGGAAACCGCATGCGCAGCGTCCGCAGCGCGTTCAGTCCGGCCGTGGCTACGTCGGAATCCGGATCGCGGGAAAGTTTATCGGCGTAAGGGATCGAGTCCTTGCCGCCGCTGGTTTCAAGCACCTTCGCCAGGCCGGTCTTTTCGTCCCGCGTTGCGCCCGAGCCCAACGCCGGATAAATCGCCTCCCGCACTTTCTGGTTCCGGCACAATTCCACGAGATATCCCAGCGATACTCCGCGCCAGGCCGCTGAATTCAACTGATTCACCAGGTAACGCAGCGGAGCAAAGTCAGACATATCGAGATTGCCCAGCAGCGAGTCGCCGAAGGCGGCGGCCATCCGCGGCGCCGGCTTGGTTTCGCTCTCGAACATCGACTGCAGCTTCGGTCTGTCGGCTGGGTCGCCCAGCCGGCCGACCCCTTCGGCGCCGGCCACACGGAAGTCCGGGTTCTTGTCGTGCAGCAGGTGCTCCAGCAGGTGCGTATCCTGATTCTCCGGCATCGCGGCGATCGCCTCCAGCGCCGCGGCTTTCACCTTCTTGTCTTTGGTGAGGGCAAACACATCGCGCAGGTCCGGAAGGGCCGCTTTGTTCCGCAGCAGCCCGGTGAGATTGATCGCTTCAAACTGGATCCGCTTCGAGAAGTCGTGGAGCAGGAACTGCGCAGAAGGCGCGGCCGAGGGGTCGTTGATCTTCTCGATTGCGACCAGGCATTCGTAGATCACGTCGCCATCCTTGGCGTGGAGCCCCTGTTCGATGGCCGGAAGAGCGCCCTTGGCGCGGAGAACGCCTTCGGCGCGCGCGGCGTTGGCGCGGCTTTCCATGCTCGAGCCGCCGGAGATCAACCCGGAAATCGCCTCAATGACGTCCGGGCGGACCTCCACGTAAGGCGGGATGACGGAGTCGTTGCGGGACCCGGAGAAGTAGTTGACCACGCCTCCTCCGAAGCGTTTGATGCCGGCGGTGACCCCGGACTGCACGTAGCCGGGGAGGTAGAAATTCACCAGCCCGTCTGTGGCGCGCATTTGCAGCTCCGGGTCGTTGTCCTTCAGCGCGGCGAGCAGCGGCGCAAGGCTCGCGTCCGTTCCGATGCCCACAATTGCCTTCACCGCTTCGACGCGGACATCGCGGTCGCCGTCCTTCAAATACTTGGCGATCGAGGCGATGTTGTCCGTCCCGCCCTGTTTCGCCAGGTCGTGAATCGCCTTGATGCGGTCCTTCGGAGTGCTCTGCGCCGCCTGCGTCTGCGGCGCGGCCGTGGCATAGACACCCGAGCCAACCGCCAGCGCCAGAATCGCCAGCGCGGTCCTACCGCACGAACTCAACCTGCACTTTATTTGGAATGATGCCCGCTTCATAACCCATGTCGAGCAGCCTTTGCGCCGCGGCCGGCACGTCGTCTCCGCAATCCACCGTGTGATGGTTGACGTACATGCCCACGAACTTCTCCGCCAGCGGCTGCTCCATGTCCCGCGCGAACTGCAACGCGTAGTTCAACGCTTCCTCGCGATTGTCCAGCGCGTATTGAATGCTTTCCCGCATCAGCCGGCAGCACTCCGTCCGGACTTCCGGCGCAAGCGAACGCAGCAGGGCGTTCGCCCCCAGCGGCAGCGGCAGACCCTGCGTCTTCTTCCACCACTTGCCCAGGTCGATGACGTTGTGGAAACCGCTCTTGCTGTAAGTAAGCTGCGCCTCGTGGATGATCAGGCCGGCGTCCACCGTACCTTCCTGAACCGCGTCGAGAATCTTATCAAACGGCGTCTGGACCGCCTCGAAATCCGGCTGAAACAGACGCAGCGTCAGATACGCCGTCGTCTGGCTGCCGGGCACCGCGATCCGCTTGCCCTTCAAATCTTCCGGCGCCATCGGCCGCAGCGCCGCCACGATCGGCCCATAGCCGTCGCCCACGCTCGAACCGCTCGCCATCAGGAAATACTTATCCGCCACGTAGGGATAGGCGTGATAGGAAATTGCCGTCAGCTCGTAGACGCCCTCCACCGCCTTGTTGTTCAGTGTTTGGATGTCGTCGAGGACATGCCGCAACTGCACCCGGCGCGAACGTACCTTCTTCGTCGCCAGGCCGTAAAACATATAAGCGTCGTCCGAGTCCGGACTGTGTGCACAGACAATTTCTGTGACGGAAGGAGAATCCATAGGGGGAAAGTCCCTCCAATGATAGCAAACGCCCGTTGCTGAACCGCTTGCACTTCCCTCACCGTCTGCCCCCGCCCGCTGCGATGGGCCCAACTACGGTCTTGACCCCAGCGTTGTGTTTCAATAAATTGAAATCAAAGGGGCGAGCAGGCCCAGCCAACTCGAACGGAAGCGCGACCTCCGTCATATGCCTGAAAGCGCGAGACTCAAGCCGCGGCACGAAGAAGTACTGCATGCGGTGGTGCGCGCCTATATCTCGACCGGCGAACCAGTTGCTTCCCGGACCATTTCCCAGGAACGGCGGGACCAGCTGAGCCCGGCCACCATCCGCAACATCATGTCGGATCTCTGCGACGCCGGCTACCTGTCCCAGCCCCACACTTCGGCCGGCCGCGTGCCCACCCAGAAGGCATTTCAGCACTACGTGCTCGCCCTCCAGGACATGCACAGCCTCCACCACGCCGCCGCCCACGGCCTGCGCAACGTCTCGTCGGAGTTGGCCCGCCTGCGCACCGAGCTTTCCGAGGCTGACTCCTTCGAACAGCAGGTCGAGCGCGGCTCCCGCATGCTCACCGAACTGACTCGCGGCTTCGGCATCGCAGCCGCTTTCCCGGATTCGAGCCAAATCCTCGACGCCCTGGAACTCGTTCCCCTCGCCGGCCGCCGCGTGCTCATGGTCGTGGTTACGCGGGACCGCATCGTGCGCAACCGCGCCGTCACCCTCGATGAACCGGTCGACGCTGCCGAACTCGTCTCCATCCGCAACTACGTCAACCGCAACTTCGGCGGCTGGATGCTGGTCCGCATCCGCGCCGAACTCCGCTCCCGCCTCGCCGAGGACCGTGCCGCCTACGACGACGTCCTCCGCAAACTCGCCGTCCTTTATGCCAAGGGCCTGCTTGACATCGACCTCGCCCCGGAAGTCCACGTCGAAGGCGCCGGAAACCTCGCCGCCGCCATGGTCCACCTGAACGAAGAACGCCTCCGGGACCTGGTTCGCGCCCTCGAAGAGAAAAAGCGCATCCTCGAAATGCTGGACCGGTTCCTCGAACAACCGGCCGGCGAAATCGCTATTCGCGTCGGCTTGGGCGATGCCCACCCCAGCATGGCCGGGCTTTCTTTCATCGGAACCTCGCTTTCCCTCGGCGGAGCCCTGCCGGCCAAGATCGCTGTCATCGGCCCCATGCGTATGAACTACGCGAAAGCCATCGCTGCCGTCATGAACCTCGGCGAAGCGCTGCGGAGCCTCCCTGCCTGAGACCGCGGCACCGCAATCTCCCTCGCCGGAAGCCGAATCGTAGGTTGCCAGATCGTACACTGAAAGTTATGGAAGAAACAAAACCTGTCGCCGAAGCCGGCGCTGAGCCGGAAGCAACTCAGCCGGCCGAAGGCGCCGAGCCGGTCACCCTAGAGACCCTCGCCGCCGAACGCGACCGGTTGGCTGAAGAAGCCGCCTCTCTCAACGACCGGCTGTTGCGCCGGCAGGCCGAATTCGAGAATTTCCGGAAGAGAGCCGAGCGCGAGCGCGCCGAATTCCTGGAATACGCAAGCACGGAAGCTGTCCGCGCCCTGCTGCCCGTCCTCGACGACTTCGAACGCGCCCTGAAAGTCGAAAGCGCCGACCGCGATTACGCCAAGGGCATGGAACTGATCTACCAGCGCCTCCGCGAAAACCTCGTCAAGCTCGGCCTCGAGCCGATTTCCAGCGTCGGGGCCGCCTTCGACCATAACCTCCACCACGCCATCCAAAAGGAAGAGACAGAGGATGCCGAGGAGAACACCATTCTGGAAGAGTATCAGCGAGGGTATAACTTCCGCGGCCGCCTGTTGCGGCCCGCGATGGTCAAAGTCGCGGTGCGGAAAGCGTGAGCGTGGCAGGGAAACGGGACTACTACGAGATTCTGGGCGTTGCCCGCGACGCCGGGGAGCAGGCGCTGAAGTCCGCCTACCGGAAACTCGCCATGCAGCACCACCCGGACCGCAATCCGGGCGACCAGGAAGCCGAAGAGAAATTTAAGGAAGCCGCCGAAGCCTACGCGGTCCTCAGCGACCCGCAGAAGCGCGCCTCCTACGACCGCTTCGGCCACGAAGGCCTCCAGGGCGCGGCCGCGGCGGGCGCGGGCGGATTCAACCCCGACGCCTTCGCCGACTTTGGCGACATTCTCGGCGATCTGTTCGGCTTCGGCGACATCTTTGGCGGCGGCGGGCGCCGCAGAACCCGCGTCGAGCGCGGCGAAGACCTCCGCTTCGACCTCGAAATCACCCTCGAAGACGCCATCCGCGGCTTGACCGCCGACATCCAGGTTCCCCGCATGGAAGCCTGCTCGCAGTGCGGCGGAACCGGCGCGGAAAAGGAAGACGGCCTCGTCACCTGCTCGGTCTGCCGCGGCCGCGGCGAGGTCATCTACCAGCAAGGTTTCCTGTCCGTCCGGCGCACCTGCGGCCAGTGCAACGGCCGCGGCCAGATCATCCGGCGCCCCTGCGGCCAGTGCCGCGGCCAGGCCTATCAGCGCGTCAACCGCAAGCTTAAGGTCACCATTCCGGCCGGTGTCGCCGACGGCAACCGCCTGCGCCTCCAGAGCGAAGGCCAGCCCGGCCCCAACGGCGGCCCTCCCGGCGACCTCTACGTCGTCATCAAGGTCAAGGAACACGCCATCTTCGAGCGCCAGGACGACGACCTCCACTGCGTCGTGCCCATCAACATCGCCCAGGCCGCGCTCGGCGTCGAAGTCCCCCTGCTCACCTTCGATGGCCTCCAGACCGTCAAAATCCCCGAAGGCACTCAACCAGGCGCCCGCGTCCGCCTTCGCGGCCTCGGCGTCCCCCATCTCCAGTCCCACGGCCGCGGCGATCTCTACGTCACCGTCGAAGTCCGCATCCCGGACCACCTCACCCGCGACCAGAAGAAGCTCTTCGAGCAACTCCGCGAAACCCTCCCCGAAGAAAACGAACCTAAAGAAAAGGGCCTCTTCGAGAAGGTCAAAGACTACTTCATGTGATCGGTGGCACCGGCAGAGCCGAGCCGTAACCGTGCAAAGGCTCGATATTTCGGCCGGTTGTGGCCCCGTGCGAATCTGGAATTGCCATGGCCACTATCCGTGCAGCCGAAGGGCGCTTTCGCGGGCTTCTGGATTGGGTCGCCCGCGGGGAAGAGATCGTCGAGACGAAGGATAATCGGCCGATTGCGCGGTTGGTGCCGGAGAGGCGGCTCGAAGAAAACGTCGAGTACCACCGGTGGCCGTCAGGCGTTAAGGGAGAGATCACTCGCAAGAAGATCTACGATCAGCCTTGGGGAGGCGGTGCTTCTCGATACCAATATTCTGGTCTACGCCGCCGACCAAAGCTCCCCGTTTCACGAAGCGTCTCGCGGGTTTCGGGACCGCGCGCGGGACGGAGAATTCGCTGGTTGTGTCACGCCTCACGTATTGTTCGAGTTCTACGTTGTGGTTACGGACCCGAGGCGTGCCAATCCACTCCTCAGCGCAGCAGACGCCACTAGCGGGACTGGAGCAATACCTCAGCGATCCGAAAATTCGCAAAGTCCCCCCCGGATCCGAAGCTGCTGTCACGGTGCTCTCGCTGATTCGCAAGTACACGGCCGCGCGCCAGGACATTATTGACGTCGCGATCGTGGCGACGATGATCGCGAACGGGATTGGCAAGATCTGGACCTACGGCACCGCACGGTTCTCGCGCTTCAGCGAGATCGAAGTCCTGCGTCCGAGTGCGTAGCCGCCGCCTGAGATCAAATCGCGGCGCCACGGTCGATTCCGATCGGTGATTCCTGCCGTCTTGACAGCCTTCCACCCCCGGTGCTCCGATGAGTACATGTTCCGCCGCCTGCTCGCCACCGCGTCGCTTCTTGCCGCCTCCTGCTTTGCCGCTGACCGCCCCGCCATCGTCGGCGTCGCCCACATCGGCCTGAAAACAGCCGATCTCGCCGCGTCAAAGCAGTTCTACGGTCACGTCCTCGGCTTCGCCGACGCCTTCTCGCTCGACAAACCCACCGGCGGCCTCATGCTGACCTACTTCAAGGTCAACGACCACCAGTACATTGAAATCTTCCCCACCCTGGAAAGCCCCACCGAGGACCGCCTCTCCCACATCGCCTTCGAAACCACCAACGCTCAACAACTCCGCGACTACCTCAACGAACACGGCGTTAAAGTACCCGCCACTCTCAAACCCGGCCTCGACGGAAACCTCAGCTTCATGGTCAAGGACCCGGACGGCCATAACGTCGAGTTCGTCCAATACATGCCCGGCTCGCTCCACTCCCGCAACTTCGGTAAGTTCCTCCCCGCCACGCGCATCTCCCACCGCATCATCCACGTCGGCGTCACCGTCCGCGACCAGTCCGCCGCCGACAAGTTCTACCGCGACATCCTCGGCTTCCGCGAAACCTGGCATGGCGGCATGACCGACACCCGCACCGATTGGGTCGACATGCGCGTCCCCGACGGCACCGACTGGCTGGAATACATGCTCAACGTCAACAATCCTTCGCCCAAATCCCTCGGCGTCATGCACCACCTCGCGCTCGGCGTGCCCGACATCCAGGCGGCTTACAAAGAAGTTCTCGCCCGCGGCATGACCCCGCCCTCCGGTCCGAAAATCGGCCGCGACGGCAAGTGGCAACTCAACCTCTACGACCCCGACCTCACCCGCGCCGAACTCATGGAGCCGCACCCTGTCCAGACCCCCTGCTGCTCGTCAATGTTAAACAAATAACATTGCGCCCGCGCATCTAGTATTTGCGTGTTATGGCGCAGTCCGCAGGAGCGCCATCGGGTCGGGGGCAAACTCTTCTCGCCTTATCAAAAGCTTCCCGCCATTCCCGGATCGGAACCCGAATTGCCTAACCCACCACGTGACAACCGATCTCGTGAAGCCCCATTCCCATTACGCTGCACGCGGTCACGCTCCGCGCGACTACTCCCTCACCCCCTTGAACGTTTACTGGGAGACCACGCAGGCCTGCGCCCTCACCTGCCGCCATTGCCGCGCCTCGGCTATGCCCGAGGCCGATCCGCAGGAGTTAAGCTTCGAGGACGGCGTTCGTATGCTTCACGAGATCAAGGGCTTCGGCGACCCCCTGCCGCATCTCATCCTCACCGGCGGCGACCCCCTCGCTAAGGCCCGTCTGTTCGACCTGATCGACGAAGCCCACCGCCTCGGCATCGAGATGTCCATCACGCCGGCCGCGACGCCCGCCCTCACGCGCGAGGTAGTGAAAAAACTGAAAGGGCACGGCGTCAGCGGCCTGGGCCTGAGCCTCGACGGTTCCTGCCCGGAGCGCCACGACGCCATTCGCGGCGTCCCCGGCACCTTCGACCGCACCCGCGACGCCATGCGCTGGGCCGCCGAGTTCGAAATGCCGCTGCAGATCAACACGCTCGTATCGGCGGAAACCGTAGACGACCTGCCGGCCATCTACCGCTTCCTGTCCGGCGAAACGGTTTCCCGCTGGAGCCTGTTTTTCCTGATCACCGTCGGCCGCGGCAAGGTGCTGCAGCCGCTCTCCCCCGAAGAAGGCGTTGCGCTGATGGAGTGGATCCACGGCATTGCGCGCACCGCGCCGTTCACCGTCGCCACCACCGAAGCCCCGTCCTACCGCCGCGTTGCGGTCGAACGCATGCGCGCCGAAGGGTTCACCGGCGAGCAGATCGCCCGCAGCGCCACCGGACGCGGCTTCGGCATCCGCGACGGCCACGGCATCGTCTTCGTCAGCCACCGCGGCGACATCTGCCCCGCCGGCTTTCTCCCGCTCTCGGCCGGCAACATCAAGACCCACGAACTGGCCGAGGTCTACCGCTCCGCCCCGCTGTTCGAAGTGCTGCACGATCCGTCGCACTTTCAAGGCGCCTGCGGCGAATGCCGGTACCGCTCGCTCTGCGGCGGTTCCCGATCCCGCGCCTACGCCGCCACCGGCGACCCGTTCGCCTCGGACCCTCTCTGCCCGCAGGACGTCAACTAATTGGCCCCTACGGCCGCTTCCGGTACATCTCGTAAAGCTCGGTCTGCCGGGTGGCCATGTCCACCTCCCTGCCAGCGATGAAGACCTTCTTCACGTTCGTGCGCGTCTCCAGCGGATCCCCGTCGGTCAGGATCAGGTCGGCCACCTTGCCGGTCTCGATCGAGCCCAACTTGTCCGCCACGCCCCAAATCTTCGCCGCGTTGATCGTCACCGCACGCAGCGCCTCATCCTTCGGCAGGCCGAACGCCGCCGCCATCGAAGCCTGATAGGGCAGATTCCGCGCCTCGTGCTCGACTTCGCCCGGAAACGTCCCGAACGCGAACAGAATCCCGGCCTTGTAGAACTCATTCGGCAACGCGTACGCCTGGTCGTACGGCATGTCGTCTTCGAGCGGCATGGCTAGCGTCGGCCCCAGAATCACCGAAGCCGCTGCCGCCTTGATCTCCGGACCCAGTTTCCCCAACTCCCGGCATCCGGCCAGGATCAACTTGATCTTCTCTTCCTTCGCGAACTCCAGAGCCGCCCTCATCTCCCGCTCTCTCTGGGCCACAATCAGCACCGGCGTCTTCCCATCGAGCACGGGAATCATCGCCTCATATCGCAGATCGCGCTCGAGCCCCGCCTCGTGCCCGTTCTTCGCCGTCTCGTACCGCCGCGCCTGCTCGAAGAAAACCTTCAGCCGCCGGACCTTCTCGTCGTAGGCCCGCTGAATCTCCCGGAACGGCGCCGGCCCACCCGGAGCCGCGAAGAAAGGCCGCCGCGGAGCGCGCAGCGTCGGGAAAATCATCTCCATCGCCGCGTCCCGCAGGATACCCATCTGCTCCCACGTCCAGCCGTCCAGATGAATCAGCGCCGCCTGCCCGGCGATCATTTCCTGGCCGGTTTCCGTCGCCGGCAGGGTAATTGCGCTCGTGACGCCGTTCACCCGCGTCACCGGAATGTGCTCGCTCGCCGGGTTCACCGCCACCAGCGCCTGCAACTGCGGATCGAACTCGCCCAACTCGTTCGTGTCGTTCGTCTCGCGCACCGCGGCGATCTCGCTCAACCCCAGGTCCGTCGCCGAGTTGATCATCCCCGGATACACATTGAGACCCTTGCCGTCGATCCGCCGCGCCCCGCGCGCGTTCACATGCGCGCCCACCGCGGTAATCTTGCCGTCCTTCACCCACAGGCTCCCGTCCGGGATGTCCGGCGCGGCCACCGGATGAATCGCGGCGTGCTCGATCACGAATCCGGCGTCGTCCGCCGCCCACGCGGCGGCAGAAGCCACAAACAAAATCAGCGCCGCGCGTTTCATTCCCGCACCTCCGGGCCCGTCCGCCGCGGCTCGCTCCCGGCTGCCTTCATACGCTGCTTGTCCAACTCGAGCAGCCGCTCCTTCTCCTTCTCGCGCGCCGGCCGCTGTTCGAGGTCCTTCGCCCGGTCGAAATACTCCTGCCCGTCGATGATCGTCCTCACCACTTTCGAGTAGTTCGACAGCGGATGCCCGTCGAAAATCGCCAGGTCGGCGTCCTTGCCTACTTCAATCGAACCCACGCGCGAGTCGATCTCCAGTTGCTTGGCCGGATTGATCGTAATCATCGCGAGCGCTTCGGTCTCGCTCATGCCGCCGTACTTCATCACCTTCGCCGCTTCGTCGTTCAGATGCCGCATCAGTTGTTCGGAATCCGAATTCAGACTCACGAGCACGCCCTTCCGCGCCATGATCGCCGCGTTGTACGGGATCGCGTCGTTGGCCTCTTCTTTGTACCCGTACCAGTCGCTGAACGTCGACGCGCCCGTGCCGTGCGCCGCGATCTCGTCGGCCACCTTGTAGCCTTCCAGCACGTGCTGCAGCGTGCGGATCTTGAAGCCGTAATCGTCGGCGATCTTCAGCAGCATCAGAATCTCATCGGCCCGGTAGCAGTGCGCGTGCACCAGCCGCTTGCCTTCAAGCACCTCC
>DAIDIH010000189.1 GCA_027459465.1 Bryobacterales bacterium | reverse complement strand
CGGGCTGGAGCCGTTCTTGATGCCGACGCGCGAGAAGAGGTTGACCATTTCGTAGTACTGGGTTTGGGTCCACTTTTCGAGCGGGTGGTTGTGGCAGCGGGCGCAGGTGATGCGCTGGCCGAGGAAGGCCTCGGTGGAGGTTTCCATCAGGTCGATGGGGTCTTTGTGGATGAGGAAGTAGTTCAGCGCGCCGTTTTCGCGGGTGCCACCGGCGCCTAAGAAGATGTCGGCGGCTATGCGGTTCCAGGGCTTGTTTTCGGCGACGCTTGTGTGAATCCAGTCGTAGAACGCCCACATGGACACGGGGCGGAGTTTCCGGCTGGAGACTAAGAAGACGTCGGACCACTTATAGGCCCAGTAATCGACGTAATCGTCGCTCGAGAGTAACTTGTCGATCAGGCGGGCACGCTTATCGGGCGACTTATCCGCGAGAAAGGATTCGACATCGGCGGCGGTGGGCAGAAGGCCGGTCGAGTCAAGATAGGCGCGGCGGATGAATTCGGAATCCGTACAGAGGCCGGACGGCGCGATGTGGAGGCGCTCAAGTTTGTCGACGACAAAATCGTCGATGAAGTTGTGATGCGGGAACTGGTTGTAGGCGGCGGTGTCGACCTTGTAGGAGTAGGGAACGGTGAGGCGCGAGTAGAGGACGCGGCTCGAGTACCAGAGCGTGATGGCGGCTTCGCCGGGTCCGTTCATCTTGACCAGGCCGTCCTGGTCGACCGAGGCGGTGGCGTCGTTGTTGGAGGAGTATTTGACCCAGCGGGTGACGTCGCGGGCTTCGCCGTTGGAGTAGAGCGCGCGGACGACTAATTGCTGGTGGTCGCTGGGGGAAAGCGTAGCGGCGGCGGGGAAGACTTCGAGTCCGGTGACGGTGGGCTCGGTGGGGCTGGGCGGCGGCGCGCCTTCGGCGATCCAGCCGGAGATGATCTTGTATTCGAGCGATGTGGGGGAGAAGCGGTGGCCGCCGCCGTGAGGGATGGTGGCGGTGGGTTTCAAGAGGATGAGGCTGGAGGCGGGGTCTTCGAGCGAGACGCGCCGGGCGACGGATTCGCGGGTAAGCGTGTAGTAATCGGTGAGGGGGTCGTAGCCGCGGAGCGTGAGTTTGAAGCCGTTTTTGCCGGCGAGGGCTCCGTGGCAGGCGCCCTGGTTGCAGCCGACCTTGCTCATTACGGGGATGACGTCGTTCTGAAAGCTCCAGGTGTAGGGTACGTGGGAGTGAACGATGTGGACGGTGACGGAGGCGGTGAGTCCGCCGGCGTGGGCGGTGATGACGGCGTCGCCGTCGCTGACCGGAGTGACTTCGCCGGTGGCGCTGACGGCGGCGACCTGCGGGGCGGAAGAGGACCACTGGGTTTCGCGGGTGAGGTCCTTATTCAATCCGTCGGAGGATTCTTCGGCGATGAGGGACTCGCGGGCCTGCGGGCCGTTGAGCGTGATCTGCGACGGGAGGACGGCGAGCGTGGGCGCGGCCGATGCGAGCGATGCGGCGAGGAGGGCGAGGATGAGGCGGTTCATACGAATAGCTCGTGGATCGGCTCGGTGCCGCGTTCGACGACTGGGATGGGACGGCCCTGGGCGCCGGGGAGTTCGAGGCGGAGGTCGATGCCGAGGGAGTGGAAGGCGGTGGCTGCGATTTCGCCGGGGTTGACGGGACGGTCCTTGGGCGAGCCGCCGAGGTCGTCGGAGGCGCCGACGATTTTTCCGCCTTTGACGCCGCCGCCGGCCATAAGGACGGTCCAGCATTGGGGCCAGTGGTCGCGGCCGCCGGCGGGGTTGACCTTGGGGGTGCGGCCGAATTCGCCGAAAGCCAGGACCAGGGTGTTGTCGAGGAGGCCGCGGTCGTGGAGGTCGGAGAGAAGGGAGCTATAGGCCATGTCGAACATGGGTCCGACGAGGTCCTTGTAGCAGGAGATGGGGCTGAAGGGTTTCGAGCCGTGGATGTCCCAGGTAATTTCGTCGAAGACGGTTTCGAACATGTTGACGGTGACGAAGCGAACGCCGGCTTCGATGAGGCGGCGGGCGAGGAGGCAGCCCTGGCCGAAGCGGTTTTCGCCGTAACGATTGCGGACCTCTTCCGGTTCGTCGTGGAGGGCGAACGCGGCGCGGGCTTTCTTCGACGACATCAGGGTGTAGGCCTGTTGGAAGGTGGAATCGAGGAGGCGCGCATCCTGACTCGTTTCAAAGCGGCTGACTGAGGAATCGACCATCGCGTGCCAGTCGCGGCGGCGGTCGACGCGGAGGGCGCTGAGGTAGTCAGGAGGGAGCAGGTCCGGGACGCGGAAGTTGGGGTCGGAGGGGTCCGCGTTGAGGACGAAGGGGTCGTAGGTTTTGCCGAGGAAGCCGGCGGTCTGGCCGTGGGGCATGTTGCCGCCGGTGTTGCCGATGGGGTGGGGAAGCAGGACGTGGGAGGGGACGTCGCCGCGGGGGCCTTTGACTTTGGTGAGGACGCAGCCGACGTGCGGGTATTCGACGCCGCCCTGGAAGAGGCGTCCGGTCTGCATCATCTGGTGGCCGGTGTCGTGGACGGCGGCGGCGGTGTGATAGCAGCTTCGGATGAGCGCATATTTGTCGGCGTGTTTGGCCATGCGCGGGAAATTCTCGGAAATTTCGATGCCGGGGACGTTGGTTTTTATCGGCTTATAGGGGCCGCGAATTTCGACCGGGGCGTTGGGTTTCATGTCCCAGGTGTCGAGTTGGCTGGGTCCGCCGACGAGCATGAGAAGGATGCAGTTGACATCCTTTTTATTGGGGTCGACGGCGCCGAGGGCGTTGAGGCCGGCCATTTGGGTGAGGCCGAGGCCAAGGAGAGAGAGGGAACCGGCGTGGAGGAAATCGCGGCGGCGAAGACCGTCGCAGAACTCAACGGCGCGATCTGCGTCGAGACGGAACATGGCGCCTCCTATAAATGAGGGGTTGGCATCGCGGGGTTTGCGGGCTCGCGAAAATGCCGGTATAAAACTGGGGTCATTCTATCACCGGGGAAAGTGGGTTGGGACAGGGGGTGGTTGTTCGGTGTCATGCGGCGAGTTTGCGAGGGTCGCGGGGGCGGGCGTGGCGGGGGATATCTGAGTTCGAAAAAACGAAGCCAAACCCGGCGGGGTGGAAGGGGAGGTTCTTGTCTCTGACGTCGTAGCGGAGTTCGGCGGCACGGACCATGTGTTCGGTTTCGCGGGTGCGTTGGACGGGGTGGAAAATGGCGTTACAACGCGCGCGGGAAAAGTGGGGGCGTGCGTCATTGTGCAGTGGAAGTGGGTTTGGATTGAGGGACATAGCGGGATGACGCACGGATGACGCACGAGGTGAGGCAGGGGCGGAAAAGGAGGTGAGGCGACGGGTCGCGCGGGTGCCGGGGATTTGGGCACGCTCAGGCGTTTCAGACATGGGAATTTGGTTGATCCTTTTTCTCGCGCGGGCGTGGGGGCCCGGGCTTGATTTTGGTGTAGCAGGGGGTGGGTGGGGGCGCAGATGGGCGTGGGTTGGAAGTGGTTGATTGTGGAGAAGATCTAGGTCGGGTGGCCGTGTGATGGGTTTATGCGAGGGCGGAGGGGCTGATAAGAGGCGATGCAGGTGCAGCTCAGTTGGTGAACGGGAGGGCCGATATGACGGCCTCGGCGAGGAGGCGTAGACCTTCGAAGTCGTACTTGCGGCCGAGCTTGGGCTCCCAGTACCTGCCATGTGCGAGCCAGTGCCGGTACTTGAACGCGCCGCGCAGTTCACCGATGGTTTTGCCGTGCGCGGCTTCGTGCCGCTTCCAGCCTTCGAGGATGTCCTCTTCGAGTCGCGGTGGGAGTCTCGGGTTCCTTCTTATTGCGCGGAAGTGGCGAGAGACGGGATCCTTCAGACGCTTGCCGCATCGCCGGTCGAAGTCGATCCTAAACGTGGCTTCCAGGCTGGTGAGGAGGAAGAATGAAGATCTCAGGTCCGATTCGTCGATGCGCCGAATAAGCTCTTGCTCGACATCGCGGCTTGACTTACCCACGAACTTCATTTCGTAATTGGGGTTGTTTGGACCAAAGAGGAGGCGCAGGCCGTCCTTGACGTCTTTGTCGTGGGATGCGATGTCTTCCAGTTTGAGGGCGGCGGGGAGGGCGGCCCGTCTAGCCATTCGCGACTTCCATTACGAGGCGAAAGAACGTGTCCTGGTTGAGGTCCACGAATCTCCGCCGCGCCTCGTTGGTCAAGATCTTCCAGGTCCAGGTGACCGAGGGCTCCGGTTGCGGCGCCGGGACCTGAGCGGGGGTCTGGCCCCTGGCGGCTGTGACCTTGATCGTGACGAGATCGGCGGGGCTCTCGGCCTTTTGGTTGACGAGTAGGATCGTTGCCCTGCCCTGACCCTCGACATCTACGCGGCCTTTGCATCCGATCAGGAGCGTTCCGACGGGCCTGAGCTTTATGTGTTGCCGCCCGATGTGGATCTCCATGCTCCTGGCGGTGTACTCGCCTATGTTTTCCTCATTTAGCGTGATATCGGTGAACTTATAGGTGATCGAGCCCTCGTTAATGAACTTATCCAGGTACTCAATGATGCGTTCGTAGAGGGAATTGAGGTCGATTAGCCATTCATCGCGGAGCTTGTCCCAGTTGTCTTCCTCTTCGGCCACCTGCTGGCTTGCCACGAACTTTTCGAATTCTTCGGTTCGCATCGCCTTCCTCATAGCCATGGTATAGCACCGGGCTGGCGGGTGAGCGCGGCGGAGCGGGTTTGTCGCTTCCGGGAGGGTGTGGGGGAGTTAAGATAGCGTCCGATGAGGGCGTTCCGGGAGGCGGTGATTGAGGTTTTGCGCAAGCGCGGGGCGATGGAATTGCGGGCGCTTGTGGCGGCGTCGTTGCGGGTGATGCCGAGGAAGGGAGATCCTACGCAGGAAGTGTTGGAGGCCGCGTTGAGCGGGGCATGGGGGATTCGGGTGGTCGAGTGGCCGAAGTATGAACTGAGGGTTCCGAAGGGCTCCATTGTCGTGCCGCGCCAGCATGGTTATATTAAGCGCGCCGTGTCAGTGCTGAAGTCCGCTAAGGGCGGGGTCTCGCTGCCAGAAATCGTCGAGGGCTATCGGGCGCGGGACAATCGCCGCTGGTTCCGGTGCCCGGAGTATTACATGCTTCGGTGCCTGGACGGGAGGGTCCTCGGGCCGAAGGTCCGAAGGAGGGGCGTCGTCCGGGTCGACCTGGCGACCGCTCGCCGGAAGCGGATGCATAAGGCCGGGCGGCTCGATCGCGTGCGCAAGCCGGCGAGCGAGCCCGCGCCGATTGCCGAGCGGATCGACGAGAAGAGCCTCGAGACGCTTTTAGTGAACCGGCCGGAGTTACTTGAAGTGGGGCTTACCGTGTTTCAACGGCAGTGCCGGATTCCGGTTGGAATTATCGATTTGCTCTGCGTTGATAAAGATCGGAACTACGTGGTTGTCGAGATCAAGCGGCCGTCGGCCGATTACCGGGAAGTGGTGGGGCAGATTACAAGTTACATGGGTTGGGTGCGTAAGCACATCGCCGGGGGCGGGCAGTTGGTGAGGGGAATCATCGTGGTTGGGCGGCGGAACGATAAGCTGGATTACTCGCTGGAGTTGGTGCCGGATGTCTCCGTGAGGACGTTTTTTTGAGCGGGTGCCGCTAAGCCCTCCCGCCCGAGTCTCCAGCGTTCCCGGCGCCAAGTGTCCAGCGAGGCCCGAACCGCTCCGTAGTAGTGCGGAAATAGCATTGCGCCGGTAATGAAGTGCTTCTCGCATTTCTCCAGCACGGCAGATGCTTCGGAGATGGGTACCGTAAGTTTCAGAAGTGTTGGCTGCAGAGCGCTCGCGAGATATTCGTCGAGTATCGTCGGGCCCTCAAGGGGAAACCTCAGCCCTCGATTCTTCTGGCGGAGGAGCGTAAATAGGCCGGCCTGGGCAGCTAAGTTGGCGTTATTGCTCCCTGGGACGCGTACTATCTTAAGTTGGCGGAATTGACCGATCAACGTGGTAGCGAGCGCCCAGACGGCGAAGCGCTCGGGCTGGGTTCCGGAGTCGTGGAGTGCGAGGGCAAGGGCGTCTGAGGCGGCGAAGTAGGCGGCCACGTAGGATCGCCGGGTCCAGTCGAGGAGTCTGGTTGCCAGGCCGTAGTGCTGGGCGAGGGCCATGAGTTCGATCAGGTCTTCCGGAGGCCAGTTTGGCTCGAAATCGAGTGGGCGATGGATTGCGTTGAGGTCGAAGTGTTCTCTACGGAACTTCAGGGCGTCGTTCGGCATCGGCAGGCCGGCGGAGTCGCAGTACTCCCTGAACGTGTCAAGGATCATCCATTCTTTGAGTTGGAAGGGCACGGTCGTGTATGGGGGGAAGTTTGGGTCGCGAAAGAGCCTCGGTGCAAGCTCCCACGCTGCGTCGGCTTGGCCGCGGTAGATTATCTCGCCGAGGCTACGTAAAGGCGGCGTTTCCGGCGAGAGAAGATTCCAGAACTCGTTGGCATCGGCGGCGTGCTTTTCTGCGATCATTGCGTATCGCCTGGGTGGCTTGGGGCTGGGAAGGGGCGCCGGCTGGTTTGTGCGTGGGAGGGGCTGATTGCGTGCGGCGATGATGGTGGGGAGGCGGGTGAGGGTGGCACGGGTTCAGGCGTCCGGGTGGCGTGGTGTGAGGGGTGGGGAGATTTCGCGGGCGGTGATTTCGTAGCGGAAGGTGTCGGGGTCGAGGCTGTCGAGGCGGCCGTGGGCGGTTTCGGCCTGGGGGTACATGAAGAAGGGGAGCGGCGGGCCGCTTGCGCCGGGGAGGGTGACGTCGTGGGCGAAGTTGTAGGCCATCCAATTCATCTCCCAGGCGCCGAAGAGGCGGGCTCGGGCACGTTGGACGAGTGGGTCGTCGAGCGGGCGATTTCCCGGGGGCTCTTCGAGGATGACCTTGCGGACGTCGGCGGGATCGACGGGGACCCAGCCGAGGCCGGTGAGGTAGACTTCGGCGCGGCAGTGCTGGGCTTTGGTGACGTTGGGGGAGGAGACGCCGAGGCTTTGGAATCCGAGTTGGGAAGGGGCGATGCGGAGGCCGTAGACGTCGCGGGCGGGGAGGCCGGCGGCGCGGGCGAGGCCGACGTAGAGCGCGTTGATGTCGGCGCATTTGCCGCTCAGGTCGCCGGATTCGAGCAGGAAGCGGATGTCGCCGCGGCCGCAGCCGCGGGTTTTGGGATCGCGGACGGTGTTTTCGACGATCCAGTCGTAAATGGCGCGGGCTTTGGCGAGATCCGAATTGGCGCCGCGGGTGATCCGCGCGGCGGTGGCCTTGACGATGCCGTCGGTTGGCAGGAGGCGTGTGGGGCGGAGGAAATCCTCGAGGCCGGGCGGGTTGCGGGGCGGGTTGTGGGCGGGAGCGGCGGGGTTGACCGCGAAATTTCGGGTGGCGACGCGGCTGGTGAGGGTGAGGACGGGCGGGACGCCCGAGGGAAATACGGCGGCGACGATGCCGAGCGCACCGGGGGCGCTGACGACAAGGCGCGCCGTGCCGCCGGGGGCGTGAAAGCGATTGGACAGGGTCTTTTGGAACGGCGCCGGGGCGATGAGGGAAGCCGGGAGCCAGAGGCGAGTGGGGCCGGCGGGGGCGAGGACTTCGACCCGGGTGGTTACCTCGAACGTGCGCCAGGCCGCGGAGGCGGCGTTCGAGAGGGTGAGGCCGGCGGGGGCGAGTGCGGCCGAGCGCAAAAAGTCGCGGCGTTTCACGGATCGGGATTCCGGGGAGAGGATTTTGCTGCTTCCGGATTCAGTTTACTGGTTTGCGGAGGGGCAGCGGCGAGGGGTTAGCGCTTCTTGAGTGTTACGGCGAGGCCGTTGCCTTGCATGTAGAAGACGGTGTCGAGGTTGGGGTTGGTGGTGACGGCTTTGACGTAGGCGGGGACCATGTAGACGTTGTGGGCGAGGAGGAGGCCTCCGGGGCGGACGAGGGGGAGTAACTTGTTGAGATAGTCGACGTAGCCGTCTTTGTCAGCGTCGATGAAGGCGAGGTCGATGGGGTCGTGGAGGCGGGTGAGGGTTTTGTGGGCGTCGCCCTGGACGATGGTGACGAGTTGTTCGACGCCGGCTTCGGTGAAGTGTTTCCTGGCGATGGCGGCGCGGCCGGGGTCGTACTCGAAGGTGGTCAGATGGCCGCCGGTTTTTTCGAGCGCCATCGAAAGCCAGAGACCGGAGAGGCCGGTGGAGGTACCGATTTCGACGACGGTTTGCGCGTTGACGGCTTCGGCGAGCAGGCGCAACATGCCGCCGTCGGTGGCGGGGACGTTTTCGTAGGTTTCGCCGGCATGGGCGGCGGCGTCGAGCGTGGCGAGGATTTTCTTTTCCGCGGCGGAACGGGCGATGGGCGGGGAATCGATCGAGTCCGGCGCCAGGGTTGTTGAACGAACCGGGCGCTGGGCGGAGGCGGATGCGGCCAACGCGATGGCCATCAGCAGAATCAGGCTCCGATTCATAGACACCCCTATCTTATCCGCGCGGGCGGCGGAGGGATGTTTCAGGTGCGGAACTGGGATTCGATGGCGCCCGTGATTTTGTCGAGGTCGGTCTGGTAGAAGCCGCGCATGGCTTTCAGCTCGGCTTTCACTGTGTCCGGGTTTTTCGTTAGCAGATCTTCGAGGATTTTGTCGCGGTCTGTTTTGTAGGTCGGGGCGCTGGGATTCAGGCGTTTCTCCAACATGATTTTCGCCTTGGCGTAGATTTCGGCGTCGCGTTGGGCCTGGTCCGGGTGAAACAGGCGGCGGCCGCGGGGACCGGTGTCGCTGTAGAAGTAGAAGTTGCGGTAGCTGTTGTTGCGCATGAGGAAGTCGATCTGGCCGCTGAGCTTTCTATTCCAGCCGTTGAGGGTCGGGGCGCGAACGCCGGATTCGATCGACGTCTGGGCGTCCCAGGCGGTGAGGCCGGGAGGGGCCTGGATCTGGATGCGGGTGTAGGGGATGTTGGCGCGGCTGAAAGCCAGCATGCGATCTCCGGAGGGGCAGACATCGGGCTCGAGGTAGAAAGTGGTCATTCCGAGGAGACCCATGGTTTCGAGCATGCCGCTGCGCATGCCGACGTGAATGACCTTGAAGCCTTCTTCGAGGAACTTGAAGAAGGCCAACTGGGCGAGGACGGGGACTCCGGCGAAGTGGTCCGACCAGAACTTGTCCTTCCACATCTCGGCGCAGTTGACGACCTGGGTAGAACCGGCGGCGAGGGCGGCGAGTTTTCCATTGCGCTCGTCACCGGCGAGGATGACGGTAGCTTTGGCGGGGGCGAAATAGTCGACGATTTGTTTGATGCCGGCGTAAGAGGAGTCAAGTTCGACGTGGGCGCCGCCTTTTTTGCCGCTTTGGCGGCTCCAGATGACGACGATGTTGTTGCGGATGTTGTCGACGCCGGTTTTGGCGAAGCGGGTTCCGGCATATTCCCAGAGAGCGAACTTGGTGTCCGTGTCAAACTTGCCGATCTTCCAGAGGTCGGCGACCTTCTTCGCGCTCTCGCCGTAGCCGGACTCGAAGGCGTTGGCGAGGAGGCCGGTGACGGCGGTGATGGCGCGGGGCCAACTGTTTTTGGGGACGATGTCGTAGTAGAAGCGGCTGAGGAGTTGGGGGGTTGTGGTTGGGGCCCCGACGAACGTCTGTTTTGGGGGAGCGGGGGCTCTTTCTTTGTAGTTGTCTTTGATGGCGGTCCACAACTCTTTCGCCTTAATGGTGGTTCCGCTGATGTCGAAGAGGTCGACGCGGTCTGCGAGACCGCATTCCCGATAGAACTTCAAGACGACCGAGTCGGTTTTGTCCTGAGGCTCTTTGGTGTCCTTGACGAGGATGATGCGGGCGTTCGGCTCGATGGCCATGTAGGCCGAAGCGGAGTAGGAATCGCCCGACATGTAGCCGGCCTGGAAGATTTTTTCTGGCATTTTCGTCTCCTCCGTACGAAAACGGGATGCTTTTGAATTATATCCCGGGCGAATTGTGCGGAAATTGGGCGGAAGGAAACGGGACGGCGGGTTACGGCTTCACTTCCTTCATGCGGAAGTCGATGCTGTAGGCCATCATGCCGATGTTTTCGAGCGAAGAGACGGCATGGAGGGCGTAGGCGAGTTTGTGGTCGGCCTGGTGAGCGATGATGAGGCCTTCGATGGAGTGGCCGTTGGTGGCGAGATGCTTTTGCGCCCAGCCGACGTAGCGGAGCAGTTGGCCGATGGTCTGGTCCGAGGTTTGCCCGCGCTTGAGTTCGATGACGAGGTAGCGGGGCTCGCGTTTATGTTTGGCCAGGATGTCGATTTTGCCGACGGCGGTGGGGTATTGGTTGGGCTCGGCGTCGCCGAAGTCGATGTCCCAGTCCGCGCCGAGCGGCGTGCTGCGCCAGTTATCGAGGATGAAGTCTTCCAGGTGGTCTTCGAAGCGGAAGGTGGCGCCGCGGGTGGGGACGGGGCCGGCGGCATGAGCGGAGGGCGGCGCCGATTCGTCGTTGGACGGCAGAGAGAACCAGAGGACATCGAGCGTCCAGAAGTCGGTTTCGAGGTCGGCGCGGAGGCGGGAGAGGACTTCGTTCATATCTGCGTAGCGGGCTCCCAGGCCTTCTCCGTGATTTGCGTCCGGCCAGATCTGAAGCTCTCGCAGCGCGTTCTCACTCACGTTGTTCCAGACACCGTATTTGTCCGGATACGCGACGGTGAGGATGGCGGTGGCGATGCCGCGTCCGAGGCCGTGAACCAGGTTAAGGGCGCGGGGAAAGCGGTCCTCGATGGGGAGAGTTTCATCGAGGAGGATTTGCAGGGCCTGGCGCAGGGCGGCCATATTTTCGGCCGCGCCGAGTCCTTTGCGATAGAGCGACTTCCAATGGCGGTTGTTTTCGAAATAGAGGAAGGAGACGAATTCGTCCCTGGTGAGGTTCGGGATGTGGGCGCTCGAGAACACCGGCTGATAACGCCCGATGACTTCGCGGCGGGCTTCGTTGGTGCGATCGTATTCCTGGCGCCCGGGCCTGTACTCGGCCATGGCGATGCGAAGGGTATCCAGAGCTTTGGCGTAGGCGGCTTCGTCCATAGTTCCTCCAAAGGGAAATTGCTGTTGTCTTCCCTCTTATCGGCCGGAATCGAGCCGGGCAGAGCGAGCTAAAGCGGGAGATTTGCGCGATTTGGTTCGACGCCGCGGCGTTGCGGGCTGTGGCATACTCTGGGATACGCCGGACGTAGGATAGGAGTGGGGTTGGATGGGGGCCCAGATGGCGACGCATTCGCGCGTAGTTTGCGGGAGAGTTCTCGCTGCGCTTGCCCTGCTCTGCGGCGCGGCGATTGGGCAGGTGTGGTCTTCGGGGCAGACGGAGGCGAACCAGGCGCAGGTGCTGTTGGCCAAGTCCGAGGCGCTGGAGGCGGCGGAGGCGCACTATGCGGCGCGCGAAGTGCTTCGCGAGGCGGCGGGGACGATTTCCGACGAGGGGTTACTCGAGCGGCTGGCGGCTTTGGACGATGCGTCGGGGAACGGCGCCTCGGAGGATTACCTGCGGTTGGCGAAGCGGATGGGGGCGGGAGGACGGCCGCGGCGGGAGGAGTATCTGCGGGTTTTGCGGCGCGGGCTGGAGGTATCGATCCGGGACGGGGATTCCGAGCGAAGCGCGTGGTTTGAGGCGAGGCTGGAGGAAGCCGGGGAGCGCACGGGCCGGCTGTGGGTGGGAGAAGGAGGGAAGAAAGCCGAGTACGGCGTTTGGGTGCCGGGCGGTTTGGAGGTGCTGGCGTTTGTGGCGGGAAGCGCGGAGAATTCGCCGCCGGAGCGGTTTTTCGCGGACTACTGCCGGACGATCCGGCGAAGCACGGCTTCCGGGGACAAGAAGCTGATCGACGCGTACGTGGCGCCGATCCGGGAGCATTTCCGGACTGTGGCCGCGCTGGAGGAACTGGGGACGCGCAAGGGGCACGCGGTGACCATCGAGCTGTCGCTCGCCGATGCGGCGTCGAGGCGGCGGACGAAGAAGGTTGCGAGCCTGCTGGGATGGGATCTGCACGCGGGCAAGAAGGGCGTGATGGTGGCGGCGGGGGTGAGGGAAGCGCAGGCGCGGCGGCAGGACACGGCGTCGGCGTTGGGGGTGGACGAGGTGAGCGCGGAGGAAGCGCTGGGGCGAGGGAAGCCGTACGCGATCGAGATCCGGGATGAGTGGGCGCCGCTGGTGGTGGACGAGGCGGTTTGGCGGAAGACGTTTTACGCGGCGGCGGATTATCCGGGCGGGATGGCGGAAGCGGTGGCGGTGGATCCGCGGCTGGCGACGGTGTACGCCGGGATGGCGCGGATGGATAGCGCGGCGGCGAAGGCGGTTATATCAGGGATCGGGCTGAAGAAGCTGGCGGAGAGGAATCCGGAGTTGTTTTACCAGGCGGCGGAAGCGCTGGCGGTGGAAGACGGGCGGGCGTTGGCGCCGGGGGGATCGAAAGCGGACTCGGTTTGGAGGGCGCTGAGCGGGGCGGATCCGGTGGATCCGGCGCGCTTCTTCGAGGCAGTGTTTGAGAAGGACGGCGGGAACCTGATGGAGTTTTACGCCACGCTGGCGCACCTTGACGGGGCGCATCAGCGGTTCTTCACGGCGAGCTTGGAGCGGGCGGAGGCGTTTTACCGGGTGCAGCGGGAGACCGAGCCGTATGCGCTGCGGCAGGGGAAAGGGTTTGGCCGCGGGCCGTTTGTGGAGTTTCTGCGCTCGGCGCCGCTCGATGAAGCGGGGCGGGTGCGGTTTCCCGGCGGGCCGCAAGTGTGGATGGTTGGCAAGGGCGGACGGGACGGCGGGAGCGGGGAGGAAGACGAGATTCTGCTTCGCCTGGCCAAGGCGCGGTATCCGGCGCGGGGCGAGAAGGGCGTGCCGGAGCTGGATAATTTCCGGGCCGTGGCGCAAGTGGACGCGCACCGAAGCAAGCCGCTCGATGTGGCCTCGGCGCTGCTGCTCAAGCAGTGGTATGGGGAGGCGGGGGCGGTGTATCCGTACTTCGCGGTGCTGACGGGGTTGGATTTGGCGGATTTCCAGGAGTTTTTCCGGCTTGCGGCGCGGATTCGCGGGCGGCGGGGGAGCGGGCGGAACGAGGAACTGGGCGAGGTTCATTCGCTGATCAAGCTTTTGTGCCTGCTCGAGGAGGCGGGGCGGCTGAGCGAGCCGCAGGCGGCCAAGGAGTTCAGCTCGATTTGCCGGCGGTATCTTGAGGCGGATTCGACGGAGCGGATGGCGGGGGCGGGGGTCGAGAGCGTTCGGGAAATACTGGCTACGGCGGGCGCCGGGGCCCAGCGTCCGGACGAGACGCTGCGGGCGATGCTGTTGGGGAGTCCGGAGACGGTGACGGTGATGCTGGAGGGCCGGGCATGGGAGATCAATCCGGTCAAGCAGCGGTACGAGGAATACGATGCGGTGCTGGAGGAACAGAAGGCGCCGCGGCTCGAGCCGCTGATGGGGATTGTGAGTGCGGCGGCGAAGTTGAAAGCGGGCGGGGCGGATGCGGCGGCGATGGCGGAGATCGAGCGGGCGGCGCAGGAGTTGAGCAGCACTGTGGCGCCCGACGATATGGAAAGCCCGGGAAGGAAGGAAGCGCCGGAGTTCCAGGCGGATAAGTTGAGGGACACGGTGGCGCGCCTGCGGCGGATGGCGGGAAACAAGAAGCCGGAGGCGGCGGGGATGGATAAGTTATGCCGGGAGTTAGTGGGCGATGTTGCGCCGCTCGTGAAAGATGCGCTGACGGGAGTGATCTACGCTTACTATTTCCGTCCGGACGACTTACTTGTCAGCGAGGATCCGTTGTTATTGCGAAAGCACCGGTTTGCGCCGGTAAGTCCGATGGAGAAGAAGATGGAGTTTCCGGCGGCGGAGTTCGAGATCCGGAGCGGGGAACCGGGGAGTTACTTCCAAGGGGGCTTCGCGGGGTTCAGCGAAGCGGTGGGGTTGGCGGCGGCGAGCGGCAGGGGCGGATTGGCGGCGCAGACGTTTGTGGGGATGGAGCTGGCGGCGATCCGGGCGACGCCGTGGCAGCGGCTGCGTGACAGGGACCTGCGGCTGGCGGCGCTGCGGATCCGGGTGGGGCGGGAA
>DAIDIH010000188.1 GCA_027459465.1 Bryobacterales bacterium | reverse complement strand
GACGCGGATCCGAACGCGGACATGAACGTATGGCTTTCGAGCGGCGGGATGCACTTATGGAACGCGGAGCAGACGAGTCCGGCGACGGGCTGGGAGGCTGAGATCGACGGGTTGATGGAGCAGCAGATGAGCGAGATGGATGCGCGGCGGCGGAAGAAGTTGTTCGACCGCGCACAGGCGCTGCTGGGCGAGCATATGCCGCTGATCTGCACGGTGAGCCCGGACATACTGGCGGCGGCGAAGGCGGGGCTGGAGAATTTTTCGCCGGCGGTGATTCCTCCCTATACGCTTTGGAACGTGGAGCGGCTCTATTGGACGGTGGGCGCCGGCGGGGCGGGAGCGTCGAGCGCGAGATGAGCGGGCAAGGAGTCGAGACCGCCGCGCGGGCGCCGCAGGCGACGTGGAGCGACGAGGATCTGATCCGGGCGTGCCTGAACGGCGAAGACCGGGCGTGGAACGCGTTGATCGAGAAGTATAAGAACCTGGTTTACTCGGCGCCGGTGAAGTACCGGATGAGGCCGGAGGACGCGGCGGACATCTTCCAGTCGGTGTGGCTGGAGGCGTACAAGGAGATGGGGAAGCTGCGGAGTCCGGGGGCGTTTCGCGGGTGGTTGATGACGGTAAGCACGAACAAGTGCTTTCAGTGGGTGCGGAAGGCGGGCGGGGTGGCGCCGGGGGATGGCGAGCCGCCCGAGGTAGCCGACGAGCGGCCGCTGGCGGCGGACGTCCATCTTGCGATGGAGCGGGACCAGATGGTGCGAGAGGCGATCACGAGTCTGCCGGAGAGGTGCAGGGAGATGGTGCGGCTGCTGTTTTTCACCGAGCCACCGATTGCGTACAAGGACCTGGCGGAGCGGCTTGGGTTGGCGGAAGGATCGATCGGGTTTATTCGCGGCCGGTGCTTGAAGAAATTGCGGGCGGCGCTCGAGCAGCGGGGATTCTGATGAAGGCGGGGGTAGCTGCCGCCGGCGGCGGTCGATGAAGTTTGAACAGGCCAGCGAGTGGATCGCCGCGCTTGCGGGCGAGGCTGGGGAGGGGGAGCGCCGGGTCTTGTTTGAGGGGCACGCCGCGTTCCACACGGCGGCGACGATGGGGCTGCTACAAGAGGAGGTGAGCCGGCAGGCGTACGGCGACAAGGAGAATGCGCAGCGGCTGGCGGAGGCGGCGTGGTGGCTGGCGGAGCAGTTGGGCGATGCGGCGAGCCGGGCGACGGCGGAGCGGTGCCTGGGCCATGTGCGGTTCGTGGAGTCGCGGTACGAGGAAGCGCTGGGGCATTATGAGCGCGCGCTGGGGCTGTTCGAGGAGAGCGGGAGGGCGGTTGATGCGGCGCGGACGATGGCGAGCGGGCTGCAGTGCCTGATCTACCTGGACCGCTATGAGCAGGCGCTTGGGTGGGCGGGGAAGGCGGAGGAGATTTTCCGGGCCGAGGGCGACGAGGTGCGGCTGGCGCGATTGTGGAGCAACGCGGGCAACATTCATTACCGGCAGGACCGTCACGAGGAAGCGCTGCGGCTGTACCGGAAGGCACATGCGGTGCTGATCCGGTTGGGCGAGCCGAAGGATGTGGCCGCGGTGCTGAGCAATATGGCCGTGTGTTCGATCAGCGTGGGGCAGTTCCGCCGGGCGCTGGTGTATTACCGGCGGGCGCGGGCGCACAGCGAGCGGCACGAGTTGAAGCTGCTGGTGGCGGCGGCGGATTACAACATCGCGTACCTGCATTTTCTTCGAGGCGAGTATCTAACGGCCAAGCGGCTTTATGGGGCGTCGCGGCGGCATTGCGAGGAAGCGGGCGACCGGTATCATGCAGCGCTGTGCGACCTTGACGAGTCGGAAGTTTTGCTGGATCTGAACCTGAACGACGACGGTGGGCATCTGGCGCGGCGGGCGGCGGCGGGATTTGCGGCGCTGGGGATGCCGTACGAGCGCGCGAAGGCGCTGGTGCAGCTTGGGATTGCGCTGAGCCGGCGAGGGCTGGACGCGGGGGCGCTCGGTTCGTTCCAGCATGCGCGGCGAATCTTCGCGGCGGAGAAGAACTCGCTGTGGCCGGCGCTGATCGATCTGGAACTGGCGATTTTGTGGAGGCAGCGGGGCGAGTATGCCAAGACGGAGCGGCTGTGCCGGAGGGCGTACGGGAAGCTGGCGGGGTCGGCGATGCCGGGACGGGCGGCGCTGTGCGAGTTGCTGTTGGGGCAGTTGAGCCTGAGGCGGGGCGACCTGGATGCGGCGCGGCGGTGGAGGAAACAGGCGAGCGCGCGGCTGGAGGGTTCGGTGACGCCGGTGCTGCACTGCTACGCGTATCATCTCGAAGGGAAGATCGAGGAGGGGGCGGGGAATCCGCAGGCGGCGTGGGCGCGGCACGAGCAGGCGCTGGAGGCGATCGAAGGCATTCGCAGCGGGCTGTGGAACGAGGATGCTCGGATATCGTTCTTGCGCGACAAGGTGCCGGTGTATGAGAGCATGCTGGCGCTGCTGCGGCGTTTGCCGGAGAGAACGGATCGCGAGGCGCTGCGGTTAATCGAGCAGGCCAAGGCGCGGAGCCTGACAGAGCGGGTGGCGGGCGCGGCGCCGCTTGCGAGAGAGGAGCGGCAGGATCCGCAGCTTCGGCAGGAGAGGTTGGATCTGCATGCGCTGTACCGGCAACTGGAGAACGCGACGCTGCGGCGGCTGCCGAACATGGGCGCTCTGCGGGAGCGGATTCGGGAGCGGGAGCGGGCGTATCTGCGGCGGCTGGGAGAGCGGGTGGGAGAGGCGTCTCCGGAGGCGCGAGCCGGGAGTTTGCGGGAGGAAGAACTGATTGCGGCGGCGCCGGAGGGGGCGGCGCTGCTGAATTATTTCGAGATTGAAGGGCGGCTGCATGTGTCGCTGGTGCAGGGTGGAGGGGTAAGGACGGTAGAGGTAGGGGACGCGGCGGCGGCGCGGCATCATCTGCGGCTGTTCCAGTTGCAGATGTCGAAGCATCAGCTTGGGCCGTCGTATTTACCGGCGTACGGGCACACGTGGCGGGCGGCCACCGAGGCGCACTTGCAATCGTTGTACGAGACGGTGTTCGCGCCGGTGGAGCGGTACGTGAAGGCGGGGCACCTGATTGTGTCGCCGCACGGGTTTCTGCATCATTTGCCGTTTCACGCGCTGAAGCGGGGCGATGGGTTTCTGATCGACGATTTTACGATGTCGTACACGCCGAGCGCGAGTGTGTATGTGTATTGCCGGAGGCGGGTGGCGGCGGAGGAGAACCGGTCGCTGGTAATGGGGGCAGCCGATGAACTGGCGCCGCAGATTGGGGCGGAGGCGCGGCTGGCGGCGGAGCATCTTCCGGGGGCGCGGCTGTTGCTGGGCGAAGAGGCGAGGCAGCGGGTGCTGACGGAGGAAGCCTCCGGGTACCGCTATCTGCACATCGCGACGCACGGGCTGTTCCGGGCGGACAATCCGGCGTTTTCCTACATCCGGTTGGGGGACGAGCGGATGACGATGCTGGACCTGGAGGAGTTGCGGCTGCGGGCGGAGCTGGTGACGTTGTCGGGGTGCGGGACGGGGTTGAGCGCGGTGGTGGGAGCGGGGGAGACGATCGGGCTGATGCGGGGGCTGCTGACGGCGGGGGCGCGGAGCCTGGTGCTGAGTCTGTGGGACGTATATGACGAGTCGGCGCTCACGTTTTTTGGAGAGTTTTATGGGGAACTGGCGCGGGGATGCGATAAGGCCGGGGCGATGCGGACGGCGTCGCGGAGGCTGCGGGAGCGGTTTCCCCATCCGTTTTACTGGGCGCCGTTCCTGTTGGTTGGGGATTTTGAGGGGAGGGGTCGGGATTGGCGGGCAACACCTTAGGGGAAATGCGGATGTACTGCGGAAAAATCTCAAGGTCCCTATATTTTCCCTGGGCCAACTCAGCTCTCTCTCATAGGAAGGTGCTCCGTGGCTAGCGTGCGGGGCAGGATGGGGAGAGTTCGATGAGCCACTATCTCGCAGAACGATGGGTCGATTTCGTGAGGGGATTGCTATCGGAGGAAGAGCGCGCCGCGATGAAGAGGCACCTGGACGAGGGGTGTGAGTCGTGCCGGCGCGAGGTGAACGTGTTGCAGGTGATGCGGAACTTTGCGCGGGAGGAAGCCTGGGCGGAGCCGCCGGCGGATGCGGTGCGGATGGCGCAGGCGATTTATGTGCCGCCTCCGCGCCGGGAACGTGCGCTCCGCCGTCTGTTGGGACGGCTCGTGTTCGACAACTTTGCGCAACCGGCGATGGCGGGCGTGCGGCAGTCGGGAGCCTCCGGGCAACAAATGGGGTTCGAAGCGGGACCGTATTATATCGACCTGCGCCTCGAAGGGGAGCCGGAGTCGAGCCGCGTGGCTTTGGCCGGACAGATTGTGAGCCGGGAAGAGCCGGGGGCCCCGCTCGGGGGGTTGAACGTGGTTCTGCTGGCGGGACGGAAAGTGGTGGCCGAAACCGTGAGCAACGAGTTCGGAGAATTCAGCCTGGAGTTTTCGGCCGCGAAGAATCATCGACTGCGGATCACATTGCCGCAGGAAGGGGTACAGGTAAACGTTCCGTTGGCAGCGCATTCGGAAGAGAATCCGGACATCGCGCTGTGAGCGGGCCAGTAAGGTAGGAGATCCGTTATGACTCGTCCTATTACAAAGTTCGCCACGTGGCTGGCATGGATGGCCTTGCCGTTGATGGCGCAGACGGCGCAAACATCTTACGTTTTGGATGTTCCGGCGTCGAACCTTTCGCAGGTTTTGAGCCAGTACGGGCTGACGCTGGTGCAGGCGCTGAACAACGAGGACTCCTCGTACCTGGTGACAGCGCCGTCGAGCATCCCATCGGCCACGCTGATCGCGCAGGTGACGGCGAATCCGGCGGTGAGCGATTTCGAGGTCGACGGGACGGTCCAAGAAGTTGAGGCGGATCCGCTGTCGACCGTGACGCCGGACACCGCGAGCATCCAGGCGATGCTCACGAACATCACGACGCAGAACTACTACGGCGCGACGGTGCTCGGGGCCTATGTGAACCAGCCGGCGGCGCAGCAGATCGAGCTTCCGGCGGCACAACAAGCGGTTTCGAGCAACACGGCTCCGATCGTGGCGATTATCGACACGGGCGTGGATCCGTATCATCCGGCGCTGGCAAGTTCGCTGGTTTCCGGTTACGACTTTACGCGCAACCAGGCGGGGATTCCGTCGGAATGGGAAGATCTCGATGCGACTTCGACGAGCGCGTTCCAGTATTCGAGCACGGTTCCGCTGACGTCGAAGACGGATCCGATCATCCTGAATCAGTCGACGGTGGTGATTCTGGACCAATCGACAGTGGTGATTCTGGACGGAGGGAGTTCGACACTGGGGCACTTCGGGCACGGGACGATGGTGGCCGGGCTGGTACACCTGGTGGCGCCGCAGGCGATGATCATGCCGTTGAAGGCGTTTTTGGCGGATGGTTCGTCGGACACGGCGAACGTGATCCGGGCGATTTATTACGCGGCGGACCACGGGGCGAACGTGATCAGCATGAGCTTCAGCTCGGAGACGGAGTCGGCGGGCATCCACGCGGCGATCAGCTACGCGAAGTCGAAGGGGATTGTGTGCGTGTCGGCGGCGGGCAACGACGGGGAGCAGGAGTTGGTATACCCGGCGAATCAGGATGGCGTGGTGGGAGTGGGGTCGGACAACGGGGCGCTGCAGCGGAGCACGTTCAGCAATTACGGTGTAGACAGCGTGAAGATGGCGGCGCCGGGAGAAGCGCTGCTGACCACGTATCCGGGGAGCAACTACGCGGGAGTTTGGGGGACGTCGTTCGGCACGGCGCTGGTGTCGGGGTCGGCGGCGCTGTTGATCCAGGCGAATCCGGGGGTGGATCCGGGCACGGTGCGGGATGCGCTGGAATCGTCGTCGCCGCTGGGGTCGTCGTTGGGGCTGGGCGACGGGACGCTGGATGTGAAGCTCGCGGTTGGCGCGGTGACGGGCGGCGACAACTAAAGTTGAGCGCTTTGGCCCGCTGAGTGCGCGAATCTGCGCACGGCCGAAGGGGAATCTGCCAAAGAGCGCAACCGGGTCCGGTTGCGCTTATAACGAGGCGGTAAGCGGCGGCACGCGAAGTGCACCTCCCGAATGGGGGTGGCGCTATGCGTACAGCAGCTTTGCACACCGCGCACGAAGAAATTCTCATACCTGTTGGAAAGAAGGTAGAACTTGCGGCCGACTTCGCGATTCCGGCGGCGGCGACGGGTCTGGTGCTTTTTGCTCACGGGAGCGGGAGCAGCCGGCGAAGTCCTAGAAACCGGCATGTCGCCGAAGTTTTGAACGCCGGGGCGATTGCGACGATTCTGACCGATCTTCTTACGGCTGAGGAAGAGGAGATCGACGAGTACAGCGCCGAACTGAGGTTCGATATCGGGCTGCTGGTGCGGCGGCTGACGGCGGTCACGGACTGGATTGAAACGCAGGAGAAGCTGAAATTGCTGGGTTTAGGCTATTTCGGCGCGAGCACGGGGGCGGCGGCGGCGCTGGGGGCGGCGGCGAGCCGGCCGGAGATAGTGCAGGCGGTGGTGAGCCGGGGCGGGCGGCCGGATCTGGCGGGGGCGGCGCTGGGGAAGGTGAGGACACCGTGTCTGTTCCTGGTGGGCGGCGAGGACTCGGTGGTGATCGGGCTGAACCGCGACGCGATGATGGAGCTTCCGCCGAAGACGGAGCGGCGGCTGGAGATTATCCCCGGCGCGACGCATCTGTTCGAAGAGCCCGGGACGCTGGACCGGGTGGCGGAACTGGCGCGGAATTGGTTTCAGGCGCATCTGCGGCCCGTGGTGCGCGGGTGAGGCGGGAGACGGAGGTCATATGATTCTCGAACCGCAAGTGACGTTCCGGAATGTGGAAGG
>DAIDIH010000187.1 GCA_027459465.1 Bryobacterales bacterium | reverse complement strand
CTTGGAAATCGCTGCGCGATTCCCACATTCCCACAGCTTCGACGACGACGATACATGTACACATGCAACACAAAACAGAAAGGAGCCCAGCGGACCCTCAACTCCTATTCTTCAGGCTCATCCTTCGAAGAGAATATGGTGGATTTCGTAAAGGTACTCGGGCGACAGGCCGATTCCGACGATGCGCAGCCGCTCCCAGCGGCCGTTCAGCACGGCTTCGAGCGAATCGCCGACCGACAGGTGGTTCGCCGCGGCGAACGCTTCGCTCGCGATGACTTCGCCGCGCTGGCCCGGTTCTATGTAGCGGCCCTGGCGAAGGAATAGATCGTCCAGCATCGGCGCGCGGCGCTCCGGAACGGAAACCAACCGGCCCGTAGCTGGTTCGTCGAGTCCGGGCACGTCGAGCGTAACGTCCATCACGATCCGGGTCTCGACTGCGGCGACGCCGGGGATTTCACCAATGGCCGCCGCCACCGGATCCGGCGCGCGTTTGACGTGGCTGAACAAGTCCGCGAAGCGGTACCGGGAGTAGTAAGTAGACTGCGCGAGCTCTAGGGACCGGTACGACGATCGCATCGTGACATAAGTGGCGATGCCGCAGGCCAGCACAACCGTAATCGCCAGGACCTGGCCACGGAGGTGGAGTAGGTCCCGGAGCAGCTTGGTGTGAAGGGCGCTCATTCCATTTACCAGGCAAGTTGCGACGCCGACAGGCGCGTGCGGTTGCGCTCGACGGCCGCGATCCCTCCGCTGCTGACCCGTACGACACGCCCCGCCATACCGGCGATTGCGGCGTTGTGGGTAATGATGACCACAATCGTGCCGAGTTCCCGATTGACGTGATCGAGGGCCTCCAGAACGAGTTTCCCGGTTGCGTAGTCAAGCGCGCCGGTCGGCTCGTCGCAAAGCAGTACCTCCGGACGCTTGGCCACTGCCCGGGCGATCGCGACGCGCTGTTGTTCTCCTCCCGACAGTTGCGCCGGGAAGTGCTGAAGTCGGTCGCCAAGCCCGACTAGGCGCAGAGCCTCGGCCGGGTCCATCGGATCTTCGGCGATTTCAGTCACCAGGGCTACGTTTTCGAGCGCCGTGAGGCTGGGAATCAGGTTGTAAAACTGGAAAACGAACCCAACGTGCTCGCGGCGAAATCGGGTTAGTGCGGCATCCCCCGCCTCCGTGAGGTTGTGGTCGCGATAGTGAACCTCGCCACTGGTTGGGACATCAAGCCCGCCGAGGATGTTCAGAAGCGTGGACTTACCGCTGCCTGACGGTCCGAGGATCACGACGAATTCGCCCGCGAAGAGATCGAGATCCACACCGCGGAGCGCGTGAACTTCCACCTCGCCCAGGTGGTACACCTTCGTCACGCCGCGGATACGAAACAGCGCCTCAGTCGCGGTTTCCGGCCTCCTTTGGGCGGCCACACCCATATCAAAGCGCCCCCCTTGGAGGTGGGCAATCCTCCGGCCAATCCATAACTTACGAGGTTCGGCCACAGCCGTGCAACGAAAAAGTGGGCACGGGACGAGGGAGAGGCGGTACTGTGTGGTCGGCCGGGAAGCGGCGGAAGGCCGGCCATAAGGAGGCGGACGGCATGATTTCTATTGCAAAGATTCTGGTACCGATCGATTTTTCGCCACGCTGCGCGTGGGCCGCGAGGTACGGCTCGAAGCTGGCGCACTTGTTCCGGGCTGAGCTCTTATGCCTTCATGTGGGGGATCCATCTCAGCTCGATCGGTTGAAGGCGTTCGTCGGGCCCGAAGTTCCGGGCGTGCGGCGGGCTTGCGTCGTTCTCGAAGGAGACCCCGCGGAGAAGATCGTCGATTTCTCGAAGGTCAATGCGGTGGACATGATTGTCATGCCGACGCACGCCCACGGCCGCTTCCGGCGCTTCCTGCTCGGCTCGGTGACTGCCAAGGTGCTGCACGATTCGGCCTGTCCGGTATGGACCGGCGTTCACCACGCGGATGCTCCGCTGTCCATGAAGATGGAGTTGAATAACATCGTTTGCGCGGTGGAGTGTGATGCGACGTGCGTGCCGCTGATTCAGTGGGCGAGCGAGCTCTCGGAAGTGGCGGGGGCAAAGCTGTACGTGATTCACGCGGTGCCGGCGGCCGACGAAACGTCGGATAACCGCGGCGAGGTCGAACTGCGGCGGTTCTTATTCGAGCGGGCCGAGGAGGACTTCGTACGCCTTCTGTCTTCGGCGGGAATCGCGACCGACGTAACCGTGGCGGGCGGGCCGATTGTCCGAGTGGTTCGCGAGGCGGCGCTGCGGCATCATGCGGATGCCGTGGTGATCGGTCGCGGACACACCCTGACCAGTCTCGGGAGGCTGCGCACGCACGCCTACGCCTTGATTCGGGAGTCGCCCTGCCCGGTCGTGAGTATCTGAGATGACCCGCGCCGGCATAGTGCTGGACGGGGAGAAACCGGCCGAGCGGTGGTGGCAAGACCGGAAGGAACTGCTGCGCACCGTGGTGCTGGCCGCCCTCGCTGTCCTGCTGCTGTACCTTTGCTGGCGGATCCTTGCTCCGTTTCTCACGGCGATTTCCTGGGCGTTTGCGCTAGCCGTGATCGCGGCGCCTGTCTTCCGGCGGCTGCGAGTGCGTTTGGTCTCTCCCACGCTCGCTTCCCTGCTGACGGTGATCTTAGTCATCGCGCTCGTGATTGCGCCCTCCGTATTGCTGGCGCGGGCTCTGTTTAACGAGGCCGCCGGCCTGGTCCAGCAGGCCGGGGGCGATTCCGAGGGACTCCGATCGGCGATCGACCGCATGCCGTTGATAGGCGGCGCGTTCCGTTGGCTCGATGAGCGCGTCGACGTGGCGGGCGCGGCGGTGGAATCGCTGCGGAACGCCGCCGGATCTGTGTCTTCGGCGCTTTCGGCATTCGTCGCAGGCTCGATGCGCGCTCTCGGCCAGATCGGTGCGGCAATCTTCATCCTGTTCTACCTGTTGCGCGACGGGGAGGCAATCCTCGGCTCCGCCATGCAGTTCATCCCGCTCGATCGGGATTTCACCCGGGCCATGTTCGAGCGCATCGCGCGAACGCTGCGCGTGTCCCTGGGAGGGAAATTCATCACCTCGGCGATTCAGGGACTGCTGGGCGGGGCCGTCTTTGCCTGGCTCGACCTGCCTGCGCCGGTGTTCTGGGGATTCGTCATGGGCTGCCTCTCGCTGTTTCCGGTGATCGGAGCTTTCCTGGTCTGGGGGCCGGTCGCAATTCATTTCTTGGCGAATGGAGACTGGCCGCACGCGCTGTTGCTCACCGCGTGGGGCGTGCTCGTCATCCACCCGGTGGATAATCTGCTGGGCCCGGTGCTGGTAGGGACAACTCTGCGGATTCACGCGCTGGCGATGTTCTTCTCGGTGCTCGGAGGGATCGCGGCGTTCGGCGCGGCGGGCATCGTCATCGGGCCGCTCGTAGTTGCCGTCGCCGTATCGGTGTTCGAAGAAGCGTCCGCAAGGAATGGAATGCGGCGTGCACCTGAAAACCGGCAGGGAGGCCTGTCACATGCGAACGAAGCACGGATTGAAGCTCGAGGTACGGCCGGATGAGGAGATCGCACGCGATGTCCGGCAGGCGCTGAAACTCGACAACGACGTTCCGGATGAACGGATCACCGTGAAAGTCGAGGATGGCGTGGTGACGCTCACCGGGCACGTCGAAGCGACTCTTCAGAAGCAGACCGCCGAGGAAGACGCACGGAAGGTGAAAGGCACGCGCAACGTCTTGAATCGGATCGAGGTAGAAGGACCGGTGCTCGGGAAAGTCGCGCGGCCCGCGTAGCGGATTCTCCCCCGCCGCGGCCCGCCGCACGGGTTCACCGCGAAGGTGCGCCCACCAGGCGGGCTTCGGCCCGGGCGATCGACAATGCGGTCTTGATGGCCGTATCCGGATTCAACGAAATCGAGTCAATCCCCTGTTCGGTCAGCCACTCGGCGAACTCCGGAAAGTCCGACGGCGCCTGCCCGCAGATCCCAATCGGCTTGCGCGCCCGATGCGCTGAGCCGATCGCGTCCGCGATGAGACGCCGGACCGCGGGATTGTTCTCGTCGAACAACGATGCGACCGTCCCGGAATCCCGGTCGAGCCCAAGCGTGAGCTGGGTGAGGTCGTTTGAGCCGATCGAATAGCCGTCGAAAACCTCGAGAAACTCTTTGGCCAGAATCACGTTGGAGGGAATTTCGCACATCGCGTAAACCTGCAGGCCATCTTCGCCTTGCACGAGGCCGTTCTGCCGCATCGCTGCGATGACTTTCCGGCCCTCCTCCACCGTGCGGCAGAACGGAATCATCACGATGACGTTTTTCAGACCCATCTCCTTGCGAACCCGGACCAGGGCGGCACATTCGAGCGCGAAGCCTTCCGCATAGCCGGGATGATAGTATCGAGACGCCCCGCGATAGCCAAGCATCGGATTCTCCTCGGCCGGTTCAAATTCCTTCCCGCCAACCAGGCGCGCGTACTCGTTCGTCTTGAAGTCGCTGGTGCGGACGATGACGGGCTTGGGATAGAACGCGGCCGCGATGCGCGCGATGCCTTCGCTGAACCGCCGTATGAAAAATTCCCGGCTGTCCTCGTCGCCGATGCGGCGCCGGATCGCTTCGATCGCCGTCACGTCTTTGAGCTGAGGGAATCGGGACAGCGCCATGGGATGGATACCAATGTGGTTGGTGATGATGAACTCCGTCCGCGCGAGGCCGACACCGGAGTTGGGGATCACAGCTAAATGGAAAGCTTGTCCCGGATCGCCCACCGTGAGCATGATGTGCGTGTGGGTTTTCGGGACCGCGGCGGCGTCGATCTTTTCGACGGCAAACGGGATTCGTCCGGCGTAAACGTGTCCCTCCGAACCCTCCGCGCAGCATACCGTAACATCCTCTCCGTTGACCAGGACGCGGGTGCCGGTGCCGGTGCCGACGATGCACGGAATCCCGAACTCACGGGAAACGATGGCGGCATGAGCCGTGCGTCCCCCTTGGTCGGTGACGATCGCAGCGACGCGGCGCATAACCGGCTCCCAATCCGGGTCGGTGTTGCTGGCAACGAGGACTTCACCGTCGCCGACCGTCCCGAGTTCGCCCGCACTCAGGACGACATGGACGGGCCCGGTGCCGATCTTCTCTCCGACTGCCTGTCCCGTCACAAGCGGGCGTCCGCCCGGCTCTTTAAGGCGGTAAACTTCGGCGCTGGCAGCGCGAACCTTGGACGAGTGGACCGTCTCCGGGCGCGCCTGCAGGATATACAGCGCGCCGCTGATACCGTCCTTCGCCCACTCGATGTCCATCGGCGTGGGCCGTCCGGCTTGCGTCGAATAATGCGCCTCGATCAGCAAGGCCCAGCGCGCCAGCGTCAACACTTCGTCGTCACTAAGGGAGAAGTGGCGGCGTTCCTTGGCGGGCGTGGCTTCGCTCCGGGTTGTACGCGTGCCCTGGGCGTAGACCAGACGCACTTCTTTTGAGCCAAGCCGGCGGCTGACGATGGCGCGATAGCCTTCCTGCAACGCGGGCTTGAAAACCAGCCATTCGTCCGGAGTAACGACTCCCTGGACGACGAATTCCCCAAGGCCGTACGAGCCGGTGATCGTGATGAGGTCTCGGAAACCGGATTCCGTGTCAAGAGTGAAGATCACTCCGGAACTTGCGCAGTCCGACCGGACCATGGGCATCACGCCCACCGAGAGCGCAACGCGAACTTGCGGAAAGCCGAGGCGAGCGCGGTAGCTGATGGCGCGGTCCGTGAACAGAGAAGCGAAACACTGATGCACCGCGCGGAGGAGGTTTTCCGGACCGCGGACGTTGAGGAAGGTCTCGGCGGCCCCGGCAAACGACGCCTCGGGCAGGTCTTCCGCCGTAGCCGAGGAGCGGACCGCCATCTCGGGTTCGCGGTTCAGACGCGCCGTAAGACTTCGGTAGGCATCGAGTATCGCTGCTTTGAGGTCGTCCGGAAGCGGAGTCTCCAGGATCGCGGCGCGCGCGGCGTGGCCGCGGGCCGCTAGTTGTTCAACGTTCTCTGGGTCGAAGTCAACGAAGAGTTGTTCGAGCCTGTCGCGCAGACCGGCCTGAGCCAGGAGGCGCCAGTAAGCGTCCGAAGTGACGGCAAAACCGTCGGCTACTCCCACGCCCTGTGGTTTCAAAGCCTGAAATAGTTCTCCCAGTGACGCGTTCTTCCCTCCCACGCGGCCGAGATCCCGTAGCCCTATCTGGCTGAAATCGAGAGTCAACTCACCCATAAGGTCCTCCTGCGCTGTCCGGAAACGGCGGCGATGATATGCAAGCGTGTGGCCGGGTACTTTTTCGAATCGCACTCGGCCTGCCAAACGGGGAAGTCTGCGCTGGACTTAGAACCTGCAAAGTGCTCGCTGGGTCAGGCTAAGTTCACACACTCCTCGCCGCGGCACGCATGCAACCCCGTAACAGGTGGTCTTACAACATGCCATCTGCCGGCGTCTCCGAGATACGCTCAATCTGCTCGTCGATCTCCTGCAGCTCCAGATCCAGAAGTTCTCGCCAGACAATTCTCTCTTCCAGAATCTTGCCAAGCGCGGGTGCGCATTCGTCTTCGCGCAGCCGATCGAGCTGCTGGAGGCAATCATATGCCTCGGCGAGCCGACGCCGCGAGGGGTTCTGCTCCGACGTCGCGCGCTCTGAGCCGCGAGTAAACCGGCGTAACGGATTCAACGAACGGAAGTAATTACTCCCTTTCATTTCACTATCGACGAAGCAATCCTCATACCATCCGGCACTCCACATTCTGGGCGCACGGACGACGTCGGCTCGCGGTTCTGAGTCAATTCGCGCCCGAATGCGCACCTTCACCCAACCTTTAAGCAGGATGGAAGGAAAGATCGGCTCTCTTAGCGGCGCTCGTACTTGCCCATGTAGGTGGCCTCGCCCACAGCGTGGCGGTGGACGGCCTTTTCGAGCGAAGCGCGGCTCGCTCCGTCCGGTAAACCAAGGGACGCGGTGTCGAGTGCGAAAAGACGGAAGAAATAACGGTGCGCTCCCTTACCCCTCGGCGGACACGGGCCGCCGTAGCGGCGCTCGCCGAAGTCATTCGTTCCGGACTTCAAAGGGAAGTCGAAGCCGCGGGATTCCGGCAGCTCGTGAACGTTCGCCGGGATGTCCCAGACCAGCCAATGGTTCCACACTCCTCCCGGTGCGTCGGGGTCGTCGACAATCAAGGCGAAGCTCTTTGTGCCCGGGGGCTCGCCCGTCCAACGGATCTCCGGGGAGACGTTTTCGCCATCGCATGTGAATCGCCTGGGGATAGCGGCGCCCTCACCGAACCCCTCCACTGTTACTGTAAATGCCACGTTCGACACTCCTATGGTCCTTCCCCAAAATAAGCCATATGCAATTCCAGGGGAAAACAGGCGTCGCTGGCGTGTTGGCCTCCCGAGTGCACTTCACCGTATGGGATGGCGCCGCCACCACGGCGCACCTGAAGGACAAGCGGTCATGGCCACGATCATCGATAGACCCACGGCGGAGATCCAGGCACAGCCGGCCGTGTTGGAACTCGCCATCTTGCCGTTGCGCGAAGGGGCGCTCTTTCCCAAGGCTGTGCTGCCTCTTACCCTTGGCAGGCCGGGCCACATCGAACTGCTGCTCCGGCTCGGGGAGGGAGCACAGATCGGCATCATCGCGCAAAAGGACCCGCGCAATGACAACCCCGGCCCGGCAGATTTGCACGACATAGGCACGGTCGGGCACATTCACCGGATTCTTCGCGTCGGCCCGGACCACATTCTGGCGTTCTGCGAGGGCATCGTGCGTTTTCGCGTGGTGGAGTTCACCAGCGCCCAGGCGCCGCTCCGCGCCCGGGTGGAGTTACTCGAAGATAAGGAACCGTCGCCGAGCGAGGATCTGCGCCACTTACGGGATCATCTCGTGGAAACGGTGCAGCAGGTGATCGCGGCCACGCCGGACCTTCCCGACGATCTGCAGGTGACCGTTTCCAACATCGCGCCGCTCGGGCAACTCGCGGATTTTGTCAGCGCAATGCTGCCTGGCCTAAGCTTTCCCGAGCGGCAGACTTTGTTGGCAGACCTCGAAGTGGTGGCGCGGCTGCGCCGTGTGAACGAACTCGCCTTGCGGGAACTCGAGCGCGTTCAACTTCGCCGCAAGATTCATCTGGAAGCCCACGGAGCGCTCAGCCAGGCGCAGCGGGAGTTCTTTCTTCGGGAGCAGCTTCGGGCGATCCGCAAGGAACTAGGCGAGGGCGAGGAGAGCCAGAAAGACATAGAAGAGCTGAGGAACCGGGTCGAATCGGCCGGAATGCCGCCTGAGGTCAAGGCGGAGGCGGCAAAGGAGCTGAACCGCCTGTCGGCCCTCACGCCGATTTCGCCCGAATACGGAGTGACCCGCAACTACCTGGAATGGATGGTGAGTCTGCCGTGGGCCACGTCAACCGGCACGGAAGTGGATGTCAACCACGCCGCCAAAATTCTCGACGAGGACCATCATGACCTCGAAAGGGTTAAGAACCGCATCCTCGACTTCCTCGCGGTGCTGCAGTTGCGGCCGTCGTCGAAAGGTCCGATTGTCTGCTTTACCGGGGCGCCGGGCGTGGGCAAGACGTCCTTGGGCAAATCGATCGCCCGCGCGCTGGGCCGCAAATTTGTGCGCATATCACTCGGCGGCATGCACGACGAAGCCGAGATTCGCGGGCATCGCCGCACTTACATCGGGGCGCTACCGGGCCAGATCATTCATGGATTGCGGAGAGCCGGAGCGAAGGACCCCGTTTTCATGCTGGATGAGTTGGACAAAATGAGCCGCGATTTCCATGGCGACCCGGCTTCCGCCCTGCTCGAAGTCCTGGATCCGGAGCAGAATTTCTCGTTCCGCGATAACTATCTGGACGTTCCGTTCGACTTGTCAAAAGTTTTGTTCATCACCACGGCGAACCAACTCGATACGGTCCCGGATGCGCTTCGGGACCGCATGGAAGTCATCGAGTTACAGGGATACACCGAGCAGGAAAAGGTCGCCATCGCAATACGTTACCTGATTCCCCGTCAGACCACCGAGAACGGCCTCGACGAGGCTACCGCCGTGCGCTTTTCCGAGGAGAGCCTGCGTTACATCATCCAGCGGTACACGCGCGAGGCGGGTGTACGAAATCTTGAACGCGCGATCGGAACCGTATGCCGGAAACAGGCCCGGGAGGTCGCGGCCGGAAACCGCAACACCGTCGATGCCGGCAGGGAATTGATCGAGAAGTTTCTCGGCCCGCCCAAGTTTCGCACCGAACTCGAGGTGGGCGAGCGGACCCGGCGCCCGGGCGTGGCAGTGGGCCTGGCGTGGACTCCTGTCGGCGGCGACGTGCTGTTCGTAGAGGCGGGCCGCATGCCCGGCGGCAGCAAGGGCCTGATCATGACCGGACAGCTTGGCGCCGTGATGCAGGAATCCATTCAGGCGGCGCTGACGTGGGTGCGAGCGCAGTCCCCGCAGTTCGGCATCGATCCGGAAGTGTTCAAACAAAGCGATATTCACGTGCACGTCCCGTCGGGCGCGATCCCGAAAGACGGACCGTCCGCGGGCGCCACCGTGGCAATGGCCTTGGTTTCTGCGCTCACCGGGCGTCGCGTCAACTCCGATTACGCCATGACCGGCGAAATCACTCTTACCGGCCTGATTCTGCCGGTCGGCGGCATCAAGGAAAAAATCCTTGCGGCCAAACGCAGCGGAATCCGGCACGTCATCGTCCCCCAGGAAAACGAACCCAACGTGAAGGAAGACTTGAAGAGCGAACAACTCGGCGACGTGCAGATTCACTTCGTCCGCTCGATGGAGGAAGTGGTGGCCTTGGCGCTGCTGCCGGCCGGGCAGTAGGCTCAGCCGGCCCCCCGGAGAACAAGATGGCGGCGGGAGTCGAGTTCCAGCGAGGTTCCCGCCGGCATCACCTCGCGCGCCATCCGCTCGCGTAACCAGGCGGCATCCGGGGCGCTCGCCGAGTGCAGGCGGAAGCGCCGGATCTCGAACGGGGCCATCGCAAGCTGCACCAGCGCGCCCGTGCGCGCATCGAGCGTTGGGAAATAAGCAAGCGCAAGGTTGGCCCGGAACGATTCGTAACCGCCGATGCCCTCGTAATCGTTGAGAAAATCACCGCAGCCGTAAAGGATTAGTTGATCTTTATAGATTTCGATGCCCTTGGGATGATGCGAGGAGTGTCCGTAGATGACATCCACCGCGCCTTCGTCGATGAGTGTGTGGGCGAATTGACGGTGGCGGCGCGGGACGTCGTAGCCCCAGTTGTCGCCCCAGTGAATCGAAAAAATAGCGATGTCACCCGGCCTCTTGCTGCGCATGACGTCGGTCGAGATGCGTTGTGCCGTACGTTCCGACAGGTCCGGAAGAAGCGCGACGCCAGGCTTTGATCCCGCGGCCCACGAGCCCGGGATGCCGCTGTCCATGTCGCCGGCGGCGAAGACCAGCACACGGCCGCCTCCATGAGTGGGAACAATCGCCGGCTCCCATGCATCGGCCAGATTGCGCCCGGCGCCGGCCGTCCGAATGCCCGCCGAATGCAAGGATTCGAGCGTTTCTTCGAGCCCGCGCGGTCCCCAGTCGAGAACGTGGTTGTTGGCGACGGTGCAGCAGTCGATCGCGGCCGCCGACAGGCACGGTGTGTTTGCCGGGTGCATCCGGTAGTGGATGCTCTTGCGCTGGTAATCGGTAGACGTGGTGATGCTGGTTTCAAGATTGATGATGCGCGCCACCGGCCGCACGCGGTCGAGTTCGGCGAGCGCGTCGCCCCAGATATAGGAAAATTCCGCACGGCGGGGAATGCGCCCGTTGGTTCGCTCCGCCATCTCCACATACTCAATCGCGGAGACCACGCGGGGCTCGTGCACTTCGGGGCTCGACGGCTGGGGAAGAATCTGATCAATGCCGCGGCCGGTCATGACATCGCCGCAGAGGAACACGGATATTGCAGGAAACACGCGAGATGCGTTCCGCTCCACGCCATCCAAGCCGCAATTCTATATCCAGCCATCATTGCTGGCTGCGAATCCGGGCGTCCCGGATGCCGAACGGAAGCCACAGAAGCCAGAAGATTCCCAAGGCAAATACCTCGCCCGTGAGAATGTAAATGGGCCAGGGTCCGAAATAGTCGAGGAGCGAGCCACTGGCCGGCTTGGCGCAAAGGTACATGTAGTTCGTTTTGAACAGAAAGTCAAAAATTGCCACTCCCCCCGCGAACAGGTTCAGGATTTTCCACACGCGCCAGACCGATCCGGGTCGCGGGACGACCAGTCCCCCGGCGGCCAGCGCAATGAGAGTTGCAACCACGAATCCGTGGGACAGGAAGAAGTACACCGTGGGGTAGGACGGGAACGGCGCCCAGAGGTCCGGGGTCACTAAGGCCATAGTGCTGCCGCCAAGTCCACCGTAGTAAGCGACTTCAAACGCTCCCGCGTTCAGCGTGAGCCCCGACAGCACAGTCAGCCACAGGGTGAGATCGCACAGTTGCAGCGGCAGCGCTTCCGGGAAACGGAAACCTTCCGTGCGCAACCGGTAGGCGTACCATATCACTTCGTTGGCTGCGAGGAAACAACCGAGAAAGACGCGAAGGTGCCGGCGCCAAGCAGGACTGCGGCGAAATAGCCACGTGATGCAGATGGAGAGCGCTGCCACGCCGAGCAGAAGGCACGTGTGGACGCCTCGGGACAAATGCGGCGCCATCCAGCGCCTGCTAACAGCACCCCGCTTGCCATCGCTCGTCTGGCACAAAAACTGCACCTCCGTGTGTAAGCCCACTTTGTGGGCAAAAAGGAGACGCCTGTCATGGCAAATGTTGCAGTTGAGAAGATAGAAAGCAAAGAAGTGAAGCCGCTCCCGCTCTTCGAGGAACTGGAGAAGCGTTTCGACGAAGTGCGGCGACGGGCTTTCGACCTTTTCGAAAAGCGCGGCAGGGAGTTCGGTCATGCACTCGATGACTGGCTTAAGGCCGAGCACGAAGTGATGGGCTGGCCCGCGGCCGAATTGCGGGAGTCCGACAAGCAGTTCGACATCGAGTTGACCCTGCCGGGCTACGAGCCCAAGGACGTGCAGGTGACGGCGACACCCACGGAGGTTAATGTTCATGCCCGGCTCGAAGAAAAAAAGCAAGGGGAAGAAGCGAAGGTGGTGTGGTCTGAGTTCAGTTCTAACGATGTCTTCCGCCACTTCAGTTTCCCCGAGGGCATCGACGTCGACACTGTGAAGGCATCGCTCGAGAAGGGAATGCTTCATGTGATCGCGATGAAGAAAACGCCTGCCAACGTGAGGCCGATTGATGTGAAGGCCGCCTGAGCGTTACTTGCCGGGTGGTTAGAAAGCGCGGGTGGGGCCGGGAGCGCGCCTCGGCCTTCAAGTGTGAGGCGAGGCCGCGGAGGGGTTGGCGATGATTCTGTTTGCCTTTGACGCCTATCGTTCGATGGCCGGCGCCATCTCCCGGTCCGGTTCAGCCGCAGCCGGCCACTTCAGCCTGGACCGTTACGAGAACGGGGAGATGCACATCGAGCTTCAAACTCGGGTTGCCGGGTCACCGTGCGCGGTGCTCGGTGCGATCGGCCCCGCCGATGACCAGTTTCTTGCTACGATGCTGCTCGCGCATACGCTGAAGAAGGACGGCGCTCGCTCGGTGACCGCCCTGCTCCCGTACCTCGCCTACGCAAGACACGATAAAGACAAGCCCGGAGAGAGTCTGGCAACGGCCTGGACGGGGTTGGTGGCTCGATCGTCGGGCCTGGACGAAGTGATCACCGTGGACATCCACAGTGAGCGAGCGCGCCGCTTATATCCGATTCCCGTCCTCTCCGTCTCCCCCGCCGAAGTGTTTGCTGCCGCGATCAACCGGCACGGGCTGAAAGACGCGACGCTGGTTGCTCCGGATGAAGGGGCGATTCCGCGATGTCGGGCAGTGGCGATGGCCGCGGGAATCGAGCAGGCCGAGATCCCGTTTTTCCGCAAGCAGCGAACTCCGGCAGGAATCACGCACGCCGGCCCGGTCGGAAAGACCGGCCGGAGAGTCGTCTTGGTCGATGATATCCTCGATACGGGAGAGACGCTGTTGTCGGCATGTGAGAAGCTTCAGGCCGCCGGAGTGGAGGATATCAGCATCCTGGTGACCCACGGTTTGTTCACGGGTGAGCGCTGGACCGGGCTCTGGGAACTCGGCGTACAGCGGCTCTTCTGCACGGATTCGATCCCCGTTCCGCATAGCGGCCAAAGGGCGGGTGTCGTGTCGCTTCCTGTTGCTTCGTTGCTGGAGCAGCAGCTATTCTCTCTGGTCCGGGCTTGATCTCTTCAAACGGCGACCCCCGGTGCGAACCTGCCTTCGGCCACGCTCGTGCCCGCCGCCAGTTCGGACGCCGAGCCCTGTTGGCCTCCGCCATTTTTCTTTCGTTGCTTTCCAGTGGCTGTTTCGTCCGGCGGCGGTCCATTCCGGCCGCTCAAAAACGGCCGTCAAGTCCGCTGATGCCGTTCAGCCAGGCGGACCTGCTGGCGCGGCTTCACGCCGTCTCGGACCCCGTTCAGAGATTCCTGGTCCGGGCAACGATGTCTCCGTCGGTGGAAGCGGAAAACCGGAAAACGATTACTGACTATGCGACGATCAACGGTTACATCCTTTACGAACAGCCCGACTCCATTCGCGTCATCGGCATGGACCCGTTGGTGAACAGCACCATCTTCGATATGTCCTCGGTTGGGCGGGAATTTCGTCTGCATATTCCTTCAGAGAAGCGATTCATGATCGGCGATAACCAGGCCCCGGCCGCCTCGAAAAAGAAGTTAGAAAACCTTCGGCCGTCGGCATTCCTCGATGCGATAATCCTGCATCCGCCGGATGAGAGCGGCGAGATCAGCCTGGTGCAGGACGATGCGGACGGTACACCGCCGCGATACACGCTTCTCGTCGCCGGTGGGGATCCGAAAAAACCGCGCCTGCTCCGCAGCTTCACTTTCAACCCGTACACGCTCGAGATCACCGGACAGAAGACCTTCGGTGCCTCCGGCGCCGTTGCAAGCATCGTGACCTACGAAAGCTGGAAAAACTTCGGCGGGATTCCTTTTCCCTCGGACATTGAAATCCGCCGGCCGCAGGAAAGCTACGAGGTGCAGATACGTGTTCTCGAGATGAAAATGAATAGCGCTTCGGTCAACCCGGCCAAGTTCGTTCTCGAGCAACCGGCGGGAACCACGTTGCGGCGGCTGCCCTGAGTCCGCATCCCCGTCAGAACATCAGCTTCAGGCCGAACTGGATCTCACGCGACGTCGTCGCCGTACGTGTAATGAGCCCGGCCGAGGAACTGATCTTCCCCGCGGAAAATACGATCGGGTTCGGCGGGCCGAAGTTTGTCTGGTTG